>NZ_JARACH010000085.1:0-35771 GCF_029087445.1 Amycolatopsis sp. La24
GGGGTGCATGTCAAGGCGGGAAAGATGCCTTGACAAGCACCCCCGAACCGCAGGGGAGCTTCGTATCGGGGTGCGGGGGAGGTGTGGGTGCCTCGCTCGTTGGGTGGATTGGCTGCGGTAGAGGGGCTGGGTGCTTCGATCGTTGGGTGCACCGGTGCGGTTGGGTGGGTCGGCGGGCGTGGTTATCCCAGGTGGGCTCGTAGGGTTTGTGCGGCTGCTTTGGGGTCTTCGGCCTCGGTGATTGCTCGGACGACGACGATTCGGGTTGCGCCTGCGGCCAGTACCTCGGGTAGGCGGGGTTCGTCGATGCCGCCGATGGCGAACCAGGGGCGTTCGGTGTTGCTCGCTGCGGTTGAGCGGACTAGGTCCAGGCCGGGGGCGAAGCGGCCGGGCTTCGTCGGGGTGGGCCAGCAGGGGCCGGTGCAGAAGTAGTTCACTCCTGTCTCGGTGGCGGCTGCTGTGGCTTGCTCCTCCGAATGGGTGGATCGGCCGATGACTACGTCGTCGCCTAGGACTCGTCGGGCGAGGGAGACTGGGATGTCATCTTGGCCCAGGTGCAGGACGTCGGCGCCGACGGCCAGCGCTACGTCCGCACGGTCGTTTACCGAGAGCAGCGCTCCGTGTCGGGCGCAGGCCTCTGCCAGGACTTCCAGTGCTGCGATCTCCTGCTTGGCCTCGAGCGGGGCGCCGCCGGTCTTGTCCCGCAGTTGGATGATGTCCACGCCGCCCGCCAAGGCTGCGTCGGCGAACTCGGCCAGGTCGCCTCGGGACGTGCGGGCGTCGGTGCACAGGTACAGCCGGGCGTCGGCTAGCCGGGTGCGAATTTGGTCTCCGGTCAAGGCAGGCATGGCGGTGACGTTACCCGCGCGCTACGGTGTGGGAGTCCGCACGGGAGCCCGAGGCAACGGGCTGAGAGGGAGCTGCCGCTCCGACCGTGGAACCTGATCCGGGTCATGCCGGCGCAGGGAGCGTGATTCCACTGTGAACACCAGCACCACAACCGTCACTGTCGTCGGCGGCGGCGTCATCGGGCTGTCCGTCGCCTGGCGCGCGGCCGCTCGCGGATGGCGCGTCACGGTCGTCGACCCGGAGCCCGCGCGCGGTGGCGCGTCCTGGCTGGCCGGCGGGATGCTCGCACCGGTCACCGAGGCGTGGCCGGGCGAGGAAGCCGTGCTCAGCCTGGGGGAAGCGTCGCTGCGGCGCTGGCCAGGCTTCGCACGCGACCTCGCCGACGAGGGCACCGATCCCGGGCTGGCCGAGCACGGCACGATCGTCGTCGGGTTCGACAGCGCCGATGCCGGGCACCTCGACATCCTCGCCGGGTACCTGCGTTCGCTCGGCCGCGACGTCGAGACGCTCACCGGTCGCGAGGCGAAGCGGCTCGCGCCGGGCGTCGGTGCGGTGCGCAGCGGCCTGCATGTACCGGGCGATTTAGCCGTGGACAACCGGAAACTGCTCACAGCGCTGAGCGAAGCGGCTACGAAGCGTGGGGTCGAGTTCCGGCGCGAGCGGCTCGAGAGCCTTTCCGACGTGTCCGGCCCGGTGATCCTCGCCGCGGGGGCGTGGACCGGTCAGCTGCATCCGTTGCTGGAGCACGCCGTACGTCCGCTGAAGGGCGAGATTTTGCGGCTGCGTCCGCGTCGTGGCTGTCTGCCGCCTCCGCCGTACACGGTGCGCGCGATGGTCGAAGGGCGGCCGATCTATCTGGTACCGCGAGAAGACGGCGAACTGGTCCTTGGCGCGACGCAGTACGAAGCCGGTTTCGATCAGGCTGTCACCGCGCGCGGCGTACGTGAGTTGTTGGAAGGCGCGGAACGTATTCTGCCCGGCATCACGGAGTACGAGCTGGTGGAAGTCGCTGCCGGACTGCGTGCTGCGAGCCGCGACGCTCTGCCGTACATCGGCGAAGTGAGCGAAGGCGTGTACGCGGCGACAGGACATCACCGCAACGGTTTGCTGATGGCGCCCGCGACTGCGGACGCCGTGGTCGCGTGGCTGGCCGGCGAAGCCCCGCCGCCGGAGGTCGCCGCGGCGACGCCCTCCCGTCTGGTCGAGAAGGAGCGAGTCTGATGGAGATCAAGGTCAACGGCGAATGGCGGGAATTCCCCGACGACAGCACCGTTTCCGCGGTCCTCGACGCGCTGGGAGCGGAACGCAGGGGTGTGGCCGTCGCGGTCAACGGCGAGGTCGTGCGGCGTGGCGAATGGGAAGAAGCGGTCGTGCCGAAGGGCGCGCAGCTCGAAGTGCTGACCGCGGTTCAAGGAGGTTGAGCATGGACGACCTGATCATCGGCGAACACAAGCTGTCGTCGCGACTGATCATCGGCACCGGTGGCGCGGCGAATCTCGAAGTGCTGGAACGAGCGCTCGTCGCGTCGGGCACCCAGCTCACCACCGTGGCGATGCGCCGAGCCGACGCCGAGGGCGGCTCGGGCGTACTGGAGCTGTTGCGGCGCTTGGACATCGAACTGCTGCCGAACACCGCAGGCTGCCGCACGGCGGCGGAAGCCGTGCTCACCGCCCAGCTGGCCCGCGAGGCGCTGGAAACGAACCTGATCAAACTCGAGGTGCACGCCGACGACCGCACCCTGCTGCCGGATCCGCTGGAAACCCTGGAAGCAGCCGAACGCCTGGTGGCGGACGGATTCACGGTGTTCGCGTACACCAACGACGACCCGGTGCTCGCCCTGCGCCTGGAGGAAGCGGGCTGCGCCGCGGTGATGCCGCTCGGTGCTCCGATCGGTACTGGGCTGGGAATCCGGAACCCGCACAACATCGAACTGATCGTCTCGCGCGCGTCGGTGCCGATCGTGCTGGACGCGGGGATCGGCACGGCGTCGGACGCCACGCTGGCAATGGAACTCGGCTGCTCGGCGGTACTGCTGTCGACCGCGGTGACCCGCGCGGCGGACCCGGAACGAATGGCCTTGGCGATGCGGAGCGCGGTGGAGGCGGGGTATCTGGCGCGCGGCGCGGGAAGGGTGCCGCAGCGGTTTTGGGCGCAGGCGTCCAGTCCGCCTCGCTGAGCTACGCCTCGACGACGATTCTGCCGCGCACACCGCCGCTTTCGAGCGTGCGGTGTGCGTCGGCGATATCCGCCAACGGAAAACACCCGGTCCACCAACGGTCGCACCAACCCGGCGGTGACCCATCGGCTCAGGTCGGCGAGCGGGTCTGCCTTCGGGCTCCGGTGTGGGAGGAACGGTTCGTGAGTGGCTTGAAGCGAGAACTCCTGTGGTCGAGTGATCGGCACTTCAGGGTCTGGTCCTATGGTGCCGGGCACTCGGTGCTGGAATTGAGGACAACGGAATGGTGCGAGCGCACGGATCCTGATCTGGACATTATTAAGATCCTGTTTTTCGGCGTTTCGGAAATGGGATTAAGCATCGGACACGGCGGCCCAGTGGCTCTGTGGTCTGTTGACCAGTACGGTTCGTATCAACCCCGGTCGAGGTATCCGCGCTTGCTTGTCGAGATTGACGGTGGTGAGCGGAAAGGCTTCGCTGATGCCGCCAGCTGCGCATTCATCGGGAAAATCAGAGCGGCGACCAGCTCGAGTGTCTCTTCAAAGCTAACGCGGGAAAGGCTTAACAGCTGGTCGGCCAGGGTGCGTCAGCGCCGGTGCGAGCCCCTCACGGAACTGTGATCACCACTTTGCCGCGCACTCCGCCTTCCTCGAGTGCTCGATGCGCCCCCGCGATATCCGCCAGCGGAAACACCCGGTCCACCAACGGCCGCACCAGTCCGGCGGTGACCCAGCGGCTCAGGTCGGCCAGCAGGTCTGCCTTCGGATTGCCGCTGAATCCCCGCACCCACCGTCGGCGTCGTAGCGAATTAGCCGCGACATAGCCGACCGTACGGGCCGGACGGTTGAGGTCGAACGCGATCGCGACCATCCGTCCGCGCGGGGTCAGCAGTTGCCGGAACGTGTCTAGGTCTCGGCCTACGGTGTCGAGGATTACGTCGAACTTCCCCAGGTCGCCCGGATCGCGGTAGTCGAGTGCGGCGTCCGCGCCGAGGTCCCTTGCCAACTCAAGGTTCTTGGCGCTCGTCAGTCCGGTCACGTGCGCGCCCATCGCTTTGCCGAGTTGTGTGGCCACAAAGCCGACCCCGCCGGTCGCGCCGCGGACCAGCAGGCGTTCGCCCGGCTTCAGATGGGCTTTGTCCCGCAGTGCGGTGATCGCGGTGATGCCCGCCAGCAGCGACGCGGCCTGCGCGGGATCCAGCCCGGCAGGCACGTGGTCCAGTCGATCCGCGGCCAGCACGTGGTACTCGGCGGCGGTGCCCATCCGCCGCCCGCCGCCCCAGACTAGGTCGTCGAGCGTGAACCGGCTGGTTCCGGGATCGACGACCTCGCCGACCAGGTCTACGCCGATTCGCTTGGGGAAACGCTTGCCGCTGAACGGAAGCAGCTTCCCGGACCGCATGGCGAGTTCGCCGCCGTTGACTGTCAGCGCGCGCACTCGGACCAGGACTTCGCCGGGGCCGGGCGTCGGCGTCGGAAGGGTGGTCTCGCGCAGGACTTCCGGTGGTCCGTAACGGTCGTAGGTGATGGCGCGCATCGAAGTGGAAGGCATGTTCCACTTCTAGCACGGAAAGTGGAAAGGGTCTTCCGATTCACGTAAAGTGAGAGAGTGCCGGAAAAATCGACTCGGTTGCGCACCGACGCAGCCCACAATCGCGCGCACATCCTCGATGTCGCCGAGCGCACGTTCGAGACCGAGGGGCTCGACGTGTCGATGAGCGAGCTGGCGCGCCGCGCGGGTCTCGGCGTCGCCACGGTGTACCGCCATTTCCCGACCAAGGCCGACCTGGTCGCGGAAGCTTTCGCGGAGCCGATGGCCGAGTGCGCGGGCATGCTCGACGAGGCGCTCGCCGACCCCGATCCGTGGCGTGGGTTCTGCCGGGTGATCGAGGAGGTGTGCTCGATGCAGGCGCGCAACCACGGTTTCTCCGCCGCGATCGTGACCGCGCTGCCGGATCAAGCCGCCTTCGCCGAGTTGCGGGACCGGGCGTTGCGGGCGTTCGCCGAGTTGATCCGCCGGGCGCAGGACGCCGGTGCGCTGCGGGCTGACTTCGCGGTTTCCGACCTATCGTTGATCTTGCTGGCGAACGGCGGGCTGCGATCAGGCGCGGGAGCGGCGGCACCAGCGGCGTCGCGGCGGCTCGCCGGCTACCTGCTGCAGTCGTTCCGGGCGGAGGCCGCCGCGCCGCTGCCGCCGCCCGCGGAGCTGCCGCTCGACGTGTCGGTGCTCTGAATGGGGCGGCCAAGCTGCACAAATAGTCGGGTTGTGGTGATTTCGCCCGCGCTTGACACGGATTGAGCACGGGTACGCCGTATGGTTGACGGCACCCTTTCCGGCGCACCCAGCGGCGGGCACCAGCGTCAGAAGGAGCCGATCGTGACTCTTTCCTCGGTCCAGGACGTAACGGGCCGGTTGTACCTAGCGGTGGGGCGGCTTTCCCGCTCGCTGCGCCAGGCGGGCGCGCCCGGGCCCGGACACGGGTCGATTTCCGCGCTGGCCACGCTCGTCCACTTCGGCGAACTGCGCCTCGGCGACCTCGCCGCGAAGGAAGGCGTGGCGGCGGCCACGATGTCGCGGATCGTGGCCACCCTGGTGGAGGCCGGTTACGTCACGCGCGAATCCGACCCGGTCGACCGGCGCGCCTGGCTCGCCCGCGCCACCGAGGAAGGCGAACGCCTCGTCTCCGGCGTGCGGTCCACCCGCGTGCAGGAACTCAACCGCCGCCTCGACCGGCTCACGCCCGAGGCCCGCGAGTCGATCATCGCCGCGCTGCCCGCGCTGGAAGCCCTGATCTCCGACGAGGGCTAGCTGTGATGTCCAGGGACGTTGTCCCGGGTTAAGGCGGTGACCGGCCTGTCGTGCTGACAGGTGAAGGCCCCGGGGGTGAAGTGGAGCTGTCTAGGAACCGCTTCGCCCGCCGGAGGCCTTCGTGTCCCACCCTAACGCCGCCCTGACCCCGCGCACCCGCCTGCGCCTCGCCCGCCTGATCGTCGAGCAGGGCTGGACCTGCACCGCCGCCGCGAAAATGTTCATGGTCGCCACCAAGGCCGCCGCGAAGTGGGCCGACCGCTACCGCGCCGAAGGCATGGCCGGGATGACCGACCGCAGCTGCCGCCCGCACCACAGCCCCGCCCGAACGTCCCCGCAACTGACCCGCCGGATCGTGCGGCTGCGGTGGCGCCAGCGGCTGGGCCCGGCCCAGATCGCCGGCCGGCTCGCCATCCCTGCCTCGACCGTGCACGCCGTCCTGACCCGCTGCCGGATCAACCGGCTCTCCCGCATCGACCGGGCCACCGGCGAACCGCTACGCCGCTACGAGCACGGCCACCCCGGCTCGCTGATCCACGTCGATGTCACCAAGTTCGGCAACATCCCCGATGGCGGCGGCTGGCGCCACGTCGGCAAGCAGCAAGGCAAAAAGAACAGATCAGCGACCTCCCGCCGCACCGGAACCTGGAGCACCGACCGGCACGCCCGCACCGGCACCGCGTTCGTGCACACCGTGATCGACGACCACTCCCGCGTCGCCTACGCCGAGATCTGCGCCGACGAGAAAGCCGACACCGCCGTCGGTGTCCTGCACCGCGCGGTCGCCTGGTTCGCCGACCGCGGCGTCACCGTCGAACGCGTGCTTTCCGACAACGGTGCCTGCTACCGCTCGTCGGCCTGGCGCGGGACCTGCACCGAGCTGGGCATCACCCCGAAACGGACCCGGCCTTACCGGCCGCAGACCAACGGCAAGATCGAACGGTTCCACCGCACCCTGGCCGAGGGATGGGCTTACGCCCGCTTCTATCCCAGCGAACACGACCGCCGGGCAGCGCTGCCGGGATGGCTGCACTTCTACAATCACCACCGGCCCCACACATCCACCGGAGGCAAACCACCCGTCACCCGGCTGACCAACCTCCCTGGACATCACAGCTAGCGCTCTTCCGGGGCCAGCCGCCAGAACGCCGACACCGGGCCGACTTTCGCGCCCATCGGGTACGAGTGTTCGACGGCCTGCGACACGAACCACTTGCCGTAGCGCGCCGCCTCGACCACCGGCATGCCTTTGGCCAGCCCGGCGGTGAGCGCGGACGCCATGGTGTCGCCGGCTCCGTGCGTGTGCGGCGTCTGCCAGCGCGGGCCGGGCAGCTCCACGAACGTCGAACCGTCGAAGAGCAGGTCGACGCACTCCGGGTCGGACTGCAGGTGGCCGCTCTTCACGAGCACGTACTTCGGGCCCAGCTGGTGCAGCACGACGGCCGCGGTGTGCATGCCCTCGCGATCGGTCACGGTCATGCCGGTGAGCAGCCGCACCTCGTCCAGGTTCGGGGTGAGGACGGTGGCGCGCGGCAGGAGTTCGTCGCGCAGCGCGGCGAGGCCGTCGTCGTCGAACAGCGACTGGCCGGTCATCGCCGCGGCCACCGGGTCGACCACGAACGGGATCGCGCCGTCGCGCCCGATCCCAGCCTTGTCGCAGGCCGCCGCGACCGCGTGAATGATCTCCGCGGACGCGAGCATGCCGGTCTTCGCCGCGCCGACGCCCATGTCCGCCGCGACCGCCTCGATCTGCCCGGCGACGATGTGCGGCGGGAGGTCGGCGCGGTCGTGCACGCCGAGCGTGTTCTGGACGGTGACCGCGGTGACCGCGACCAGGCCGTGCACCCCGCAGGTGAGGAAGGTCCGCAGGTCCGCCTGCAGTCCGGCGGCCCCGCCGGAATCCGATCCGGCGATGGTGAGCGCGGAGGGCGGGCTCGGGTTCTCAGTCATGTGCGCGTTCCGACTTCTGGTCTGGTCCATTGAGGCAACTGTGCTTCATTCACAGTCCACCACGATGGCACAGTAAACGTTCGTGCTGGTCCCCGTGATGAAGGAGACATCAGTGAAGCTCGCCGCGGCCGGTCTCCTGCTCCTGTCCACGCTGGCGGTACCGGGGGTCGCCAGCGCGGACAGCCCCCAGCTTTCGCACGTGACCACGGTCGGCGTGCACAACACCTACGACCCGGCCGCGTACCCGTACCTGGCGCAGGCGCTGGACAACGGCTCGTCCCTGCTCGAGCTCGACGTCTGGCCGGACTTCTTCACCCACGAGTGGAAGGTCAGCCACTCCAACCCGCTGGGCAACGGCAACAACTGCGTCGACGCGCACACCGCGGCCGACCTTTACTCCGGCGGGACCAACAAGGACCTCGAATCGTGCCTGGACGACATCCGGATCTGGCTCGGCGCCCATCCCGGCCGCGGGCCGCTCAAGGTGAAGATCGAAATGAAGACCGGTTTCTCGGCGAATACCGGCCTCGGCCCGGCTCAGCTGGACGCCGCGTTCCGCGACCATCTCGGCGACGCGGTGTTCAAGCCCGCGGATCTGCTCGGCAGCCACGCCACGCTGGATGAAGCGTCCAAAGCGGACAACTGGCCGACGCTGGACGCGTTGCGGGGCAAGGTGCTCACCGAGATCATCCCCGGCACCGTCGAAGAGGGAAACCCGACCGACACGCTGCACACCGATGTCGAGTACGTCCGTTACCTGCTGGACCAGAAGGCGGCCGGGAAGCTGAATTCGGTGCAGATCTTCCCGACCGTGCACGGTGCCGCCGGCGGCGATCCGCGCGACAAATACACCGCGGAGCAGAAACCGTGGTTTGTCGTTTTCGACGGAGACGCGAGCGAATGGCTCGCGAAGGCCGGAATGTCCTGGTACGACGAAAACCACTACTACGTGGTGATGACGGACGCCCAGAACGTCGCGCCGGCCATCGACGACCACAACCCGACCGTCGACCAGGCGACCCAGCGCGTCGCCGAACTGGCCAAGCAACACGCGTCCGTGGTGACGTCCGATTGGACCGGCCTCACGACCGTGCTGCCGACGGTGGATTCGCGCGGCTACTGTGCCGATCATTACTAATCCGACCACAGCCACGGCCGAATGGCTTTCGGAGCAACGGTTACGTGACGCGGTCGGGGTCGGCCTACTTTTGGTCGGATTAGTAAAACCGCGGCGGCGGCTTCAGCACCGACATCCGGTATTCGTACACCGCTTGCGCTTCGGCGATCCCCGGGCGCGGCGTGACGCCCGATTTGCGGATCGTTTTGACCGCCGAAGCGGTGCGGTGCTCGGTGACCAGGCCGTCGACCTCGTGCTGCACCTCAAGCGGCAGCCGCGCCCACAATGCTTCCGGTGTCTCGCTCATCCGGCCAGTGTCGCATTCACTGCGGATTCGCGAGCCGCCAGAACGGGGAAACCGGGCCGACCCCGGCACCGAGCGGATACGCCTCCTGGACGCAGCGTTCGATGAACCGTTTCGCCTCCGCGACCGCGGTGGGCACGTCCTCGCCCTTTGCGAGCGACGAGGTGATCGCGGACGCCATGGTGTCGCCGCCGCCGTGGGTGTTCTCCGTGTCGATGCGCGGTCCGCTCAGCTCGATGACCGACGAGCCGTCGGTGAGCAGATCGACGCAGTCGGCGGCGTCGTAGAGGTGCCCGCCCTTCACCAGAACCCATTGGGAACCGAACTCCAGCAACGCTTCCGCGGCGGCGTGCTGGCTCTTCGCGTCGGTGACGCTGACGCCGGTCAGCAGCCGGACCTCGTCGAGATTCGGCGTGATGAGCGTGGCGCGCGGAAACAGTTCCGTGCGGATCGCTTCCAGCGCTTCCTCACGCAGCAGCGCGTGGCCGGTCATCGACGCGGCTACCGGGTCGACTACGAACGGGGTGTCCGTAGTGCGTCCAATGTGGACTTCGTCCAGCGTTTTCGCCACTGCCTGAATGATGTCCGCGGTAGCGAGCATGCCGGTCTTCGCCGCGTTGACGCCCATGTCCTCGGCGACCGCTTTGATCTGCGCGGTGACGACGTCGACCGGGATCTCGGAAAACCCTTGCACGCCCAGCGAATTCTGCACGGTAACCGCGGTGAGCGCGACCAGGCCGTGCACGCCGTTGGCGAAGAACGTGCGCAGATCCGCCTGCACGCCCGCACCGCCGCCGGAATCGGATCCGGCGATGGTGAGGGCGGTACGAGGGGTGACTGTCACTGGTTGACCACGGGCAGGTAGACCTTGTTGCCCTGCTCGGAAAACTCCGCGGACTTCTCGGCCATGCCCGCCTCGATCGCCTCCACAGAGGACAGACCGTGCTCCTCGGCGTACTTGCGCACGTCCTGGGTGATCCGCATCGAGCAGAACTTCGGTCCGCACATCGAGCAGAAGTGCGCGGTCTTCGCCGGTTCCGCGGGGAGCGTCTCGTCGTGGAAGGACCGCGCGGTGTCCGGGTCGAGCGACAGGTTGAACTGGTCGTTCCACCGGAATTCGAAGCGGGCCTTGGACAACTCGTCGTCCCAGTCCTGCGCGTACTGGTGGCCCTTGGCGAGGTCGGCGGCGTGCGCGGCGATCTTGTAGGTGATCACGCCGGTCTTCACGTCGTCGCGGTTGGGCAGGCCGAGGTGCTCCTTCGGCGTGACGTAGCACAGCATCGCCGTGCCGTACCAGCCGATCTGCGCCGCGCCGATCGCCGAGGTGATGTGGTCGTACGCCGGGGCGATGTCCGTGGCGAGCGGGCCGAGCGTGTAGAACGGGGCCTCGCCGGTGAGCTTTTCCTCCAGCTCCACGTTTTCCTTGATCTTGTGCATCGGCACGTGGCCGGGGCCTTCGATCATCACCTGCACGTCGTGCTCGCGCGCGATGTGCGTCAGCTCGCCGAGGGTTTCCAGTTCGGCGAACTGAGCCCGGTCGTTGGCGTCCGCGATCGAGCCGGGACGGAGGCCGTCGCCGAGGGAGAACGTGACGTCGTACTCGCGCAGGATCTCGCACAGCTCGGAGAAATGCGTGTACAGGAAGGATTCCTGGTGGTGCGCGAGACACCAGGCGGCCATGATCGACCCGCCGCGGCTGACGATGCCGGTGACCCGGCGCGCGGTGAGCGGGATGTAGCGCAGCAGCACGCCCGCGTGCACCGTCATGTAGTCGACGCCCTGCTCGCACTGCTCGATCACGGTGTCGCGGTAGATCTCCCAGGTGAGCTTTTCCGGCTCCCCGTTGACCTTTTCGAGCGCCTGGTAGATCGGCACGGTGCCGACCGGGACCGGCGAGTTGCGCACGATCCACTCGCGCGTCTCGTGGATCCGCTTGCCGGTGGAGAGGTCCATGATCGTGTCGGCTCCCCAGCGGGTGGCCCACACCATCTTGTCGACCTCTTCCTCCACAGAGGACCAGACGGCCGAGTTTCCCATGTTGGCGTTGATCTTCACCAGGAAGTTCTTGCCGATGATCATCGGCTCGGTCTCCGGGTGCTTGCGGTTGACCGGAATCACCGCGCGACCGCGGGCGACCTCGTCCTGCACGAACTCCGGAGTGCAGCGTTCGCGCGCGGCGATGAACTCCATTTCCCGGGTGATGACCCCGGCTTTGGCCCAGCCGAGCTGGGTGTTGTGCTCCCGTCCGTCAGCCCAGCCGGAGCGGAGCGGGTGCAGTCCATTGTGGACATCGATGTTCGCGTCCGGATCGGTGTAGGGGCCGGACGTGTCGTACACGTCGAAATGCTCCCCGTTCGACAGGTCGATCCGCCGCGCCGGAACCCGCAGTCCGGATTCGGTGCGGTGGTAGACCTTCCGCGAGCCGGTGATCGGCCCGGTGGTGACGGACGGGGCGATGGCACCCTGGTTTTCCAGCGTCGTCAACGACGTTCACTCCCTACGCCGGCATTACCCGGTCAGGTTCATGCGGTCGGTGACGCCGGGTGTCCGCGAGATGGACACCAGCCACCCTCTCAGCCCGCCAAGGCGCGAGCTCCCGCGTTGCATTCGGTTGAGGTTGCTTGTCCGACGATGCCATGCGGTGTCGGGTTGACACAACCCTCCCGCCCGTCTGGCCGAAGCACAACGAAGGCCTCCCCGGTGATTTCGGGGAGGCCTTCGGGGAATTCGGCGCGGGTCAGGCGTCCGCGGGTTCCTTGGGCGGCAGCCAGGTCAGGCCGGGAACGCCCCACTTGTTTTTCTTGAGCATCTTCTTCGCCGCGCGCGCGTGGCGGCCGACGAGCCGGTCCAGATAGATGAACCCGTCGAGGTGATCGGTCTCATGCTGCAGGCACCGCGCGAAGTAGCCGGTGCCCTCGACCTCGATCGGATTTCCCTCGACGTCGAAGCCGGTCACCTTCGCCCACGAGGCGCGCCCGGTCGGGTACGACTCGCCCGGGGCCGAGAGGCAGCCCTCCCAGTCGTCGTCCGGGTCCGGCATCGTCTCCGGGATCTCGGAGGTCTCCAGCTTCGGGTTGACCACCACGCCCTTGTGCGCGACGCCCTCGTCGTCCGGGCAGTCGTATACGAACACCCGCAGGTCGAGCCCGATCTGGTTGGCCGCGAGGCCGACGCCCTCGGCCGCGTACATGGTCTCGAACATGTCCTCGACGAGGGTGGCGAGTTTGTCGTCGAACTCGGTGATCTCGCGCGTGGGCTGGTGCAGCACGGGTTCGCCGGCGATGCAGATGGGGTGGACGGTCACGGACGCCGAGTTTAGTCGGACCCTTCTGGTACACCTGGATCGGACCGTGACGCGCCGTGTCGGATGCCCATGTCGAGCATGGGTTCCGTGGTTCAATGACGCCCGCGGAAGGACTGCCGACACCGATTGCGAGGACCGCATGGACGCCGCGGAGTCGATGGCTGAAAACCAGCCGTCGCCGCCGGAGAATGTCGGTGGCCTGACCGAACGCGAACTGGACATCCTCGCGTTCGAGCGGCAGTGGTGGCGCCACGCCGGGGCGAAGGAGAACGCCATCCGGGAGCGCTTCGGACTGTCCTCCACCCGTTACTACCAGTTGCTGAACACGCTGCTGGCCAAGCCGGAGGCCGTCGCGGCCGATCCGATGCTGGTCAAGCGGCTGCGCAAAACGCGCGCCGCCCGTCAGCGCAAACGCGGGGCCCGGCGGTTGGGGATCGAGCTGTCATGAGCGTCTTCTCGGGACTGTCCCGGCCGTTGAAGGCCGCGGGGGTCGCGCTGATCGGGGTAGCGGTCGTCGCCGCCGTCATCGGCGGGGTCACCGTGCTCAACACGAGCGGCGACCAGAACGCCGGGCCGAGCACGTCCGGCGAGCCCAGCGCGCCCGGCGGATCGTCGTCCGCGCCGTCGTCGTCCTCGTCCTCGGCGCCCAGCTCCGCGCCGTCGTCGCCCGCCTCGTCGGCACCGGCCTCGTCGTCCGCCGCTTCGTCGGCACCGTCGTCGGGCCAGCCAGGGCAGCCCGGCGGCCAGCCGGGCCAGCAGCCAGGGCAGCCGGGCCAGGCGGGTCCGGACCAGCAGGCCTCGAACAAGTGGGTCACCCTGCGGGTCTACAACAACTCGCTGATCAAGCACCTCGCCGAACAGGCCGCCGCCGACTTCCGCGGTTCGGGCTGGAACGTCGCCGAGGTCGGCAACTACTCGCAGGGCAACATCCCGACCACCACGGCCTACTTCCGTCCCGGCACCGACGAGGAAGCCGCCGCGAAACAGCTGGCCAAGGAGTTCGGCTTCCAGGCCCAGCCCCGGTTCGACGGCATCCAGAACTCGAGCCCGGGTGTCATAGTGATCATCACGAAGGACTACCAGCCCGGCGGACACCAGGGCAGCTGACCTGGTTCGTGACAGCCCGCGCTACGGCGCGGGCTTTGTCATGTCTGCCGGACCCGGCGCTCGGCTGCGCTCGAGGTACGTGCGGGGAACCCTGCGGGAATCAGATTCCGTCAGGGTTCCCCTCACGTACAGCTCTGGTGCGGAGGCGTCCTCAGCGTTCCTGCTGCGCCTGCGCGTAAGCCTCCAGCGTCGCCAGCTGCGCGGCGTCCAGCGAGGGCCGCACCGCCTCGCGTGCCTTGTCCAGATGCGCCGCGGTCACCTCGCGGGCCTCCAGCGACTCGCGCATCGCGGTCAGCGCCGCCTCTCGGATCAGCGCGGCGCAGTCGGCGGCCGAGTAGCCCTCCAGGGCCGCCGCGGTGGCCGCGAGGTCCACATCGGACGCCAGCGGGGTGTGCTTCGCCGTCGCGGCGAGGATCGCGGCGCGGGATTCGGCGTCCGGCGGTGGGACGTAGATCCGCCGCTCCAGCCGCCCGGGTCGCAGCAGCGCCGGGTCGACCAGTTCCGGCCGGTTCGTCGCGCCCAGTACGACGACCTCGCGCATCGGCTCGACGCCGTCCAGTTCGGTGAGCAGTGCGGCGACCACGCGGTCGGCCACGCCGGAGTCGGACGACTGGCCGCGGCGCGGGGCGAGCGCGTCGATCTCGTCGAGGAAGATCAGCGAGGGGGCGGCGTCGGCGGCCCGGCGGAAGAGGTCGCGGACCGCGCGTTCCGATTCGCCGACCCATTTGTCCAGCAGTTCCGCGCCCTTGATCGCGAACACGTTCAGCGCGCCGGTGCCGGCGAGCGCCCGGACCAGGAACGTCTTGCCGCCGCCGGGCGGGCCGTACAGCAGCACGCCGCGCGGCGGCTCGATGCCGAGCCGGGCGAACGAGTCCGGGTAGCGCAGCGGCCACAGCACGGTTTCGGTGAGCGCTTCCTTGACCGACGTCATGTTGCCGACGTCGTCCAGCGTCAGGCCGCCGGTGGCCAGGTTGTCCGAAGTGGACAGCGAGATCGGCCGGACGGTGGCCAGCGCGTCGAGCAGGTCCTGCTGGGAGATCTTGGGTTCGTCCACGTCCCGCTGACGCAGCGCGGCCCGCAACGCCGCGTCCCGGCGCAGGGCGAGCAGGTCGGCGGCGACGAAGCCGGGGGTCCGTTCGGCGAGCACGCCCAGGTCGGCACCGGATTCGACCGGCACGTCGCGGAGCAGGATCCGCAGCAGTTCGACGCGGGTTTTCGCTTCCGGCAGCGGCAAGCCCAGCTCGCGGTCGAGCAGGTCGGCCCCGCGCAGCCGCGGATCCACCGACTCGGCCCGCGCGGTCGTGGCGACCACAGCCAGCCCGTCCCGGCGCAGCGCGGCGCGCAGTTCCTCCAGGACGACCGTGGCCACCGGCGGCGGCTGCGTTGCCGGGAGCAGCGCGTCGATGTCGTTGATCAGCAGTACGCCGGGACCGTCGCCGTCCGCGGCCCGGTCGATGGCCTCACGCAGCGATCGGTGTGCCGCATTCGGTTCCAGCACCGCGATATTCGGCGCGGTCACCGACACCACGCGCACCTTCTCCGCCGCGGCGACCGCCCGCACCAGCGTCGCCTTGCCGACGCCCTCCGGTCCCGACAGCAGCACGCCCAGATGCGCGGAAGTACCCAGCTTCGCCAGCAGCTCCGGCCGATGGAACGCCAGATCGAACCACTCGGCCAGCTTGCGTGCCGCGCCCTCGGCCCCGACCAGATCGGCGACCGGCACCGGCTCGTCCAGCTCTTCCTCGCGGGCCTCGGTGACGACCTCTTCGACGATCTCCGCTTCGAGATAGTCCTCGGCGGCGGTGACAGCAGTGGTGCGAACGAGCGCGGTCGCGGAGCGCGTCGGCGGTTCGCTGGTCGGCGTGCCCGTGCGGGCGCCGTCCCGCCAGCTGACCACAGTGGACGGTCCAACCACGACGACGCCAGCCGGTTCCGTCGCCGTGACGGTCAGCAGTTCGTTCGTCCAGGTCGCCCCGATCACGCGGGACAGCTGCCCGCGCACAGCGGCGACATCCGAGCCCGGCGCGGGCGCGAGGTCTTGCGGCAGCAGGGAAACGGCGTCGCCACGGGTCAAAACCTTGCCGGTGAGCGCGAGCCGCAACGTCTGCGGAGACACCGAAACCGACGCGAGCCGAGACCCAGACACGGTGACCGTGCGGGCAGCTGTCACCTCTGCTGGCGAGACGACAACCTCGCCGCCCTCCGCGACGCCGAGGTTCGACATGGTGACGTCATCGGTCAACACGACCCCCGGCGTCGCCTCCTCGGCGGCAGGCGCGGCCAATGCGGCACTGCGCCGCGCTCCGGTGAGGTGCACGGCGTCCCAGGCCCGCAGGCCGAGCGCGTCGAGCACTTCCGGGTGCAGCCGGACAACCCCCCGCCGCGCGTCGAGCGCGGACGGCGTGTGCCGGACGGTCAGGGTGATCTGCGGATCGCTCACCCTGCTCACCCTAATGAACCGGCGGGCGGTTATGCGCGAGTTACGGCTTCGCCCAGCCGTCGAAAGAAAGGATGTCGGTCACCGCCGGACGGGCGGCGGGGGAGAATTCGCGCTGGGTCGAATAGGCCACCGCGAGCAGGCCGATCTGCGCGACGTCGTCCGGAATGCCGAGGATCCGCGCGACGTCCGCCTCCCTGCCGCCGAGGTGGTAGCTACACAGCGAGCTGGCCAATCCGTGCGTGCGCAGGGCCAGCTGGAAGCTCCAGATCGCGGGGTAGATCGAGCCGTAGTATGCCGACAGTTCGGCAGTGCCCGTCGGCACCGGTCCCGGCAGGCACGGGAGGACGAGTGCGGGCACCTGGTCCAGGTGCCCGACCAGATGCCGGGACGAGATCATCGCGCGTTCCCCGGCGAGGGATCCGTACTGCCGCCACGCTTCCTCCGCGGCTTCTCGCGTGATCCCCGCGATTTCCTTGCGCAGCGCCGGATCGAGCACGACGACCCAGTGCTGGGCTTCGGACAGAAAGCTCGCGGCGGGCGCTTGCTGTGCGATTCGCAGACAGTCCTCGAGCACTGCCTTCGGAACCGGCCGATCGAGGTCGAGCTTTCGCCGGACGGAACGGGTCGTGGTGAGCAGGGTGACGGCATCCACGGCGGACCTCCCAAGCTGGCTACTTACAGTGTAAGTATACGGTGTAAGTATACGGTGTAAGTAGCGGGCCTGTCGAGGGCTTACGCCGTAAGCTGGTGCGATGGTCCGGGAACCCCTGACGCGCGAAAAAGTGCTCGACGCGGCGCTGGCTTTCGTCGACCAGCACGGCGTGGCCGCCCTGTCGATGCGAAAGCTCGCCGCGGGGCTGGGCGTGGAGGCGATGTCGCTCTACAACCACGTACGGAACAAGGGCGATCTGCTGGACGGCCTCGTGGCTCGGATGTTCGAGGCGGTCCCCGTGCCCGACCCGGCCGCACCGTGGGACATCCGGATCCGAGGGCTGGCCGAGGGGCTTTACGCGCAGTTTCGGCAGCATCCGGCGGTGCTGCGGACCCTGGTCGCGGAAGAGGCGAACCCGCGTTCGCCGGGGGCGTTGAAGGTGATCGACAGCATGCTCGGCGCCCTGGTGGACGCTGGACTGGACGACGTCGAAACCGTCCGCGCGTACCGCTCCGTGACGGGCCTCGCGTTCGGTGCCGCACTCACCGAAGAAACCGGCCTCGCCGGGGCTCCGCTGGACCGTGCTGAGCTGGTCGACGACTGGTTCCGCCGCATGGCGACGCCCAGCGAAACACCGAACCTGCACCGCTTGTTGCCGGTGCTGAGCGACGCGGATTGCAGGCAGGATTTCGAGACGCAGCTGGATCTGTTGGTGTCCGCGTTGGGCGCGCGGCAGGCCTGAACCTACCGGCGCCGGATGCCGATCCGACGCCAGCTCCGCCGCCGCTGCGTAGGTCCGGACGTGGCCGAGCTGTGGTCCCGTTCGCGCAGATTCCGGGTCCGCACCAGGTCCGAGTTCGTGCGCCGCACCGCGCGCATCGCCGCGCCGGCGACTCGGCCCGAGGCGGGGCGCAGCCGCAGCCGGCGGTGACTGCGGGCCCGGCGGATCGCACGGCGTTCGCGGGGCGGCACTTCCCAGGCTTCCGGGTGCGCGGCGAGCCAGCGGTGCCGGTAGACCGAGTACGGGATGTGCAGCAGGTACAGCACCAGCGCGACCGCCAGCGCCGCCAGCGGGAACACGATGATCGCGGCGGCCAGCAGACCGACGCCCACCAGCAGCGGCGCGATCGCCTTCGCCGGGGCCTTCACCGTCTTGAGCGACAGCGTCGGGATGCGGCTGATCAGCAGCGCGGCGACCGCGATGGTCCAGATGAGCACCACGTACTGCTCGGACCACCAGCCCTCGCCCCACTGCAGCGTGGCGATCAGCGGCAGCATCGCGACCAGCCCGCCGGCCGGCGCGGGCACGCCGACGAAGAACTCGGCGGCGTACGGCGGCTGGTCGGTGTCGTCGAGCAGCGTGTTGAAGCGGGCGAGCCGCAGGATCATGCAGACCGCGAAGATCAGCGACGCGACCCAGCCGATGCGGTCGCCGTGCGCCTGCCAGACGTAGAGCACCAGCGCGGGCGCGACGCCGAACGAGATGCCGTCGGACAGCGAGTCGAGCTCGGCTCCCATTTTGGACGTCGCGTCGAGCAGCCGGGCGATGCGGCCGTCGAGGCTGTCGAGGACGGCGGCGATGCCGATCGAGCCGATCGCCATCGCGTAGTTGCCGGTGAGGGCGAACTGCACCGAGGAGAGTCCGGCGCAGAGCGCGAGCACGGTGATCGCGTTCGGCAGCAGCCGGACGCCCGGGGTGGTCACGCGGACCATGGTCAGCTTTCTCCCTGCGCAGGAAGTTCGGCGAGCACGGTTTCGCCGCCGACGGTCCGCTGGCCCTTGGCCACCACGACCCGGCTGCCCGGCGGCAGGTAAGTGTCGACGCGCGAGCCGAAGCGGATGATGCCGTAGGTCTCGCCCGCGGACACCTTGTCGCCCTCGCGGACGTCGCACCGGATGCGGCGCGCGACCAGTCCGGCGATCTGCACGACGACGAGCTCGTGGCCGTCGACGGTGTGCAGCACCAGCGAATTGCGCTCGTTGACCTCGCTCGCCTTGTCGAGGTCCGCGGAAAGGAACTTGCCCGGCTTGTACGCCACCTTCGAGATCACGCCCGCCGCCGGCGTGCGCTGGACGTGCACGTCGTAGACCGACAGGAACACGCTCACCCGCATCCGCGGTTCGGCGGGAAGGCCGAGCTCGGCGGGCGGGACCGCTTCCTCGATGAGCGAGACGGTGCCGTCGGCGGCCGAGATCGCGACGTTGTCGCGCACCGGGGGCACGCGCTTCGGCTCGCGGAAGAACGCCGTCATGCCCGCGGTGGCGAGCGCGCCGACCACGCCGAGGCGCTTGGAGAACCGGCGCAGCACGAACGTCGCGGCGAGGCCGCCGAACAGGAACGGCCGTCCAGCCGGGTGCATCGGCGGGAACGTCTCGCGGGCCAGCTGGACAGCGTGCGCGAGGGGGTTACCGGTGGGCTGGCCGCTCATGGGTCGAGTTCCCCGCTGTTCGTCTCGGTCGGTGTAAGGGTCCGATTTGGGCTTCCCCACGCTACCGCCCGCTTGCGGCGGACCGGGCGGCCCCTGGTCGTAAGGGTTGTCCCGGCGCGGGTGGGCGCGACCACAAACCGGTAACGACGCGTCGAACAATCCGATAACACCGGGTAGTTGACGCCGCTCGGGACCGGTGCCCGGGCCGACCTGGCGAGGGAGACGATGGCGGTACCCGATCTGCTCGCGCGGCTGTTGCGCGACTGGCGCCGGGATGTCCTCTCGGTGCCCGTTCCCCAGCTCGTCGACCCTGTTCACGCTGTTCGGCTCGTGCGGGACGCGGCCCGGGTGCATGCGTCCCCCGACGAAGCACGCACCCGGGCGCGGAACGGATCAGTTTAGCCCGTCGCCCAGGTGTTCTGACAGATCGTCGGGAAACCGTTACCAACGGTCACGATCGCGACGGCTCGCGGTCGCCGCGCTGACCAGCCGCAACACGAGCAGCAGCACGATGGCGCCGAGGATGGCGACGCCGAAGCTCGGGAAATCGAACTCGAAGTGTTGCTGCTCACCGGTCGCGAGCCGGTAGATGAAGCCGCCGAGCGCCGCCCCGACCACGCCGACCAGCACGCTGACGAGGCAGCCCTGCCGCTGCCGTTCCCGGCCGCCGACCACGAGGTTCGCGATCCAGCCGACCAGCGCGCCGAAGACGATCCACAGGATGATGCCCATGCCCGCGAGGATACCTGCGGGCTATTGCACAAGAGTTGTTGTACAACTACTCTTGTGCGTTATGGAGGTCCGCGATTCCCAGGTACTGGCCGCGATGTCGCATCCGCTGCGCCGCCGCCTACTGGACGTGCTGAAACTCGACGGCCCGGCCACCGCGTCGGTGCTCGCGGAGAAAACCGCGCAGGCGGTGGGCAATGTGAGCCACCACCTGAAGGTGCTTTCCGGGGCCGGTTTGGTGGTCGAAGCGCCGGAACTGGCGCGGGATCGGCGAGAGCGATGGTGGCGGCGTCCGTCGGGCACGTTGTCGTGGGCCACTTCGGACTTCGCCGGAGATCCGGTGGCGGAGGTCGCGGAGACGGTGAGCCTCGATCGGCAGATGACGTTGTCGCGGGGCTGGCTTTCGGAAATGGAGACGGCTCCGGAGGAATGGCGCGATGCGTGGTTCTCGTCTGATGCGTGGATGCGGTTGACGCCTGCGGAATTGGCGGAGTTGAACGATCGGATTTTCGCGCTGTTCGAGGAGTTCGGGGCTAAAGCCGCAGCGGACCCTTCGACGGAACGGGAGCCGGTTTTCGTGTTTGGACGTGGTTTCAGAGCGCAGCCGTGAGGGGTGCCGCGTTCCGTCTCTTGTGGACTGGGCAGACGGTCAGCACAGTCGGCAGCGCGGTCGCCAGTGCGTCGGTTCCGTTGGTGGCTTTGCTGGCGCTGCACGCTTCGACGTTCGAGGTTGCTTCACTTACCGCGGCCGCTTGGATCCCCTGGCTCGCCGTAGGTTTGCCAGCGGGCGCTTGGGTCGACCGGTGGCCCAAGCGGCGGGTGATGCTGGTCTGCGACGTCATCCAGATGGCGGCTTTCCTTGCTGTGCCTGTTTCGTGGGCTTTCGGGTTTCTTTCTTTTGCGCTGCTCTTGGCCGCGGCTTTGGTCGGCGGGTTCGCCAAAGTCTTCTTTTCCCTCGCTTATCGGGCTTTCCTCCCGTCCGTTGTGGACGATGCGGACTTATTGGGAGCCAACGTCCGGCTCCAGGGCGCGGAGTCCGCGGCGCAAGTGGGCGGTCCGGGTTTGGCCGGACTGCTGGCTTCGGCGTTCGGGCCGGTCAGCGGTATGCTCGTGGATGCGTTGAGCTTCGGGTTTTCCGCGCTGTGTCTGGGTTTCCTGCGCGCGGACGAGCCGTCGCCGCGTCCGCGAACGCGGTTGCGCACCGAAATCGCCGAAGGAATGCGAATCGTGGCGCGGGACTCTTACCTGCGGGTCCTGGTCCTGTCGGGCGGGGTCGCGAACCTTGCCCTGAACGGATTTTACGCGGTGGCCGTGGTCTTCCTGGTCGACGATTTGGGCCAGGGCCCGGCGGCCGTCGGACTTGTGCTCGCCCTAGGCGAGGTAGGCGGGGTGCTAGGCGCGACGCTGGTGAGCCGAGTCGCCCGACGGACCGGCACGGCGTGGGGTTTCCTGTGGTGCGAGGCACTGGTGGTACCAGCGATGCTGCTCGGCCCGCTCGCCCAGCCGGGTTGGGGTCTGACGCTGTTCGTCCTCGCCGGAGCCGGCATCGCGGCGGGAGTGGTGGGGTCGAACGTGCTGGGCGCGACCTTTCGGCAGCGGTATTGCCCGCGCCATCTCTACGGGCGGATCAGCGCGAGTTCGTCGATGGTCAACTACGGCACGATCCCGTTGGGTGCCTTGGCGGGCGGGGCACTCGGACAGGCGGCCGGGGTGCGGGTGGCGATGTTCGCGATGGTGGGCGTTCAGCTGGCTTCGCTGGGGGTGCTGCTGCTGGGGCCTTTGAGGCGGGAGCGGGACTTTCCCCAAGTCGCGCTCGCGATATCGCCCAGCCAGAA
Organism: Amycolatopsis sp. La24; assembly: GCF_029087445.1. NCBI lineage: Bacteria > Bacillati > Actinomycetota > Actinomycetes > Pseudonocardiales > Pseudonocardiaceae > Amycolatopsis > Amycolatopsis sp. La24. Next base: position 21,701 of record NZ_JARACH010000085.1, read on the forward strand.
CTAAAGCAGCAGCACCTCGACCTCATCCCCCTCCGAAGCAGCCGAAACCTCCTCCGGCAAGACAATCAAGCAATTGGCCTGCGTAAACGCCGCCAGCAAATGCGATCCCGGCCCACCGCGCGGCCCGACCACCCCGGTCACCTCGCCGAGCACCGGCGTGAAGAACCCCCGTCGATACTGCCGCCGCCCAGCAGGGGAGGGCATGTCCTCCGTCAGCCGCGCGCGCACCCGTCGGCGGTCCACGTCCGTATGGCCCATCGCCGACAACACCGCCGGGCGCAGGAACGCCTCGAACGACACCAGCACACTCACCGGATTCCCCGGCAGCGTCACTACTGGCACGCCGTTCCACCGGCCGCATCCCTGGGGCCCGCCCGGCTGCATCGCGATCTTCTGGAATTCCACGCCCTGCCCGGTCAGCGCGTCCTTCACGACCTCGTACGCGCCCGCCGACACCCCGCCCGACGTGATCAGCAGGTCTGCCGCTTCCAGGCGCGGTTCGATGATCTTGCGGAATTCCGCCACATCATCGACCACGCTGCGCACGACCTCGACCTGGCAGCCGAGTTCCCGCAGCGCCGCCGCCAGCATCACGCTGTTCGACTCGTAGATTTGCCCGTGCTGCAACGGATTCGGGGCTTCCACCAGCTCCGTGCCGGTCGACACCACCAGCACCGACAGCGGCCGGTACACCTCGAGCTCCGCCAAGCCGACCGCCGCGGCGAGGCCCAGGTGTGCGTGGCTCAGCACGGTGCCCGCGTGCAGCGCGATTGTCCCCTTCGTGACGTCCTCGCCCGTCCGGCGGATGTGGTTGCCGACGGTGGCCGCGCGGGAGATCTGGACTTCCGCCGTGCCGCGGTCGGTGTCCTCGACCATCACGATCGCGTCCGCGCCCGGCGGCAGCGGCGCGCCGGTCATGATCCGCTGAGCGGTACCCGATTCGAGCGGTTTGACGTCGACCCGTCCGGCCGGGATGTCGTCGGCCACTGGGAGCGTCACCGGCACCTCGGCGACGTCCGCGGCGCGCACGGCGTACCCGTCCATCGCGGAGTTGTCGAACGGCGGCAGCGCCACCCCGGCGAGCACGTCGCGGGCCAGGACGAGCCCGGCCGCATCAGCGACTGGAACAGTACGAACAGGCGCGCGGCCGAGCAGTTCGGTCACGGTCTCGCGGTAGGCGTCGACAGAGATCACGCGGACCATCCTCCCTCTTGCTGCCCGTCGTGCAACACTCTCCCGGCACAAGCCGGGGAGTACGGGGAGAGTTCTCATGCAGTTTCTGGTCCGCAACCAGCCCGGGCGCGCCGCGCTCGCGACGCCCCGCTGACATGCGCGTCCACACCAGGCACACGCCGGGGTTCGGCGTCGCCCGCGTGCTGCTCGCCCCCGGCGAAGCCGTGCAGGCGGCCGCGGAATCGTTGCTGGCCAGCAGCTTCAACGTGGCCGAGACGAACCAGAACCGCGGCCGCAAGGGCGGTCGTTCGGTGTTCACCGCGCCCGCCGACGGCGGCTGGGTCGACCTCGCCCCGCTCGGGCCCGGCGACGTCTACCCGCTCGAGCTCACCGGGTCCACCGGCTGGTCGGTGCACCGCGAGGGCGTCCTCGCCCGGCCGAGCACGGTCCGCGTCGACCAGAACTGGGCCCCGCTGCAGCAGTTGTTCGGCGCCGATTCCGGGTTCCTCGAGCACTACAGCGGCCGCGGCCCGCTCCTGCTCACCGCGCCCGGTCCGGTCGACTCGTTCGACCTCGGCCGCGGCGAGATCGTCACCGTGCGCCCGGACTATCTCCTCGCCTATCCCGACACCGTGCAATGCCGGTTGCGCGCTCTCGACCCGAGCGGTCCGCAATCACTGCGCACGGGCGAAGGACTCGTCCTCGATTTCGCCGGACCGGGAACCGTGCTCGTCCAATCGCGCAATCGGCGAGCAGCGCAGGCGTAAGGGGAATCTGCCGATTACCCCATTGCCGGGAGCGCTGATTCCGGTAGCGTGAACTCCACTTCGCACGCTGATGGACAGCGGATTCTTGTCCCGAGGGAGGGCGCCGTGGCAGTCGGCACCGTCAAGTGGTTCAACTCGGAAAAGGGCTACGGGTTCATCGAATCCCCCGAAGGTCCGGACGTCTTCGTCCACTATTCGGCCATCCAGGCCGACGGATTCCGCACCCTCGACGAGGGCGATCGCGTGGAGTTCGAAGTCCAGTCCGGCCGCGACGGCAGAAGCCAGGCCGCGGACGTCCGCAAGGTCTAGCGAGGCAGGTCCGCTGACCGGTTGGGCGAACCGGCAGTGGCAGCGGATACCGGCGCGTTAAGCTGCGCTGCGTGACAGGCGATGTGTCGGGGGACCTCACCGGTCGCCAGCTGGGCCACTACCGCATCGACTCGGTGCTCGGCAAGGGCGGCATGTCCGTGACCTACCAGGCCACGGACACGAGGCTCGGCCGCAAGGTGGCGCTGAAGGTCATCGGCGACCACCTCGGCGCGGACGCCGAGTTCCGCGAACGGTTCGTCGACGAGGCCCGCAACACCTCCGCGATCGACCACGCCAACGTCGTCCCGCTGTACGACTTCGGCGAACTCGAGGGCATGCTCTACATCGCCATGCGGATGGTCGACGGCGGCGACCTCGCCGGCCTCATGTCCGCGGGCCCGATCAGCCCGTCCCGCGCGCTCAGCCTGCTCGACCAGGTCGCCGACGCCCTCGACACGCTGCACAACCACGGCCTCGTGCACCTCGACGTCAAACCGGCCAACGTCCTCGTCACCAGCCGCGAGACCTCCCGCGAGCACGTCTACGTCGCCGACTTCGGCCTCACCCGCCGCGGCGCCACCGGCCACCGCACCCGCGGCGGCGACTTCCTCGGCTCGCCCACCTACGCCGCCCCGGAACACCTGCGCGGCGAACCGCTCGACGGCCGCACCGACCAGTACGCCCTCACCTGCGTCCTGTTCGCCTGCCTCACCGGCAACCCGCCGTTCCGCGGCGACGTCCCCACCGTCATCAAGGGCCACCTCGGCGGAGAACCGCCGTCGGTGGCGAGCGTGGTCGCGCTCCCGGCCGCCGTCGACGACGTCATCCGCAAGGGCATGGCGAAAAACCCCAACGACCGCTACCCGAACTGCGTCGCGATGATCGCCGCGGCCAGGGTCGCGCTCGGCCCGCTCGCGACGTCGGACACCCCGCCGGGCCCCGCCCGGCCGAACGGACTTCCGGAGGCGGGCATGCAGCAAGGACCTGGCGGACCCGGCGGACCTGGAACTGGCGGACAGGGCGGCTCTGGTGCCAACGGTCCCGCCGGTGCTGGCGGACCCGGCGGCGGTGGACCTGCTGGGCCAGGCGGTCCCGGCGGACCGGGCGCTGGTCCTGGTGGACCTGGCGGCCCCGGAGCCGCGGGCCAGGGCGGCCAGGGCAACGCCGGCGGCTGGGGCGCTCCGCAACCCGGCCAGCAACCCGGCCAGCAAGCGGGATACCCGGCCCAAGGCGGCTACGGCGCCCCCGCCGGTTACGGCAACCAGCCCCCGCCCGGTTATCCAGCACAGCCCGGCCAGCAGCAACCCGGTCAGCCCGGCCAGCCACAACTCGGCCAACCAAACCAGCCAGGTCAGCAGCAACCCGGCCAGCCCGGCCAGCCCGGCCAGCCCGGCCAACCCGGCCAGCCTGGTCAACAGGGCTACCCCGGCCAACCCCCGGCAGGCCCCCCGCCCGGCTACAGCGGCTACCCGGGCCAGCCCGGCCCCGGACAGCAAGGCCCGCCGCCCGGCTACGGCGGTTACCCGAACCAGCCCGGCTACCCCGCCCAGCCCAACCAGCAGGGCCATCCGAACCAGGCTTTCGGCGACCCGATGCGGCTGCGCCCGCCGTCCCCGGCGGGCGGCGCGGGCGCGTTCGAAAAGCAGCCCAAGAGCGGCGGCCTGAAGTGGCTGTGGATCGCGCTGGGCCTGCTCGTCGTGGCCGGACTCGTCGTCGGCGGGATCTTCCTCTTCAGCGGGGACGACAACGGCACCGGCGGGACCGCTCCGGCGTCCTCGGCTCCCAACATCCCGGTCGGTCCCGGCGGCTCGAAGTCGGCCGGTCCGTCGTCGCTGCGCCCGCCGCCGTCGTCGATCCACATCCAGCCGAGCCACTGACCCGGCCGACCTGCTGCGGAAGCGCACCGACGCTGACCTGCGCTCCTTGCACTCGACCCCGGAGAGTGCTAAACACGGCATTGGCACTCGACGCCGTCGAGTGCTAGGCGAGCGGTCACCGACCGCCTGCCTGAAGGTCGGGACGGTGAGGCTGACCCACCGGTCAGTCGTCCGTCGCGGGCACCGAGCCTGGCCGAGGACGTGTCCTGCTGCCGCCGCTGGAGACAGCGCGGCGGTAGCGCCCAATACCGGAGGACCACACCGCAATGGCCAAACTGATCGCGTTCGACGAGGACGCCCGCCGCGGTCTTGAGCGCGGCTTGAACACCCTCGCCGAAGCCGTCAAGGTGACCCTCGGCCCGCGGGGCCGGAACGTCGTGCTCGAAAAGAAGTGGGGCGCGCCGACGATCACCAACGACGGTGTCTCCATCGCCAAGGAGATCGAGCTCGAGGACCCGTGGGAGAAGATCGGGGCCGAGCTCGTCAAGGAAGTTGCCAAGAAGACTGACGACGTCGCGGGCGACGGCACCACCACCGCCACCGTGCTCGCCCAGGCGCTCGTGCGCGAGGGCCTGCGCAACGTCGCGGCCGGCGCCGACCCGATCTCGCTGAAGCGCGGCATCGAGGCGGCCGTCGAGGCCATCACCGAGCAGCTGCACAAGGCCGCCGTCCAGATCGAGACCAAGGAGCAGATCGCTGCTACCGCCTCGATCTCGGCCGCTGACCGCACCATCGGCGAGCTGATCGCCGAGGCGCTGGACAAGGTCGGCAAGGAAGGCGTCGTCACCGTCGAGGAGAGCAACACCTTCGGGCTCGAGCTTGAGCTCACCGAGGGCATGCGCTTCGACAAGGGCTACGTGTCCGGTTACTTCGTGACCGACCCGGAGCGCCAGGAAGCCGAGCTGGAGGACCCGTACGTCCTGCTCTTCGGTTCCAAGATCTCCAACGTCAAGGACGTCCTGCCGCTGCTGGAGAAGGTCATCCAGTCCGGCAAGCCGCTCCTGATCATCGCCGAGGACGTCGAGGGCGAAGCCCTGGCGACCCTGGTCGTCAACAAGATCCGCGGCACCTTCAAGTCCGTCGCCGTCAAGGCCCCGGGCTTCGGCGACCGCCGCAAGGCGATCCTGCAGGACATCGCGATCCTGACCGGCGGCCAGGTCATCTCCGAGGACGTCGGCCTCAAGCTGGAGAACGCGGACCTGTCGCTGCTGGGCCGCGCCCGCAAGGCCGTCATCACCCGCGACGAGACCACCATCGTCGAGGGCGCTGGCGACGCCGACCAGATCCAGGGTCGCGTCAACCAGATCCGCGCGGAGATCGAGAACTCCGACTCGGACTACGACCGCGAGAAGCTGCAGGAGCGGCTCGCGAAGCTGGCCGGCGGCGTGGCCGTCATCAAGGCCGGCGCCGCGACCGAGGTCGAGCTGAAGGAGCGCAAGCACCGCATCGAGGACGCGGTGCGCAACGCCAAGGCCGCCGTGGAAGAGGGCATTGTCGCCGGCGGTGGCGTGGCCCTGATCCAGGCTGCCGAGGCCGCTTTCGCGGGCCTGAAGCTGACCGGTGACGAGGCCACTGGCGCGAACATCGTCAAGGTCGCCGTCGAGGCTCCGCTCAAGCAGATCGCGATCAACGCCGGTCTCGAGGGCGGCGTCGTGGCGGAGAAGGTCAAGTCCCTCCCGCAGGGCCACGGCCTGAACGCCGCCACCGGCGAGTACGAGGACCTGCTCGCGGCCGGCGTGCCGGACCCGACGAAGGTCACCCGCTCCGCGCTGCAGAACGCCGCTTCCATCGCGGCGCTGTTCCTGACCACCGAGGCTGTCGTCGCGGACAAGCCGGAGAAGGCTTCTGCCGCTCCGGCCGACCCGTCCGGCGGCATGGGTGGCATGGACTTCTGAGTTCGGCTGCTTTTCCGGCGAAGCCCGGTTCACCCTCGCGGTGGGCCGGGCTTCGCCCGTTCCCGGCTCAGTCTTCCGGAGTCAGGACGGCAGCGGCGGCGTAGACCGGCAGGATCACGCCCGCCGAGAGCACGGCGCCGGCGACCGCGGCGATGCGCACCATCGAGGGGTCGACGTTGAGGTAGTTGGCCCATCCGCCGCACACGCCGGTGAGCATGCGGTCGGAGCGGCTGCGGAAGATCTTCTTGGCCGGTGCGGCCTGCACGTTGTCCGTCATGCCAGCAATACTCCGCGACCGGGCCGCCCCGCACATCCGGGATCGCCCCGGAGAAAGCCCCGGGGCCGCGACCCTGAAGTCTCCCTTAGCCGCTGATCTTCCGGACCCGCTCGAACCGGTCCAGCCACACTCGGGACACCTCGGGCGACGCGGCGAACTCGGCGTAGGCGTCGGGTTCCGGGGCCTGGCGCAGCACCGGCAGGTAACCGTCCACAGGGGACAGTGTTCTGGTGCAGACATCCCCGCGCAGCAACGACATCGTGCCGAGTCCGCAGGCGAAATCCAGCTCCGGCAGCGCCCCGGCGAGCGCGAGCCCGGCGGCCAGCCCGACACTCGTCTCCACGGCTGACGACACCACGCACGGCAACCCGCACGCCTCCGCGACCTCCAGTGCATGCCGCACCCCGCCGAGCGGGGCGACCTTGAGCACGGCGATGTCGGCGGCTCCGGCCACGGCGACCTTCAGCGGGTCCTCCGCGCGGCGGATCGATTCGTCGGCCGCGATCCGCACCGACACCCGGCGGCGAACGGCAGCCAGGTCGTCGATCGTGGGACACGGCTGTTCGGCGTACTCCAGGCCGCCGGCCGCACGGTCGAGCTCGCCCAGCGCGTGCACGGCGGTGTCGACGTCCCATGCGGTGTTGGCGTCGACCCGGATCGCCCCGGACGGACCCAGCGCGTCGCGGACCGCTTCGACGCGCGCGCAGTCCTCGGCGAGCGTCGCGCGTTTGTCGGCGACCTTGACCTTCGCCGTGCGGCAGCCGGACTTGCGGACCAGTTCGTGTGCGCGTTCGGGCGACAAAATGGGGACTGTCGTGTTGACCTCGATCCGGTCGCGGACCGGCTCCGGCCAGCCTTCTTCGCTCGCTTCCAGCGCGGCGGCGAGCCACGGCACGCTTTCGGTGTCCGAATAATCCGCGAACGGGCAGAACTCGCCCCAGCCGGCGGTGCCGCGGAGCAGCAGTCCTTCACGGACGGTGATGTCCCGGAACCGGGAGTGCAGCGGGAGCGCGTAAACCTGCATGACTGCCGATCATGCCATCGCCGCGGTGCCGGGAACCGAGGTGTCGCGGGGGCCGTCTCAACACCACAATGGAACGTGTGGACGGCCTCGACTTCCGGGTGCTCGGCCCGGCCGAGGTGCTGGCCGGGGACCAGGTGGTGCCGCTGGGCGGCAGCCGCCCGCTGATCGTGCTCGCCGGACTGCTGCTGCGGGCCAACCGGCTCGTTTCGGTCGACGTGCTCGGCCACTGGCTGTGGGGCGACGACCGGCGCCGGTCGAAGGGCGCGCTGCAGACGTATGTGCTGCGGCTGCGCCGGGCGCTCGGCGACGGCGCGGCGATCCGCACCGAACGCGGCGGCTACCTGCTGGAAGTCGACGAGAACGCGGTGGACCTTGGCCGCTTCCGCCAGTTCGCGGCGCGGGGCCGCAGCGCGGCGGAACGAGGCGAACACCGCCGGGCGGCCGGGTACTTCGAGGACGCGCTCGGGCAGTGGCGAGGTCCGGCGCTGCAGAACGTGGAGTCGGACGCGCTGCACCGGGACGAGGTCGGGCAGCTCGCCGAGGAGCGCACGCGGGTCCGCGAGCTGTGGGCCGAGACGATGCTGACGGTCGGCGAGTACGACACTGTCGTGCCCGAACTGGAGCGGCTGACGCGCGAACATCCGCTGCGGGAACGTCCGCATGAGCAGCTGATGTACGCGCTGCTCCGCTCCGGGCGGCAGGCCGAGGCGCTGGAGGTGCACCGGCGGATCAGCGGATTGCTCGCCGAGGAACTGGGTCTCGACCCCGGTGCCGGACTGCAGCGCGCGCACCGGCTCGTGCTGGGCGGTGACGAAGGCACACGCTTCCGGACTCCGCTGGAACCCCATATCCCGCACCAGCTTCCGGCTGATCTTGGTGCATTCGCCGGTCGAGCCGCGGACCTGAAAGCCCTGCGCGCCTTGCTGCCGGAGGCACTCGACGTCGGCACCTCCACGCCGATCGCCTCGGTTGAAGGCATGGGCGGACAAGGGAAAACGACCCTGTCCGTCCACTTCGCACACCAGATCGCCGACCGTTTCACCGGCGGGCAAGTGTTCCTGGATCTCCGCGGCTACGGCCCGGGCGCGCCGGTGTCGCCGATCGCCGCGCTGGAGACAATGCTCCTCGCGCTGGGCGTGCCCGCCGACCGAATCCCGTCCGGTTTGGACGAACGCGCCGCGACCTGGCGTACCTACACCACCGGTCGGCGACTGTTGATAGTGCTGGACAATGCGAACAGCACCGAACAAGTCCGCCATTTGCTGCCCGGCCCCGGATGCCTGGTCGTGGTCACGAGCCGCTGGCAACTGCGCGGACTGGTCGCGACGCACGGTGCCCGACGGATCGCTCTGTCCGAATTGGACAGCGAAGAGGCGGTGGAACTGCTCGCGTCGGCCATCGGCGTCGAACGAGTGCACGAGGACCCGATCGCGGCTGGCAAGTTTGTGGAGTACTGCGGCGGACTCCCGCTGGCGATCCGAATCCTCGCTGTCCGCGCCGCGCAATTCCCGCGGCTGCCACTGGGCGAGTTCGTGGCAGCATTGCCCTCAGACGCCGGCCGGTTGAGCACCTTCGACCTAGGCGATGGCGACGAAACCAATATCCGCACGGTGTTTTCGTATTCCTACCGGGTTCTGTGCTCTGCGGCGGCGAGGCTGCTGCGATTACTGGCGCTGTCAGTCGGCCCGGATTTGTCGCTGGGCATGGCAGTCGCGCTCAACGGACGGTCCGAAAAGGACACTCGCAGCGCTCTCGACACGCTGGTATCGACGCACCTGCTCACCCAGCCGAAACCGGGCCGGTACCAGTTCCACGACCTGATTCGCGCCTACGCGACCGAGCTGTCGGATCAAGAAGACGACGCCGCCGAGCGCACGGCGGCCAGCGCACGCCTGCTCGACTGGTACATCGCGTCGGCGCGAAACGCGGGTTTGGCGATGCGTCCGCACCAGCTGATGGACGAAATCGGCCCCATCCCGCCTGCTGGCGAGCTCGAGTTTTCCGACTACCACCGGGCGCTGGCGTGGTTTATCGAGGAGCACGGAAATCTGCTTTCGGTGATCCAATGGTCGTTCCGGATCGGGCGATACGCGCAATGCTGGCGCTTGGCGTGGTCGCTGTTCACCTACTTCGCCGGCCGCGCCCGGGTCGACGAATGGCGGTACGTCTTCGAGGTCGGTTTGCGAGCCGCGCGCAATTCCGGGGAGCGGCATGGTGAAGCGGCGATCCTTAATGGACTCGGCGTGATCGAGGGAGTCGCCCGGAATTACGTGCTGGCGCGCGAATATCTGGAGCAAGCTCTGGCGGTGCAACTGGAACTGGGCTCGCTGCCGGGGGAGGCGCGGGCGCGCTACAACCTGGCGATGACCGCGCAGGGCATCGAAGATTTCCCAGAGGCTTACCGGCACGGCCTGCGGTCGCTGGAAATCACGCGGGAACTGGGATTCACCTCGGTGGAGGCGAATGTTTTGCGCGCCTTGGGCGACCTGTGCGCGATGATGGGGGACTACCCGCAGGCCTTGTCGCTCGCCGACGAGGCGCTGGCGTTGGTCCCGCCGGACGATTTGCCGCAGGGCCGCTTCTCACTGGCCGCGCGAGCCCGTGCGCTGCTTGGTTTGGGGCGGCATGTGGAAGGAATCGAGTGCCTGTCCGAGGCGGTCGACATGTTCTTCGCGATGGATGAGGAGTATGAGGCCGCGGATGTGCTTTCGGAGCTGGGCACCGCGCATCTGCGCTACGGACGCACCGCCGCGGCGCGAGATTGCTGGCTACGGGCGGTTCGGTTGCTGACCCGGTTGGATCACCCGGACGCGGAGCGGGTTCGGGCGCAGTTGGCTGGGTTGGTGCGGGGGTAGTTTCGCCGCGGTGCCGCGAGGTTGGACTGCGGGCGGTGCGGCTTGGTTGCTGACGTGACTGAATTGCCGGGTCGAGCCGGGCGCGGTGCGGTAGTTCTTGCTGCGGTGCCGCGGTGCCTCGACGTTCAACCGCTGCGGCGTGGCGCGGTTGGATTGCCAAGATGCGGTGCGGGGTGGTTTGCCGCAGTGTCGCGACGTCGGCTTGCAGTGGCGCGGCTCGGTTGCTTGCGCCGCTGAATCACCCGGATGTGGGTCGGGCACGAGCGCAGTCGGCTGGCTTGCGGTGGGGTGAGGTCCGTCCGTATCCGCTGCGGTGCGTGATTGGTTGAACCACTCCGATGCGGATCAGGTGCGCTTGGCCGGTGGGCGCGGGGCAGATCCGGCCGGTCGTCGCAGCCCAAGATCGCTGGCCGCGCGGTCTGGCTGGATGCATTGCGAGGCAGATGGCGCGGCTGGCGCGGGGCTGACTCGGCCGTTTGGCGGAACGCTCCCGTGGGGTCGCCGGAGGGCAGCCGGGCGCGGTGGTCCGCGTGCCGACCCCCAGCGGCAGCACGTAGACCACCGGCGGCCCGTACCGCTACCCAACCGAAGTGCGCTCACTGTCCGCTCACTGTGCCGGGTCGGTTTGGGTGGGGAGGCCGAGCAGGCGGGTGAGTGCGACGGCGTTGTGCGGGGCCGCGACTTTGCTGTCGTTGTCGAAGTAGACGTGCACGTCGCGGCGGCCGCCGTCGTGCCATTCGGTGATCTTCGCGGCCCACTCGCGCAGGGCTGAGTCGGAGTAATTGCTGGTGTAGAGCTCGTCCGAACCGTGCAACCGGACGTAACTGAAGTCAGTGGTCTGGTCCTCCCGGTACGGCCACGGCGCGGCGGCGTCGGAGGTCACCAGCGCGACCCGGTGTTTCTTGAGCAGGTCCAGCGCTTCGGGCGTGGTGAAGCTCGGGTGGCGGACTTCGAGCGCGTGCCGCACTGGCCGGTCGGGGCCGGGTTTCAGGAACGGCGGGGACTTGAGTTTGTCGTCGTGCTTCTTCCCGAGCGCGGCTGCCTCGCGGGTGGTGCGGGGGAGTTGGCCGAGGAACGTCGAGACGCGATCAGGGTCGAAGGCCAGTCGCGGCGGGAGTTGCCAGAGGAACGGCCCCAGTTTGTCGGCGAGCGCGAGGACGCCCGACGCGTAAAAGTTGGCGAGCGCGGTTTCGACGTCGCGCAACTGTTTGAGGTGCGTGATGAACCGGCCGCCCTTGACCGCGAACAGGAATCCGGCCGGGGTTTCGGTGTGCCAGGCCAGGTAGCGCTCCGGGCGTTGCAGCGAGTAGAAGGACCCGTTGATCTCGACGGCGTTCATCTGCCGGGAGAGGTGCTCGAGTTCGCGCCGTTGCGGCAGGCCGGACGGGTAGAACGCGCCACGCCACGGCGGGTAGCGCCAGCCGGACGTGCCCACTCGGATCTGGCCGATCTTGCTCACCGCCTTTCGCCGCCGAGGATTCCCGCCGGGACGGTTGCGGTAAACGCGTCCGCGCGGCTGTTTTTGGGACAGCCGGGCTAAGGATCGGGACTGATGTCCTGGGCGGAAGGACGTAGGTCTCATGGCGCGGACTCCGTTGCCTGCTCGTCGGGACGGGGCTCGGAGGGGACGGTGAGGAGAACAGGGGAAGCGAGGGCGCGGAACCGGGGCGGTGGAGTTGAGGCGGGCGGTGGGGCCGGGCGGATTGCGGGGCGGCTGTTGTCGCTAGTGCTCACGGTGGCGTCGAAGAAAGCGGTGGCGTCGAGGGGAGCGGCGGCATCGACAGGAGCGGCGGTGCCGAGACGGGCGGAGGAGCCGGAATCAGCAGCGGTGGCGGGGGGCCGGGAGTGACGGTGCCGGAGCCGCGAGCGGTAGCCATCCCGTTCGGTGGGCCAGTATTGCCGCCTTCCTGGCCCACCGGACGGGCTGGACTCGCCTGCTCCCCGTGCATTCCTGCACTGGTCAGGTCTGTCGGACGGGCCCCGGTTGTGGCGAGCCCGTCTCGGGCCGCGGATCTGCCCGGCCCGCGCATTCCTCACTTCCTCAAGCCCACGAGAACCTCCACCGGCGGGACTGCACTAGCGACGTCGCGTACTCCCGCAAGTTTCCTGGCTGCGTGAGGTACGTGGGGAGGCTGAAGGCCCGGTGCTCCGCCGCGACTGTCAGTGCCCTGGCGTGGGTGCGGGGTGGGGCGGAAACTGACAATTCCAGTGAGTCGAAGCCCAGCGTCACCAAGGTTGCGCCGAAGCGGTCTTCCCAGCTGCGCAGGACTGCTGAGAGTTCCGCGACCTGGTCGGTCGACTTGATCATTCCTGTCCAGCCGATGAGGGCTGGGACGTCGGCCGGACGGTCGGCTTGGACCAGGCCCAACCGGTGCGGGGTGCGGGCGGCCAGGATGGATCCGGTGTTGCCTGCTTCGGCCAGTGGGTCCGAGCGGCGGTGCGAGCGTTTCGCCAGCCCGGGGAAGCGGGTGCCGAACGGGCGCAGGCAGGCTCCGTCGCAACAAGAGCCGTCCCACCAGCGGGCCAGGACTTCGGCGGGGTCGGCGTTGGCGACGCGGTGACCGGCCGGGGCTAGGCGGCCTCGGTCGTCCAGCCAGTCTTCGCCGCGGGCGGTGAAGCGCTGGTCGGGCGGGATCAGCACGGGCCACAACCCCGACCGCTCGAACTCCGCGACGCAGCTCAGGTACCGCTGCGGGCGCGTGAGCGGTTCCTCCGACACCCAGATCCGCCCGTGCCAGCGCCCTGGCGGCAAGGTCTGGACCGGCGGTGCCCCGACGCCGGGGCGGAACGGTGCGATCGTCATGAGCTTCCCCTCGAACTGGTGTTCGGTTCCTGCATATCGAACAGTAGTTCGAACCACCGACAATTTCCAGGGCACCACTCGCTCATCCGTTCGGGTGAACCTCAGGAAAGCCCAGGTCGAGGGGCAAAAAACTCAGCGCCGGGAGACGCGGCGCACCCGGACCGCGACGAACAGGCCGATGGCGATCGCCACCGCGGCGAGCACGGCGTACTGGAACACCGACGCGTATCGGTCCACCAGCGACCAGCTCTCCCCGAGCAGGTAGCCGGCCACGACGAAGGCGGTGTTCCACAGCAGGCTGCCCGCCGTCGTCAGCAGCAGGAACCGGCCGAACGGCATCCGTTCGACGCCCGCGGGCAGCGAGATCAGGCTGCGGAAGATCGGCACCATCCGGCCGAGGAAGACCGCCTTGCCGCCGTGCCGGGTGAACCACGCCTCGGTGCGGTCGAAGTCGGCGGCGTCCATCAGCGGCAGGCGGCTGAGCAGCGCGCGGCATCGGTCGCGGCCGAGCAGGGCGCCCAGCCAGTAGACGATCACGGCGCCGGCGACTGAGCCGAGGGTCGTCCAGAAGAGGGCGCCGAGCAGGCTGAAGGTGCCGCGGCTCGCGGAGAAACCGGCTAGCGGGAGGACGAGTTCGCTGGGGATCGGCGGGAACAGGTTGTCCAGGCCGACGACGATCGCGGCGCCGATGCCGCCTAGCGAGTCCATCAGGCCGACGGCCCAGCCGGCCAGTCCGGTGAGGGGTTCGGCGGGGGCGGCGAGCAAGAGGTGCACGAGGGGTCCTTTCACGACGAAAGCTGACGTTGTTGACGGTAGGAAGCCAAGGCGCGCAACACATTGCGGTCGGCCACCCGGGGAAATGCGGGAAACCGCAGTGGGGTTTGGGGTGAGGGCAGCGCGTTCGGTTGTGGAAGGCGGGGGATGTGGCTGGATGGGCAGGGCTCGGAAACCGAGAGGCTGGCGAGAGGCGGAAACCGCAGTGGGGTTGGGGCGGAGGTGCAATGAGCTCGTTCGCGGGAGGCGGGGAAAGGTGGCTGGACAGAGGGGGTTCGAGGCTTGGCGAGATGCGGAAGGCCGCAGGGGGGTGGGGC
>NZ_JARACH010000086.1:0-32708 GCF_029087445.1 Amycolatopsis sp. La24
CGCCCACGGCCAACTCCGCGCAGCCCGCCTCAGCACCGGTGATCGATAGTCAAAGACACCTGTCCACGACGCGAAACGCCAGGTCAAAGGCGGTATTTGAAGATCGAAGTCGAGATAACCGCGGCGATGCTGGACCGGTTACTCCACCGCGCGACCGTCGTCGGCATCGACGGCCCCTCCTATCGGCTCCGCTCGCATCAGTCCACATCGGACAAGCTGCGCAAGGCGGTGAACGCACATGTCTCCTGACCCGAGCGACCCGAACTACAACGCGACCCGCAAGACCTGCCCGATCTGCTGGGAAGCGTTCGTCACGACCGGCCGGCAAGCCAAGACCCGGCTCTACTGCTCGCGCCAGTGCAAACGCACCGCGGCCGCCCGCCGGGAGGTCGAGCGCACCACTCCTGCCTCCAGCACCGCCAGGCCCTTCGGGACACCGCCTCCGGCGGCGACCCCGCCGGCGCCTGCGGCGCCGCTGCCGCACATTGCGGCCCAGCGGGACTGCCCGCACTGCGGCGCCCCGGTCACCATCGTCGCGCTGCTCACCACGCCCGAAGCGGCCCGGCCGCAGATGCCCGTCGCGGCACCCGACGGAGTGATCCCGCTCCGCCGCTGACACCGGTTACGCTGCACTTCTCAGCTGGCCCATTTCGGAGAGCATGGCTGGCCCATCTCGGAGAGCGCCATCACCGTGGTGGTCCCGCCTGTGGACCAACCTATGGGCAAGCCAGTCGGGTGTCACCGCCGTCGACACCGAAGCACGAGCGGATGACCGTACCGGTGACGACGTATTGGTCGATGCCCGCGGCAAACCGCATCCAGTGGGCCGCGCTCGCCGCGCACCACGCCGAGACAACGCGCCGCGATGGTCGACCTAGTACTACAGTCGCGATGTGTGATTTGTGGCGGCGTGTCGTGACTGTGGACGCGTTCGGGACGTGGTGAACTTGGCGGCGTGGTAGAGCTTGTGGAGAAGGCGATGGCCGGGGCGCCTGTGGTTGATGATCGTGTCGCACGGTGGCGGGCCGGGTTCGACGACATGTTCTCGTTGGTAGCCGGTCGTTTCGCGCAGGCGGACTCGCGTCGTCGGGCTCGGATGTATCTGCTGGGCCTGCTCTCGGGTGCGGAGCGGAAGAACTCGTGGACCTTGGCCGAGCAGGCCGGTGATCTGACCCCGAATGGCATGCAGCGGTTGCTGGGCTACTACCGGTGGGACGCCGATGCGGTGCGGGATGATCTGCGGGCCTATGTGCTGGACAATCTGGGTGATCCCAGTGGTGTCGTGGTGGCCGATGAGACGGGCTTTCTGAAGAAGGGCGGCTAAGAGCGTGTCTTACGTGGTGATCAGCTGCTGATGCGTCATGATCTTGGTCGTGGTTGATCGTTTGTCATTGCGGCTCGTGCCGGACGAGCTGTGGGAGTTGGTGGAGCCGTTGATCCCCGCGTTCGCGGCGCGTCCCCAGGGCGGGGGAACCGCGCCGCTGGAGCCGCGGCAGGTGTTCACCGCGATCGTGTACGTGTTGACCAGTGGGTGCGCGTGGCGGGATCTGCCGCCGTCGTTCGGCGTGCCGTTCCAGACCGCGCACCGGCGCTTCACTCAGTGAGCCTTTTTCATCCTGACCTGGATGTGTTGGCGGGCAAGGCTTGTCGCTGATCACAGGTAGACGATCATCGGCGTGTCGAGGTCCTGGCATGGCGAAGCCCCTGGTAGCAGGACTTTCGACCAAGATCGTTCCGCAGGACCAGGGGCTTCACATGCTGTTCTACCGTGCCGCGCTGCCGTTGTCACATCAGACCCTCACCTTCGTGTCCGGCCTCATCCGCACCCACCGCAAGCAGCTCGGTTCGGTGTGGCGCAAGCTCAACTCAGGCCAGCAGGCCCTGGCGGTACTGGTGTACCTGCGCAAAGGCGAACCGTTCGCCGAGGTCGGCGCCGGGTTCGACATCTCCACCACAACCTGCTGGCGCTACGTCAACGAGACCGTGGAACTACTGGCCGCGCGAGCCCCGAAACTACGCGCGGCGCTGCGCAAGGCGAAACGCGACGGCCTGGCCTACGTGATCATCGACGGCACCCTGATCCCGATCGACCGGGTCTCCGCCAACCGCCCCTTCTACTCCGGCTGTGATGATCTTTGTGTGCTGCCTCGGGCCACGGCTTGACCCGTACTCTGGTTGGCCTTGCTGCCTTGTGTTTGATCTGTCGGCCGTGGTCGGGGGTGGTGCTTGCTGCCGCCGGTGCGGTGGGGCGTGTCCCGATAGGGGCCTTGCCGTCACGGCACCATCACAGTCCTGACCGCCCACACCGGCCCGGCGCTGGCCATCCATTCCCGAGCCGATCAGGAGTCAGCCAATCATGACCAGCACGCCGCAATCGGACACACAGGGAGGTGGTACCGCTGCCGATAACGTGGTGGTGCTGGGCGTCGACACGCACAAGGACGTGCATGTCGCAACGGTGATCACGATGCTGGGTGTGTTCTTGGCCAGCCAGGCATTCCCCACAACCGCTGCCGGATACGAGCAGATGCTCGCGTGGGCACGCACGTTCGGGACAGTCCAGCAAGCCGGGGTGGAGTGCACCGGCTCCTACGGCGTGGCGCTGACCCGATTTCTGCGGGCCCAACACGTTTCGGTCATCGAGGTCAACCAGCCAGACAAGGCCACTCGACGCAAACGCGGCAAGACCGACGCCGGTGACGCCGAGTCCGCTGCGCGAGCTGTGTTGTCCGGTCGGGCCACCGCTATCGCGAAGACCGGCGACGGGCCGGTGGAGATGATGCGGATGTTCAAGCTGGCCAAGACATCCGCGCTCAAGGCGCGCACTCAGGCGATCAACCAGCTCAAGGCCGTGCTGGTGACCACCGACCCGGCACTGCGCGAGTCGCTGGCCGGGCTGAGTCGCTGGATGCTCATCCGCCGATGCGCTGAGCTCGACACCACCGACCCGCAGGACGCCGTCGCCGCGGCGATCTACAACACTGCGCCTGCTGGGCCGGCGCATCCTGCGCCTGGGCGAGGAGATCCGCGACCTCGAACAACAGATCACTACGGCGATCAACGCGTGCGCCCCCGCCCTGCTGCACCGCCGCGGCATCGGCCACGACAGCGCCGCAGCCCTCCTCCTCGCTGCGGGAGACAACCCCGACCGACTCGACACCGAAGCATCCTTTGCGGCCCTGTGCGGCACCAGCCCGATCGAGGCGTCATCCGGCAAGACCCAACGACGCCGACTCAACCGAGGCGGCGACAGGCAGGCCAACGCCGCGCTCTACCGCATCGTGCTCACCCGCCTGCGATGCGATCCATCCACCCAAGAATACCTGCAACGACGCCTGACTGAGGGCAAAACCCGCCGCGAGGTGATCCGCTGCCTCAAACGCTACGTCGCCCGCGAGGTCCACCCTCTCCTACGACAAGTCTGGACCCCTCCAGAACACCACGCCCACACCGCTTGACAAGACATAGGGGCATCAAGCACAAGAAGCACGGCATGAACCTGCAGGTCATCGCCTCGCCGGACGGCACCATCCTGTGGGTCTCGGGTGACCTGCCCGGCAGCACCCATGACACCGCCGCTGCCCGGATCTGGCAGATTCTCGCCGCCCTGCGCGACGCCGGGCTCATCGCGCTGGGCGACAAGGGCTACCACGGCTACGACGAGACCAGACAACACGTGATCACCCCGTACAAGGGCAAGAACAAGCCCGAGTCCCAAAAGGACGTCAACCGGGCTCACGCACGGCTGCGCGGCCCCGGCGAACGCGCCAACGCCCAACTCAAAACCTGGCACATCCTGCGCAAACTCCGCAGCTGCCCCCGACGCGCCGGCCAACTCGCCAAAGCCATCCACGTCCTACAGAACTACGAGACCACCGCAGGATGAAAAAGGCTCAGTGATTCGATCGCGTTCGTCGAGCAGATCATGCGCCGGATTTCGATGTCGTAGTCGAGAAAGGGCACGAACTCTTCCCATGCGTTGCGCCACAGTCGAATCACGGCACCATATTTGTTCCCCCATTTCTCTTCCAGGGCATTCAATGCGGCGAGTGCGGCGTCGGGATTGGGTGCCGTGTAGATGGGCTTGACATCCCGCTTGACTGCGTCCCAGTTCTGCCGCGCGACAAGGCGGAAGGTGTTGCGAATCAGATGGACGATGCATGTCTGGACGATGGTGTACGGCCACACGTTCACGACGGTCTCCGGGAGGCCTTTGAGGCCGTCGCAGACGAGGAAGAACACGTCGCGGACACCGCGGTTCTTCAGGTCGATCAGAACGCTCATCCAGAACTTCGCGCCTTCGCCGCCGACGCCCATCCAGAGGCCCAGGACGTCCTTGCGGCCGTCCACGGTCACGCCGATGGCCGCGTAGACCGGGCGGTTGGCGACTTGCCCGTCGCGGACCTTGACGTGGATCGCGTCGATGAACACCGCCGCGTAGGCCGCGTCGAGCGGCCGGTTGGCCCAGTCCTGCATTTCGGCGATCACTTTGTCGGTGATCCGCGATATCGTCTCCTTGCTCACCGAAGCACCGTAAATCTCATTGAAATGCGCCGAGAGTCGAGTCGGCCTGGGGCGCAGTTCCGGCGTTGCCGTCGGTCTGTTTCCCCAGGCCGCTCGCCGAACCCGCCGTGCGCCTTTCAACGCAACGGGCTCTCCACGGTTTCTGTCGTTAGGCGCGGTTCGCGCAGGGCCAAGGGCTGGGAATACTGCGCCGACGGTACCGGGTGACCGGTGTCGCCGCGATGTTGCGCAGTTCAATCCCGTCCACCGCGATCGGCCGCCACCCCGTCGGGGTTCGCAGCCAGCGGTGGACGTCCTTCCATCTCCAACGCCGTTTGGTCTTCACCCATCGGACGATTCGCCACCAGATAAAGTAAGCGATCCGGTCGAAGGTGTGCTTGGCCACGGCGTGCCGGAAATATTCAGCCCAGCCGCGTGTGATCCGATTGATCCGGATCAACACGGCCCGTAGGTCCTGCTGTGATGTCCTGCGCGTCAGGGCACGAATTCTCGCTTTCAACGACCGGAGTGGCCGATCGCCAATGAAAGTGTAGAGCCGCCACTGATCGCGGGTCCCTTTCTTGATTCTCCACCGGATGCGGAAACCCAGGAAATCGAACCCATCGGCGATGTGCACGATCCGAGTCTTGGCCGGCGATAAACGCAGACCCATCGGAGCGAGCACCTGCGCGACTTCCTCGCGCAACGTCACCACGTGGTCCCTGGTGCCGAACACCATGACGACGAAATCGTCCGCATACCGGACGAGTCGCCAGGTCGGCAGACCCAGGCGCCGATGGCGGTGACGCCGGTTTTCTGTCGACATCCAACCTCCTGGCCGCCAGTCGCGGTGCAGGTACTCATCCAGCACCGACAACGCGATATTGGCCAATAACGGCGAGAGGATGCCCCCTTGCGGCGTCCCGGTCGGTGTGTCCCGTTCCTCGCCGAGCTCGGTCAGGATCCCAGCCTTGAGGAACGATTTTACCAACGTGAGCACACGCTTGTCCGTCACCCGCGCCCGCACGCGGTCCATCAGGGCCGCATGGTCGATGGTGTCGAAACAAGCTTCGATGTCGGCGTCCAAAACCCATTCGTAGCCGCGGCTCCCGAATAGATGGATGTCGGCGATCGCGTCGTGTGCCCGCCGCTTGGGCCGGAACCCGAACGAGACCGGATGAAAATCAGCCTCGAATATAGGTTCCAGAACCAGCTTCAAGGCAGCCTGAACCACACGATCCGCGACAGTAGGAATGCCCAACCTGCGGACTTTCCCCGACCCACCAGGTTTGGGAATCAACCGTTCCCGAACCGGCTGCGGCCGAAACGAACCGTCTTTGACCGCTCTGCGAATGCCACCCAGAAACTCCAGGGCACCGATTTCCCGCTCAATCCGGGCGACGGTGACGCCGTCCGAACCAGCGGTTCGTGCCCCGGTATTCGTCGCGACCCGCTCCCACGCAACACGCAGGGTCGCCGGGTCGTGCACGAGGTTGAACAAGTCATCGAACCGTCGGCCAGGATCGGCCGACGCCCAACGATGAAGCTTGGCCTGCATTTCCGATACCCGACGGAACGACCCAGCTTCGGGTTGTTCCGGAGCGCCGCTATTCAGCGGCGCGTCTTTCGGCATTGCAGCATCCCTTCTTCTCGGAACCGCTGCCGTCCTTCCCCAATGAGGTTTTCTCAGTAGGGCTGGGTGGGGTGTGTCGCCGAGGGGCGGGGCGTGGGGCCGCTGGTAGGACTGGATTTGCGAAGATCAAGTCCGAGAAACCCCAGGGGCCCCACGTGATTGCCTATGGTGCCACGCTCGACGTGGCGCGCGAGCTTGCCCTGTTCGTCGCGCGTGTCCTGCACGCCGAACACCGCCGCCGCGGCACCCGCCGCGGCCGGCGGGCGCTGACCGCGTTCGGGCAGGCGGTGCTGGCGCTGCGCTGGTTCCGCGACGCCGTCCCGGTGCACCGCCTCGCCGCCGACCACCGCGTCGGCGTCGCCACCGCCTACCGGTACCTGCACGAAGCGGTCACCGCCCTCGCCGCCCACGCCCCCGACCTGCACCAGGTCCTCGCCCAGCGCCGCGCCGCGGGGGACGCGCACGTGATCCTCGACGGCATGTTGATCGGCTGCGACCGGGTCGCCGCGACCACCATCAAAACCAAAGGCCGCAACCGCGGCGCCACCGTCCACCTCTGGTACTCGGGCAAACACCGCTGTTTCGGCGGGAACATCCAATTCCTCGCCACCGCCGACGGCTACCCGCTCTGGGTCTCGCCCGTGCTGCCCGGCTCCCGCAACGACCTCGCCTCGGCCAGACACCACGGCATCACCGGCGCCCTCACCGCCGCCGCGGCCCACGGCCTGAAAACCCTCGCCGACAAGGCCTACCACGCAGCCGGCACCGGCATCCTCACCCCGACCAAGAAAACCACCGGCCGACCGCCCCTCACCCCCGACCAGCACGCCTTCAACCTGCTCCACACCCGGCTGCGCTGCCTCGGCGAACGCGCCGCCGCAATGTTGAAAACCCGCTGGGCAGCCCTACGACACGTCACCCTCTGCCCGAAACGCATCGGCCACATCACCCAAGCAGCCCTCGTCCTCACCCACCACGAACACCACGGACGCTACTGAGAAAACCTCAATGTGACCGGCTTTCCCGGCCTCCGAGTACTACGACGGCTCCGCCCTGTCCGGTGTGTTCGGCAGACGGTGTGCCTATCCCGACGCGCAAACTGGATGCCCACGAGCCGGGAACCATCGCCAGACAGTTCCCGTGTTCACTGCTGATCGCTTGCCGAAGGAGGCATCTGACTTTGTTCCCGCGATATCGCCGTGACTACGCCGCAGACCTTCACCACGGCCTCCCTGCGAAGGTGAAAATCCCCGCTCAGGAGTTCCCCGCCTCACCAGAGAACGGGTGCGCATCGCAACCGGCCATCCGCCAGGTTTCAGCCGGTGACTACTTAGGAAACGTAACACGCCAGTTCCTCGCGTATACCTCTTCGGCTGGTTTGCCGGACCCGCACCATCTGGCAGTTCTGGCACGTCCCGGTTTTGTCAGGGCCGCTTGCCACCCTTACCGGCACCTCCCGGTTCAGGCTGCCCTCAACTTCAACAGTCCGCTGCGACGGCCTGCAGGAGAAGGTCTTCCACCTCCTCGCGATACAACAGCGCTTTCACGGCGCACTTTCCCCGGTTGTCATCCCTTTCGCGTACAGCGACAGCACGATCTCGTCCACGTCGGCGAGCCGGCGTTGCCGCTTCTTGACGATCTGAGGCTCGAAAGTGCTTTCCCGATCCCTCGGCACGTCGATCCGCACCTCGCCGGCGGCATCCGAGAGCACGGTCTTCGGCCGGCTTCCATTTCGCACATTGGTCGATTCCCGACTCGGATCGGCCTGGCGCTTCTCGTGACCGAGGTGCTCGGTCATTTCCTCGTTCAGCGCCGTTTCCAGCACGTTCTTGGTGAACAGCTTCAGCAGGCCGTCCGGGCCCGTCAACGCCAGCCCGCGAGCCCTCGCCTCGGCCACCATCGCCGCTGCGGCGGCCTGCTCCGGCGACAGCTCCCGCGCCGGCTTCTCGTCACGCTTACGTGGACTCACAAGCTCCGATGTCATCACTCACAGTGCCCATCCCGCCGGACCTCAGCCCGGCGTGTCGGGCCGGAAACACCGATCTTGGAACAGTCCCTGCGGCGCGGTCCCCCACCCTTGGCCCCCCCGACGGAGTGCCGGGGGCGGGATTGGCGTGCGCGACCGGAGCGAGTGTCAGGTCGTGAGGTCGCGGGCGAGGATATGGAGGTCGTCGGCGCCGCGTTGTTCGAGGGCGGGGAGCTGTTGGGCTGTGTCGGTGAGGGCAGCGATTCGGGTGGTGATGTCGATATCGGTGGTGGCGGTGGTGGCGAGGTCGCTCCAGACTTGTGCGAGTTGAGAGTAGGTGTCGGCTGCCTGTTGTGCGGTGGGCAGGTGGGTGTGGCGGGCGAGGTAGTGCAGGTAGTCGGCTTGCAGGCGACGGAAGAGGCCGCCGCCGGTGCCGGCTTTGTCGATGAAGGCGGCTAGGGCGCGCAGCACGGTGTCGAGCTGGTCGGGTGGGAAGAGGTCGGGCCACTGGTGGAGGTCGTCGACGAAGGTGGTGACGCCGTTGAGGCCGTAGCCGTGCACGAGTTCGGGTGTGGTGTCGAGATCGCCGGTCAGCATGGGTTCGGGGTGTCGCAGTGCGGAGGCGGCGGCGTCGCAGGCGTCGGCGGCGGTGGTGGACAGAGGCGGGAGTTGGGTGGGGTAGCGCAGCCGGTAGGTGGTGTGTCGGGTGGGTGCGGGGAATCCGGTAGAGCTGCGGGCGCGGGCGAGCGCGTCATAGGG
Organism: Amycolatopsis sp. La24; assembly: GCF_029087445.1. Classification (NCBI taxonomy): domain Bacteria; kingdom Bacillati; phylum Actinomycetota; class Actinomycetes; order Pseudonocardiales; family Pseudonocardiaceae; genus Amycolatopsis; species Amycolatopsis sp. La24. The sequence goes on from NZ_JARACH010000086.1 coordinate 8,862, forward strand.
GACGGGTTGCGGGTCGGCACGGTCGTTGTCGATGACGGTGGCGGTGCGGGTGTGGTCGTTGTAGCCGATGATGACGATGTCGTGGCGGCTCATGCTAAGACGGACGCGCAGGTAGGGGAGTTCGGCGATGTCGGCCCAGCAGAGGACGGGATGGCCCTGGTCGAGTTCGTCGCGGACCCAGGCCCAGCCCTCGTCGGGGTCGTCGGTGGCGTGCTGGGTGGCGGTGATCCCGAGTCGACGGGTGAAGTGGCCGGTGAGGTCGGGGCCGCGGCCGACGAGGTAGATCGGTGGGGACATGGCGGAGTGGCGCAGATAGCTGAATCCGAGCTCTCCGCCGAGGCCGAAGATCGTGCCTTCGCTGAGAGCCTGTTGGTGGATGGTGTGGCCGGGACCTGAGCGTGTCGTGAGGGTATGAGGCGGGGCTCCTGGTAGATCGAGAAGTACCACCAACTTGATCACCAGAAGCCCCAGGATGTCTGTCTACCGTGTCGAGGCCGCGAAGGCCAGTTGCGGCGTGTCCGGTTGCGCGTGTCGTGACCGGCTACGCCGGTATCCGTCCGATCTGACCGATGAGCAGTGGGAGGTGCTGGAACCGGAAGCACGGGCTGTCATGGCAGAGCTGCGCAAGAGCCCTGCGGGGGCGCCGATGCGCCATGACCTGCGGGCGGTGCTGGACGCGATCGGCTATCTGACCCGCTACGGCATCGAGTGGCGGGCGCTGCCGGCCGATTTTCCGCCCTGGTCGGCGGTGTACGCGTTCTTCCAACGCTGGAGTGAACGAGGACTGCCACACCGGCTGGCAGACCGGCTGCGGGGACGCATCCGGGTCGCGTGTGGCCGGGCCGAACTACCGACCGCGGCGGTCATCGACGCTCAGACCGTGCGTGGCGCCGACACCATGGCCGCCGAAAGTTGCGGGTACGACGCGGGGAAGAAGACCAAGGGCCGCAAGAGAAATATCGCCACCGATTGTCTCGGACTCGTGTTGATGGTCACCGTCACCTCCGCCGGTATGCAAGACCGCGACACCGCGTATCGCCTGCTGGCGTTGCTGCGTGAACACTTCTCCACCATCACTCTGGTCTGGGCCGACGGCGGCTACGCCGGACGCCTCGTCGTGTGGGCCAAAGCCGTGCTGCGCCTGACGATCACCATCGTGAAACGCAGCGACGACATCAGAGGCTTCGTGGTGCTGCCCCGCAGATGGGTGGTGGAGCGGACGTTCGGCTGGCTGATCCGCCATCGACGCCTGGTCCGAGACTACGAACGCCGACCAGAGCACCACGAAGCCATGGTGTGGTGGGCCACCGTCTCGATCATGACCCGCCGCCTGACCCGAGAACTGGCCGACACCCCTCCAGCACCACGCTGGGGCAAGCCCAGACCACCCGCCCTGACCCCAGCCTGACCATCTACCAACAGGCTCTGAGTGGCGTGGAGTCGTAGGACAGGCCGGCCCACTGCATCAGATCACGCAGCGCTCCGGAGCCGCAGTGTCCGGCCACTTGGTGCGGGTAGTTGCCGATGAGTTGCTGGTCGGTCACGACGTGCTCCTTGACTGATCGAGGGCGCTGGGTCCGGGGGTTTCGGCCGTTGGTGTCGAGGGAGCGTGCGCGGGTTTCGCGCGCGGGCGCCCGGGGGCTCGCAGGGCGAGCACGATCGTGGCCGTGGCGGTGACGGCGGCCAGGGTGAGCAGCGAGTCGTGCATGCCCTCGGTGAACGCCCGGCGGGCCGCGGCCGCCAGAGCGGGGTCTGCCTGGGTGGTGGCGACGTGCAGTGCCGCGGTCAAGGAGTCGGTGGCCAGGGTCCTGTCCGGCTCGGACAGGGTGGCCGCGTCGAGCATGATGCCGGTGCGGTAGCCGCTGGCGAGCAGGCTGCCGGCCAGCGCGATCCCGAGTGCCGCGCCGATTTCGCGGGTGGCGTCGTTGACCGCGGAGGCGACACCTTGTTTCGCGCGGGGGACCCCGTGCACGATGGCGGCGGTGGCCGGAGTGGCGCTGATTCCCAGGCCGAGCCCGAACATGATGATGAACACCGCCAGACGTGGGTAGTCCTCCTCGACTCCGAGGCCGGCCACGCCGACCAGGGCGACGGCGACCAGCCCCAACCCGGTACAGGTCATCAGCCTCAGCCCGAGCCGCTCGGTCAGCCACGGCGCGAGCACCGCCACCACGACCAGCGGGACGGCCAAGGGGGTCAGCGCCAGACCGGCGTCCAGCGGCGAGTAGTTCCAGACGAGTTGCAGGTGCTGCATCACTACGAAGAACAGCCCGAACGCGGCCAGGAACTGCACGACCAGCGACCCGGCGCCGGTGCCGAACGCGCGTTCGGTGAACAGTCGCACATCCAGCAGCGGCGCACGGTGGCGACGCTCGACGAGAATGAATCCGGCCGCGGCGAGGACGGCGCCGCTGAGCGCGCCGATGACCAGGACGCTGTCCCAGCCTCGGTCGGGTGCTTCGATCATGCCGAACACCACGAGGCCGATCGCCGTCGCGCTCAGCGCCGCGCCGGGGACGTCCAGCGGCTGGGTGTCCGGTTCCCGAGAGGGTGGCACGGCGAAGGCCCCTGCCAGCAACAGCAGGGCCAGGATCGCCGTGGCGGCGAACACCGCCCGCCATGACCAGGTCTGCAACAACACCCCGGCGCCGAGGATGCCCAGCACCGCGCCCGCACCGGCGAAGCCCGCCCACACTCCCACCGCGCGCGAGGCCTGTCGCGGCGGGAATTCCGCGGTCAGGATGGACAACGTCGCGGGCATCACCAGGGCCGCCCCCAGCCCGCTGACGGCGCGGCAGGCGATCACCCAGCCTGGCGAGGTGACGACCGTCGGCAGGGCCGATCCGGCCGCGAGCACCGCGAGCCCGATCACCAGCAGGTCCCGCCGGCCGTAGCGGTCGCCGACCGCGCCCGCCGGCAGCAGTGCGCAGGCCAGCACCAGGGTGTAGGCGTCCACGATCCACGTCAGCTGCGTCTGGCTGGCCCCGGTGTCCCCGGCGAGGCCGGGCAGGGCCGTGGTCAGCGACGCCACCGCCGCCATCACCAGCGCCACTGCCAGGCACGACACCGTCAGTGTCCACATCTGGCGCAACGGCCGCGACCTGACGGCTGTTTCCGGCACACGCATCACCCACGACTCCTACACGGTTATGAGACTCCCAGTATCGGACCTAGACTGGTAGTTCACAACACCTGCTCGATCACACTCGCCGTCCTGGTGAAACGCTGCGCTACTAGGATGTCGGCCAGTAGGGAGACCAATGCCCACACCCACCACCCGCTCACCACGCACGCCACGTGAGGACCCGCGACCGGCGCAGTCGCGGGCACTGCTGATCGACGCGGCCACCCGGCTGCTCGCCGAGGGCGGCATCGACGCGGTCACCATCGACGCGGTCACCCGCACCGCCGGTGTAGCCCGCGCCACGCTCTACCGCCATTTCGGCACTGGCACCGAGTTGGTGGCCGCGGCCTTCGAGAAACTGTTGCCGCCCGTGCCGCCGGCTCCCGCCCGGGGCCCGCTGCGGCGTCGGCTGCTCACCCTGCTCGTCAACCAAGCCCAGCTCATCGACCACGCCCCGCTGCAGCTCACTGTGCTGTCCTGGGTGGGGATGAGCACCTTGCCGGCACAACCGGACGACCTGCCCGGCATCGACCAGCCGGATACCGCCCGGCCGTGGATGCGCACGTTGCGGCGCCGCATCGTCGAGCTCTACCGGCGGCCCTTCGACACTATTCTCACCGGTGACGACGCCCGCAAGGTACTGGGCGCCGACATCGACACCACCGCGGCGCTGGCTCAGCTTGTCGGGCCGGTCGTGTTCAACCGCCTGGTCACCGGCCTTCCCAATGACGAGACTTTCTGCGCCCGCGTCGTCGACGACTTCCTGGCCGCCAACACCCCCCGGACGTGAGTTCCGCCGGCCCCTGCCGCGCGGCGATCGAGCCACGCCCGCCGTGGAGTCCCGCGCGAGCCGAGGTCATAGCGTACGGGCGATGATCTCTTTCATGATCTCGTTGGTGCCGCCGTAGATCTTCTGCACCCGCTGGTCGGTCCATGCACGGGCGATGCGGTACTCGCTCATGTAGCCGTAGCCGCCGTGGAGCTGGACGCAGTCGTCGATGACTCGCATGGCGCGGTCGCTGGACCACCATTTGAGCATGGCCGCGGTCGGGACGTCGAGCGTGCCGTCGAGGTGTTTGCTGATGCAGTCGTCAAGGAACACGCGGGCCACCCGCGTTTCGGTCGCCGCTTCGGCGAGGGTGAACTTGGTGTTCTGGAAGGAGAAGATGTCCCGGCCGAACGCCGTGCGGCTGCGGGTGTAGTCGAGTGTGTCGCGTAGGGCGAGTTCCATGGCCGCGACGGAGGCGATGCCGATAAGCAGCCGCTCCTGCGGGAGCTGCTGCATCAGCTGGAGGAAACCGTGGCCCTCGACCTCACCGAGGAGGTGACCAGTCGGGACGCGGACGTCGTCGAAGAACAGTTCGGCGGTGTCCTGTCCTTTCAGGCCGACCTTGTCCAGGACCCGAGCGCGCCGGAACCCGTCGCGCTCGGCTTCCACCACGATCAGCGAGATGCCCTCGGCACCCCGTGTCGGATCGGTCTTGGCCACGACGAGGATCAGGTCGGCCTGGCCGCCGTTGGTGATGAAGGTCTTGGCGCGGTTGACGATGTAGGAGTCGCCGTCGCGGATGGCTTTCGTGGTGACGGTTTGCAGGTCCGAGCCGGTGCCGGGTTCGGTCATGGCGATGGCGCCGACCCACTCGCCGCGGGCGAGTTTGGGCAGCCAGTCCCGTTTCTGGCCCTCGGTGCCGTAGGCGAGCAGGTAGTGCGCCACGATGGCGTTGTGCAGGCCCACGCCCCAGCAGCTGTCGCCGCTGGCGGCCTGTTCTTCGAGCAGGACGGCTTCATGGGCGAAGGTGCCACCGCCCCCACCGTATTCCTGCGGGATCGCCAGGCATAGCAGCCCCACCTCCCCGGCCTTGTTCCAGAGGTCGCGATCGACGCTTTTCTGCGCCGCCCACCGCTGCTGGTTCGGCGACAGTTCTTTCTCGCAGAATTGACGCGCGAGGTCGCGGAACGCGTCGAGGTCGGCGGTCATCCACGGGCGGCTGCGGTGTGCGGGCACGGAGCGTCTCCTTCATCGTGTCGCGGTACCCCAGCCACCGGCACCGCCTTCGTCGGGTTGTGAGTGGGTCGCCGGTGGTGCCGTGGTGGACGGCCTCAGCCGCCCTCGCGGGTGCGCAGGGGGTGCTGGGTGAACATGGCGTGGACGTCGTGTTCGGTGCCGTGATCGCTGAAATGGTCGATGTCGACGACGATGAACAGCGCCTGGGCGGTGAACCGCGTGACACCGTCGTCGCCGACGCCCGCGGCTTCCAGGTGCAGCCGCCGGCCGTCCCGGTGGTGCAGGCGTGCGGTGATGCGATGCCGCTGTCCCAACGGCACGGGAGCGCGGTACTCGACGGTCAACGTGCGGGTGACGGCGATCTCCTCGACGACGTAGAGCACGAACCCGAACAGGTCGTCGCAGGCCGCGGAGATCGCGCCGCCGTGCGCCAGCCCAGGAGCGCCCCGATGGCGTGCGTCGAAGGCGAGGTCGGTGAAGACCTCGTCACCGTCGCGGTAGACGGACAGTTGTAGCCCGGCCGGGTTGTCCGGCCCGCAGCCCAGACACTGCGGATGGTGCGGCGGCAGCGAAGCGAACCCCGAATCGGCCATCGTGTGTGTTTGTCCTTCCACCATCGAAACACAGCGAGACTAGCAGTCTCGCTGTAAGACTAGGAGTTCTGAAAGTCTGCGTGGGCGCCGTCACAGCACCGCCCGTGGCTATTGCTGTCGTGCGGTGGCGGCGAAATGCGTGGCGACGGTGTCGATGATGTCCTGGCGGTCGATCTGCATCTCCCCGTTGAGCCAGGCCATGAGCAGTTCGGCGAGCCCGCCGGTGAGCATGAGGCCGTTGATGCGGTCGCGGGGCGGGGGCAGCGCGTTGTCGCCGTAGAGGGCGCGCGCCTGGGTGGCGATCAGCTGACCGAAGCCGACGAGCAGTTCGTGCCGCCGGGCCCGCAGCGGCTCAGCGGCGGCGGATTCCAGTATCGCCGCGCGCCCGACCCGGGGGTCGTCGGTGAGCAGGTCGACGAACGCGCCGATCGCCGCCTCCGCCTTCGCGCGCGGGTCGCCGTCCGGGCCGGCCAGTGCCCGCAACGCCACGTCCCGGATCCGCGCCGCGATCCGGTCGAGAACGGCCAACAGCAGCTCGTCGCGGTGGGCGAAGTTCTCGTAGAAGTAGCGCTCGGTGAGCCCGGCACGCGCGCAGACCGCGGTCATCGTGGTCTGCTGCCACCCTTGAGTGCCCAGCAGATCCAGGCCGGCCTCCAGCAACTGCTCGCGCCGCAGGTCGCGGCGCTGCTCGGCGCTGACCCCGCGATAGCTCCGCCTTGGCGTCGTCATGACCCCATCTTGACATGGTCTCCTGTCAGAAGCATTCTGACAGTGGTTTCTGTCAGAATGCGGATCGATCAGCGGCGGAGGCGACGTCCATGGCTGAGCGGGTAGGCAGGTTTTGGCAACGCCGGGTTCCGGTCGCGCGGCCGCTGGCCGGTGTGGTGGTTGCCATCACCGGCGGAGCGCGAGGAATCGGGGCGGCGACCGCGGACGCGCTGGCCCGGGCTGGGGCCAGAGTGGCGATCGGTGACCTGGACCCCTCGCCGGCGCAGGGACAGGCGCAGGCGGTGCGAGTGTGGCGGGTGGACGTGACCGACCGGGACTCGTTCACCGGTTTCCTCGATCAGGTCGAGGAGGCGTTCGGGCCGCTCGACGTGCTGATCAACAACGCGGGGATCATGCCGCTGGGGCGGCTGGCCGACGAGCCGGAGGCGGTCACGGCGCGACAGGTGGAGATCAACCTGCACGCCGTGATCCACGGCAGCCGGCAGGCAGTACGCCGGATGCGTCCGCGAGGGCGGGGCCACATCGTCAACGTGGCCTCGGAGGCGGGCAAGGTCGGGTTCGCCGAGGCCGCCACCTATTGCGCCACCAAGCACGGCGTCGTCGGGTTGTCCGAGGCGCTGCGGGCTGAGCTGCGCGGCACGGGTGTGTCGGTGTCGTGTGTGATGCCCACGGTGGTGCGGACCGAGCTGGCCTCGGGGCTCGGCGAGTCGCCGCTGGTGCGGCCGGTGACGCCGCAGCAGGTGGCTGAGGCGATCGTGGGCGCGGTGGCCCGCCCGCGGTTCGAGGTGTATGTGCCTCGGTCGCTGGGGGCGATGAACCGGCTGCTGGCCTTGGCGCCGCGCGCGGTCGGCGACGTTCTGTTGCGGGCCTCCCGCGCGGATCGGGTCCTCGCGGGTGCCGATCCGGCTGCCCGGGCCGGTTACGAGGCCCGCGCGGTGCAGCGCAACCGGCCCGGCCCCGTGGACGCGACGGAGTGACGGGTCCCCCGCCGTGGGGGAGGACAAGCCAGGTGGCGCGAAGGGAGCCTTCGATGACGAGCGAACCGACGGTGGCATCGGCCCGGCGGGGGTTGTCGCTGGTGTGCGCCGGGCGGGACGTGCACGAGGTGGCGTCGATGGCCGCCGCCGCGGAGCGGGCGGGTTTCGCCTCGGTGTGGGCGGCCGATTTCTACGACCGGTCGGCGGTGGTGGCCGTGGCGGCCATGGCCGCGGCGACCGAGAACATCACGCTGGGCACCGGGATCGCCTACGGTTTCGGCCGGACCCCGCTGGTGCTGGCCGCCGAGGCCCGGGACCTCGACACGCTCTCTGGTGGTCGGCTGATCCTGGGGCTGGGCACCGGAACCCGGCGCATGCAGCAGGACTGGCACGGCCTGTCAGGTGAGCATCCCGCGCCCCGGACGGAGGAGCTGATACCGCTGCTGCGCCAGCTGTGGCGGCTGGACGAGGGCCCGGTGCACCACGAGGGCCGCTTCTACCGCGCACACGTCGTGCCCACCGCCCCGGTGCCGCCGCCGACACGCCGGGCGATCCCGCTCTATCTGGCCGGGGTGAACGCCCGCATGGTCCGCGCCGCCGGCGCGGTCGCCGACGGGCTCGTGGGCCATCCGCTGTGCACCCCCGAATACCTGCGCCACACCGTGCGTCCCGCTCTGCAGGCCGGCGCCCAACGCGCGGGACGCACCAAGCCGGTGCCGGTCGCGGGCTACGTGATCTGCGCGGTCGATCCGGACCCGACACAGGCCCGCCGGCTCGCCGCGGCCCAGATCGCGTTCTACGCCTCGGTCAAAACCTACGACGCGATCATGACCCTGCACGGGTTCACCGACGAGGCCGCCGCCATCCGCACCGCCCACAAGGCCGGAGACCTGGAGGCGATGGTGGCCGCCGTCACCGACCAGATGATCGACACGATCGCCCTGGCCGGCACCCCCGACCAGGTGCGGGCCCAGTTCGATGCTCGCTGGGCGGGCCTGTACGAGCACACCCTGCTCTACCCGCCCTCATTCGCCGGCCCATCGGCCACCACCGCGGTGATCGACACTTTCGCCCCGTCCCACACCCCACCGATAGAGGAGCCGAGATGACGCACCTGATCGAGCGCACCACCCGGGCAGCCCGGCAGCGCCTGTCCTCGGTGCTACTGGCACCGGCACCCCAGCCGGTCGATGACGCCCTGCGCCGGTTCAGCCGCCGCTGGCCCGCCACCGACCTCGCCGCCCCACCCTCGGGCAGCGACCTGCGGCCGATCCGCGGCGACTACGGCACCCCACTGGTCGGGCACGTGCTCGACTACATCCGGTTCGGCACCGACTTCGCCCGCGAACGCTACGACCGCTACGGCCCCGTGACCTGGATGGGCGCCTTCGGCACCCGCATCGCCACCGTCGCCGGACCCGAAGCGACCCAGCTGGTGCTCACCAACAAGGACAAGGCCTTCTCTCAAGCCGGGTGGACCTTCCTGATCGACCAGTTCTTCCACCGCGGGCTGATGCTGCTCGACTTCGACGAGCACAAGATGCACCGCCGCATCATGCAGCACGCCTTCACCCGCGACCGCCTCGCCGGCTACACCCAGCAGGTCGGACCTTGTGTGCGCGCCACCGTGCCCACCTGGTCCACCACCCACCCGGTTCGGTTGTACTGGCTGCTCAAAGACCTGACCCTGGACATCGCGACCCGGGTGTTCATGGGCGGCCGCGGAGACGGGGTTGACAGTGAGCGGATCAACCACGCGTTCGTGGCCACCGTGCGCGCCGCCAGCTCCCTGGTTCGCTACCCCCTGCCCGGCACCCGCTACCGCGCCGGGCTGCGCGGCCGCCGCGTCCTGGAGCGCTACTTCGCCCACCATCTGCCCGCCGCCCGCGCCGGCAACGGTGAGGACCTGTTCTCCGCGCTGTGCCAGGCCACCACCCCCGAAGGCGAGCAGTTCAGCGACGACGACGTCATCAACCACATGATCTTCTTGATGATGGCCGCGCACGACACCTCCACCATCACCACCACCGCGGCCGCCTACTACCTCGCCACCCACCCCCACTGGCAGGACCGCGCCCGCCAGGAATCCCTCGCCCTCGGCGACGACCTCCCCGACATCGACGCCCTGGAGCGCCTGGACACCCTCGACCTGGTCATCAAGGAAGCACTCCGACTGCTCGCGCCCGTACCGCTGGTGATGCGCAAGACCGTGACCGACACCGAGATCCTCGGCCACTACCTCCCCGCCGACACCCTGGTCGCGGTCGCCCCCGCGATCAACCACTTCGTGCCGGAATGCTGGACCGACCCCGACACCTTCGACCCCGACCGGTTCGCCGCGCACCGCCGCGAGGACCAGAACCACCGCTTCGCGTGGATCCCGTTCGGCGGCGGCGTACACAAATGCATCGGCATGCATTTCGGCACCCTCGAAGTCAAGGCGATCCTGCACGAGATGCTGCGCACCCACCACTGGAGCGTGCCGGATGGCTACCGGGTGCGCTGGGACAACACCTCACTACCCATCCCCACCGACGGACTGCCCGTCCACCTAACCCGACGCTGAACCGCGCCACCCGTCTCCACCCTCGGGTCACCCCTGGTGACCAAGAAACCGCACCACCAACTCCGCGATGTGCTCGGCGACGACATCCGGAGGGTGCAGCGGCAACACCAGGTGGCTCAACGCCAGCCGGGTCGCGGCCTCGGCCGCGACGCCGACCTCGGCATGATCGAGACCGGGCCAACGCCGACACACACCTGTCACCAGACGTTCGGTCGCCTCCCGCACCACCGGCGCGGCCTCGCTGGTCAACAGCGGCAGCAGCTCACCACTGCCGTCGCCGACCAGGACGGCCTTCAACAGCGGGTTGTCGGCAGCGGCGTCGAAGGTGTAGCGGGCGGCCGCCCACCACGCCGCCCGCATCTCCGGATGAGCCGCCAGCGCCCGCTCGATACCGTCCAGGAACTGGCCCGTCAGCCGCAGCACCAACGCCGACGCGAGACCTTGCTTACTGCCGAATTCGCTGTAAAGCGTCTGCCGGGCCACCCCCACCCGGTCCGCGACCTCCTGCATGTTCACCCCGCGGTACCCGCGATCCAGCACGATCGCCTCCGCCACATCGAGGGCGTCCGCCCGCATCAACTGGCGCGCCCGCCCCGACAATCTCGCATTCACCACCCCACCATCCTTAGACAAGCCGCCCACGGTCGTCAAACCAGTAGACCGGTCACGATCTCATGTCTTCTATCTAGACAATGTGACGCATGCTGTCTAACCTTGAGGGTGTCAACGCCGATGCTGAGGAGGGTGCCGCCGTGACGCTGCCCCGTACCCGGAACGCCAGCGGTCATCCCGACCGTCCCTACGACGAGGTGGACCTGTCCTCACGGGGATTCTGGTCGGCGACCATGGCCGAACGGGACGCCAACTTCGCCGCGCTGCGCGCCGACCGGCCGGTCACCTGGCATCGCCCGTTTGAGGAGCAGTTGCTGGATGACCCGGAGGACTACGGGTTCTGGGCGATCGTGCGGCACGCCGATCTGGTCGAGGTCACGAAGCGGCACGAGGACTTCCTGTCCGGGCCCGGCATCCTGATGGAAAGCCTGCCCCCCGAACTCGTCGAGGCCGCCCAGTCGATCATCGGGATGGATCCGCCCCGGCACACCAAGATGCGACGGCTCGTGGCTTCGGCATTTACCCCGAAACAGATGCGCCGCATCAACGACCGGATCCGCGCCAACGCCCGCATGGTCGTGGACCACCTCGCCGCCGTAGGGGCGGACAGCGGAGGCGAGGCCGACTTCGTCGCCGAGTGCGCGGCCCTGCTGCCGATGCACAACATCAACGACATCATGGGCGTGCCCGACGGTGAACGCCAGAAAGCCGCCCACGAAGCCGCCGTCGGCACCGGCTGGAACGACCCCGAACTCGTCGGGCACGGACGTGAACAGGTCCTCGGCCGACTGTTCCAGGCGCTGCACTACATGCACGGCCTGATCACCGACCTTGCCGATCACCGGCGCCGCAACCCCGGCGACGACCTGATCACCGCGCTCGTCCAGGCCGAAATCGACGGGGAACGCCTCACCGACGACGAGATCAGCGCCTTCTTCGCCCTGCTGACCATCGCCGGCAACGACACCACCCGCCAGTCCACCAGCCACGCGCTCAAAGCCCTCACCGACCACCCCGACCAGCGGGCCTGGCTGATGAGCGACTTCGCCAACCGCATCGACGGCGCGGTCGAGGAGTTCGTCCGCTGGGCCACCCCGATCATGACCTTCCGCCGCACCGCCGCCCGCGACCTCGAACTACACGGCCAGCACATCACCGCCGGCGACAAGGTCGTCATGTTCTACTCCTCGGCCAACCGCGACGAGCGGGTGTTCACCGACCCGTGGCGCTTCGACCTCTCCCGCGACCCCAACCCGCACATCGGGTTCGGCGGCGGCGGCATCCACCACTGCCTCGGCAACCAACTCGCCCGCACCCAGCTCCGTGCCCTGTTCGACGAACTACTGCACCGCCTACCCGACATCGAAGCCGGCGACCAGCGACTGGTCCCCGGCAACTTCCTGCACGCCGTGAAGTCCATGCCCTGCCGCTTCACCCCAGAACACTGACCCCGGAGCACTGACCGTCGACACCGACTGCCAGCCCCGACCCACCCCTTTCTGCCACCACGTCTCTGCCACCACGTCAAGGAGGGAGCAGATGAACATCCACATCGACCCCGACCGCTGCACCGGGCACGGCGTCTGCGAAGGCCTCGCCGAGGACATCTTCGAAGTCGGCGACGACGGCCTGGCACACCTGCTCCAGGACCCGCCCCCCAACGATCGGCGTGAAGTCATCGAGCAGGCCGTGCAGCAATGCCCGACACTCGCGCTCCGGCTGGCAGACGCCCCGCCGTCATGAGTGCCCACGCGGCCACCGAGCCCGGCCGACTCGTGATCGTCGGTGCCTCGCTGGCCGGGGTGCGTGCCGCGCGCGCCGCGCGGCACGCCGGGCACACCGGCACCATCATCCTCATCGGCGCCGAGGAACACCTACCCTACGACCGGCCCCCACTATCGAAAACGTTCCTCACCCACAGCAGCGACCACCCAGCCGCACACGAACCCGACGAGCAGGCTCACCCCCCTGCCCCCGCCGTCCTGATGGCAGAAGACGAGTTACGCGACGACCTCGGTGTGGACCTGCGCCTCGGAGTCACGGCCACCGGACTGGACACCGACAGCCGGGAACTCCTGCTGCACGACCAGCAACGCCTGCCCTACGACCGGTTGATCATCGCCACCGGCGCCACGGCACGCCGGTGGCCAACCACCACCCACCTCGCCGGCCTGCACTACCTGCGCACCCTCGACGACGCCCGGGCGCTGCGCGCCGCACTCGCGCGGACAACCAACCTGGTGATCATCGGCGCAGGCTTCATCGGCTCGGAAGTCGCAGCCACAGCAACCCAACACGGCATCCACGCGACCATCGTCGAAACCCAGGACACACCCCTGGCCCACGCGGTCGGACAAACCGCCGGGACAGCACTGGCCCGGCTGCACACACAGGCCGGCACCACCCTCAAATGCGGTGTCCAGGTCACCGACTTCTCCGGCACCGGCCACATCGAGCAGGTGCACCTGTCCGACGGCAGCGTCCTGCCCGCCGACACCGTGCTCGTCGGAATCGGCGCCGTCCCCACCACAGGCTGGCTCACCGACTCCGGCGTCGCCCTCGACGACGGCGTGGCCTGCGACCCCTACCTCGCCACCTCGGCACCGGGGGTGTACGCCGCGGGAGACCTGGCACGATTCCCCCACCCGCGACGCGAGGGCACCCTCCGGCTCGAACACTGGACCGCCGCCGCCGAACAAGGCGCCCACGCCGCCCGCAACGCCATCACCACCGCGGCACCCACCCGCTACGAACCCGTGCCCTACGTGTGGTCCGACTGGTACAGCCACCGCATCCAAATCATCGGCGACCCACACACCGACCAACCGTCCACCCTCATCGGAGATCCCGACACCGGACAATTCACCGTGCTCTACCGCCACAACAACCACATCACCGCGGCGCTCGCCGTCAACCAACCCCGAGCCATCGCCAAACTCCGCCGCCTCATCACCCAGAAAGCGCCATGGGCAGACGCACTCACCCAAACCACCACGCTAAACCCGCCAGCAACTCCACCCGCTGGATCGCGCACTGAATCGCGAGCCACATGAACAAGAAATCCCAGCTCGTCTGCAACTGCACGGCCGTCCGACCGTGACGACGGCGTCGACGATGCGGACCGACACCGGCGGGGCGACTAGCCGCCACCCCGCCGGTGGAGTGTCGCCGATCCCGATCGACGGGTGTCAACGCAAACGTTCTGACCTGGCCAGATGAGTGAAGTGAGGCAAGGAGCGTTCTGAACGATGATCCGGTGAGCTGGTGGACGCGACGCGCCAGCCGACCGCTGCGGTTGCGCATACCGAACCCGCAGTCGGCGCCCAGGCCGCCCGCGCAGCCGAGCCATCGGCGGCGCGATCACCGGAGTGCATTCAGCACGTTCTGATTCCGGTGGTTACCAATAGACTTCGATCCGGTGGGTGCCATCGGCAGCAGTCTAGGCAGCGAGACCGTCACGACGAGCCCGCCGCGCGGGATGTGTGGCTATCGCTGGGTGTCTGCGCGCGGCCACCAGCGCACGGCACCGTCGATGAGGTCGGCGGTGTGTTCGGGCGCGTCGTCCGGGTAGTTCTCCCAGCGGGATTCGCCCGGTCCGTCGTGGACGCGGATGCCTTCGGTGTAGACGGCGAACAGGAAGGCTCCGGCCGTGCCGTGGGGGCGCCGGTGAACCCAATCCGGCATCGCGGCGGTCGGCAGGGCCTGCTCGATCCAGCGGCGGGCCTCACCCTCGGTGGCGGCATCGTGTTCGGCGACGCAGGCGACGTTGTCGTCATCGCCGATGCCCAGCAGGATCGCCGCACCGAATCCGGTACGGACCTCGGTGGTGGTCGCGGTGCCCAATGCAGTTCCCCCTTTTGTGCTCCGACAGGAACTTTCAGCATGCGCTCGTTCCGGCGATCCTGCCAGTCACCTCCTTGGTCTTTGTTCTCGGCATCGTCGCCGGTCAGCGCGGGCGCGGTGTGACATCGCGGTGATACTTCGGCGCTGCTTGCTGCGGCATTCTGTCGGTCGCCGTGTGCTCGATGGCGCACGAAACGACCTTCGAAACTGCGAAAGGGTGCTCAGCGGCGGAATCCGCGCTCGGGGTCGCGGGCAGGGACGTTGCCGAATTCGCCGAACCAGTCCTCGGCGCCCATGTCCGGCAACGGGACCGGGTGATAGAGGAGCCCCTCGTAGTCCTTGTCCTGGAACAAGGCGTCCTGCAGGATCGCCCAGTCGTAGTCGAACCGTGAACTCGGATGCGCGGCGACCTGCTCGGCGTGCACGTCGGGCTCGTCCTTCTGACACCGTTCGGCGTCCTGGATCGCCAAGTCCAGCGCGATCTCCTCGGCGGTACACGCCGGGGTCGGACGCCTCCCGGCAGCGAGGTCGCCGGCCAGGTCGTCGAAGGCCCGTGCGTAGCACCGCAAGAACCACGGGTCACGGTCGGCCACGCACGCCGGGACGGTCGTGTCCGTGTCGAGGGCCGGTCCCCTGCCTGCCAAGGGTGTCTGCTCGGCGATGTCGTAGACCTCGTCGGCCAGCCTCCCCAGCGCCGCGTCCAGCGCGGCGGCGGTGCGGGGAGTGATCACTACCGGCAGGCACACCTCGCAGTCGAAGTCGCGGCACCGGGGACAGTCGGCGCAATCGTTGCGGCAGGTCCCGCATTCTCCGGGGGTCGCCAACCTGAGGTGGACTCTACGACGGAGTCTCAGCAGCTCAGCGGCTTTGTTGTTGAAGCGTACTGATCACAACACGTGTTGTGCAAGGCGATCGTTTCATAGTCAGTCGGCCGGGTGAGTGCCGCAGTTCCACGATCCGCGTGGAGTCGTGCTCCTGATCAGTGGAGCAGTTCGGGCCAGGTGGGATCGATCTGCGTGCCCGTCGGTGCTTGTGCTGGCCGGGTTCGTTTTGCCACGCCCAGACCGGTCTCGAACCTTGAACGGAGGGCGCCGTCAATGGGCCGGCAGGGTGGCCGGGGCGACTATGGCGGTGACGGCGATGGCGGCGGCGACGACCAGGACGAGGTAGGCGAAGCCGCGGCGGATCGTGTCGGCGGGTAGGCGGCGGGCCACACGGCCACCAGCCAGCGCGGTCAGGACGGCGCCGCCGCCGAAAATGCCGATGGTGACCCAATCGAGTGGGGCGCCGGCGTGGGCGGCGAGCCCGGCGGCGGAGTTGAGCACGATGATCACCAGCGAGGTGGCGACTGCTTCGCCAGCGTCGAGGCCGAGCAGCAGGGTGAGGGCGGGCACGATGAGGAATCCGCCGCCCACGCCGAACAGCCCGGTCAGTACCCCGACGGCGATCCCGGCGGCGAGGGCCTTGGGCAGGCACGCCCGCCAGTTGACATGGCCTCCGCTGGTCCGGCACGCCGCCGTGCCCGTGCCGGTGGGTTTGCGGAGCATCCGGACGGCGACCACGGCCATCAGGACGGCGAACCCGAGCAGCAGGAACCGCGGCGGCACCAGATGCCCGAGGGCCGCCCCGGCGAAGGCGGCGGGGACACCGGCCGCGCCGAAAACCAGCGCGACCGGCCAGCGCACGGTGCCGGCGCGCAGCCGCGGGATCACCGCTGCGGCCGAGGACACGCCGACGATCAGCAGGGACGCGGGGATCGCGGAGGCGAGTGGTTGCCCGGCGGCGTAGACGAGCGCGGGCACGGCGAGGATGGACCCGCCCGCGCCGAGCAGTCCGAGCGCGAGCCCGATCAGCAGCCCGGCCAGGGCGGCGGCCACCAGCATCGGTCAGGCCGCCATGGGGACGCCGGCGTCGGCGGCATCGGCGAAGGCGTCGTCGACCAGCACCACCGTGCGGCCCGCGCGGGCGAGCAGGGACGCCGCGGCGGCGGCGCGGTAGCCGCTGCCGCAGTGCACCCACACCGGGCCTGCGGGCACCTCGCCGAGCCGGTGCGGGAGCTCGGGCAGCGGGATGTGCACGGCGTCGCGCACGTGGGAGTCGTGCCACTCGTGGGCCAGCCGCACGTCGAGCACGACGGTGGGGGCGGGCAGGCTGTCGGCGTGGCCGTGCCGCAGGGCGTGGGCGAGGTCGGTGAACGACGCGGTGGTCATGGTGGCTACCTGCTCGTGCCGGTCGCCGGCCCACTGGGCGGGGTCGCCGGTGGCCGCGGCGGCGGGCCGGTCGATGCCGATGCGCGCGAGTTCCCGCTGCGCCTGGGTGACCTGCTCGGGTGTGTCGCCGAGCAGGGTGATCGGCGCGCCCCAGTCGATGAGCCAGCCCAGCCAGGTCGCCATCGGCCCGTCCAGCCCGAGGCTGATCGTGCCGGCCAGGTGCGAGTGCACGAACGCTTTGCGTGAGCGGAGATCGACCACCCATTCCTGCGCGTCGACCCGGCGACGTAACTCGGCGGGGTCGGCGGTGTGGACCGGGGTGAGGTCGATCGGTCCGGGCCCGGCGGTGTTGCGCGCGCCCATGTGGGCGTAGTAGGCGGGGTAGGCGTCCAGGCCGGCGAGGGTCTGTTCGACGAATTCGGATTCGGCCAGGGTCAGTGCCGGGTTGATCTGCTTCTCCCGGCCGATGGTGGAGGCGTCACCGCTGGCCTGGGTGGCCGAGCAGAAGCTGCCGAACCCGTGGGTGGGCCACACGTTCGCCCCGTCCGGCAACAGTTGCGCCAGCCGCTGTGCGGAGGTGCGCTGCCGGCGGGCCAGTTCGTGGGCGTGGTCCTGGCCGAGCAGGTCGGTGCGGCCGGTGGTGCCCAGCAGCAGCGAGCCGCCAGTGAACACTCCTTCTGGCCCCGTGGGACCGTCGAGGAGGTAGGAGAGGTGGTGGAAGGTGTGGCCCGGGGTCGCGACCGGCCGGATCCGCATGCGCGGCGACACCTCCAGCACGTCCCCGTCGCGCAACGGCACCCGGTCGTAGGACACGTCGTCGGCAGCGGCGATCCCGTAGCGGGCGCCGGTCAGCCGCGCCAGCTGCAGCCCGCCGGAGACGTAGTCGTTGTGCACGTGGGTTTCCAGTACCCACTCGATCCCTACCCCCAGCCGGCCCGCCAGGGCGACGATCCGATCGATGTCGCGCTGTGGATCCACCACCACGGCGACCTCGCCGTCGTGCGCGAGGTAGCTGCGGTCGCCCAGCGACGATGTCTCGATCACCTGTACGTCCAGCATGTGCTGTCTCCTTCCCGCCCGAGTGCGGTCGTTGCCTCAGTTCGTTCCGGTTCGCACGGGCCGGCCGCTGCGCTGCCAGCCGGCGGTGCCGTCGGCCACCGACACCGCAGCCACGTCCAGGGCATCCAGCGCCTGCGCCGCGCGCAGGCTGCGTGCCCCGGACTGGCAGATCAGCCACACCCGCTCCGTTCCACTCCCGCCCCGCGTCGGGGACCTGCTCCAGCGGCACGTTGATCGCACCGGGCACATGCCCTTCGGCGAACTCGCCCGGCGTGCGCACGTCCACCAGCCGCACACCTTCGGCGAGCGCCCGCTCCAGCTCTTCCACCGTCGCTTCATGTACTGCCACGTGGTACCTCCACCACTTCGCTCGAATACCCCGGGGGTATCCGTCAAACGTAGGTCGGCGCCGGAATTCCGCGCCGAACAAGTCAGGCCAAGGCCAGGAACAGCTTCTCCAGCTCCGCCTCGGTCATCGGGGGGTCCTCGCCCCGGTCGCGGGCGGCCTGGCAGTGCCGCATCCCACTGGCCACGATCTTGAACCCGGCCCGGTCCAGCGCCCGCGACACCGCGGCCAGCTGGGTCAGCACCGTGGCGCACTCGTCCCCGGTCTCGATCATGCCGATCACCGCAGCCAGCTGCCCCTGCGCCCGGCGCAACCGCACCAGCGCGTCACCCACCAGTTCGGGTGTCATTTCCATGTTCCACCTCCGCAGCCTTCAACATACCCCGGGGGGTAGTGATTGCGCGGCCTCACCCAGCTGTGTCCGGCATCGCGGACCGGCGGATCAGCCGCGGCCGAACAGGCGGCGCAATACGCGGGCCGCGGCACCCGGCTCGGGCGTGCAAGCGCACCGCCGCGAAGCCGGCACACCGGCAAGCACCTGCTCCACATGCTGACCGCATCCGGCGTAGGTGGCTTTCCCGCACCGCGAACACGTGACACGACGACACATCCGTGCACTCTCCTTTACTCGACGACCACTCGCTCTCCACGGTACCCCCCGGGGTATAAAGAGACGAGTGGCTGCGGCACACACCACACCGCCGGAGACAGGGGGATCGCCCCGGCGCGCCCGGCCAGGGGCAACAAAACGGTCGGCTTCCCGCCGGACTACCCGAGGACGCCCGGCGTTGCGCTGGCCATGCCGCCGCGGTCACAGGCGGGTCGGCACAGGAGCGCGTGTTCCGGAGAGAAACCTGGAGCGAGAGTCAGCGTGCGACCTGGATGGTGGCCATCATGCCGGCGTCCTCGTGGTCGAGGATGTGGCAGTGGTAGACGCTACGGCCGGAGAAGTCGGCGAAGGTCACCCGGAGGCGCGCCCAGCCGTGCGCCGGCACGAGCACCACGTCCCGCAGGCTTTCCTCGGCTACCGGGTTTGCGCTGGTGCCCAGTACCTGGAAGGGCCACACGTGCAGGTGGAACGGGTGATCCATCGGGCTGGTGTTGGACACCAGCCACTCCTCGGTGGCCCCGAGCCGGACCGCCTGGTCGGTGCGCTGCGGGTCGAAGCGCCTTCCATCGATGGTGAACCCCATCCCGCCACCGCCCATGCCCATCTGCATGCCGAACGTCACCGTCCGCCGAGCCGTCACCGGCCCTGTGGGCAGCACCGGCGCCGGCAACGCACCCGGTGGCGAGGCCGTGCGGCTTTTTGTCCCAGACACCACCAGTGTCGCGAGAGTGATGGGCCCGTTGGCCGCAGTGGAGCCCGTGGCTGCCATACCGCCCATCATCCCGGGATTGCCGCGGTCATAGGGATCGGTCAGCAGCCGGTGCCGTCCCGCCGCCGGGTGAACGAGGACATCCGCGCGGTTGCCGGGCGCGAGCACGATCCGGTCCCGCACTTCCGGGACCGGCAGGAAATAGCCGTCCCTCGCGACGTGGGTCAGCTGATGCCCTTCCAGCCGCAGGGACAACACGCGCGAGGTGCAGGCGTTGATCAGCCGCCATCGTTCCGGCACCCCGGACTCGGCGGTGGCGACGGGCTGGTGCTGGCCGTTGACCAGGACTAGCGAGCCCTGCCGTCCCATCATCCGGTCCATCGCGCTCACCGCGGCGATCCGGCCCGCGCCGTCCAGCGTGGTGTCGCCGATCAGCAGCACCCGGTCCATAACGGCACCCAGGTCGGGGCCGCCGTCCACGATCAGCGCACCGGCGAGCCCGCCGAAGAGCTGATCCGCGACGTACTGGTGGTGGTGCGGGTGGTACCAGAACGTCCCCGCCGGATGATTGGCCGGAATCCTGTACTCGTAATCGAACACCTCGCCCGGCGCGATCACCACGAACGGGTTGTCGCCGTTGCGCTCCGGGGAAACGTGCAACCCGTGGGTGTGCAGGTTTGTGGGCTGTTGCAGGTGATTTATCAGGCGCACTCGCAGAACGTCACCGGGACGCACTCGCAACGTCGGCCCCGGAGAACCTCCGTTGAACCCGAGCCCGGCGCCGGCCTGCCCGGCCACCGCCGCGCCAGGTGCCGCGGTCAGCGACACGGCGAGCGCACCGTTATTGCTGGTCGATGCCAGTGGTTCGCGTAGCGGCTGGTCACCGGTGACCGGGTACCCACCGCTGGCCGGGGCGCCCAGACCAGTCACCCAGCCGGTCACCCCCGCTACCACCGAAGCCGACCCCGCCGCCAGCAGCCCCAACGCCCGGCGCCGACCGACCGGATCGCCAGTCACTGCAGCTCCGTGCGACGACGCCGATACTCGTCCTCGTCGATCTCGCCCCGCGCCAACCGCTCGTCCAGGATCCGGCGGGCACTGCCGCTCGCGCCTGCCGGGGTTTCGCGCCGCGCCCGCACCCACCACAGCAGGCCCCCCACGACGGCGAACAGGCCGAGCACGACCAGTACCGGCCAGATCCACATCCATCCCATCGCGCCGCCCATCGCGCCGCCCATCATCGCGACCTCACCTCCCGTAGCACACAGGCTCGTCCGATTGCCGGAACTGCCGCGAGCACCATCAGCTACCCTTGACCGTCTGCAAGGCGGTACGCAAGCGCCGACCGGCCTCGTCAGCGATCGGCTGCAGCCGGGAATCGCCCGGTACGCTGACCATCACCTGCGGGTCCAGCGCCTCCACCACCGTCGACCCGCCGTCTGCGCGCACCACGACGTTGCACGGCAACAACAACCCGATCCGCCGATCCACGCCCAACGCCTGATGCGCCAGCTGGGGGTTGCACGCCCCCAAGATCAAGTAAGGCTCGCTCTCCTCACCGAGCTTCGCCCGCAGCGTCGCTTGCACGTCGATCTCGGTCAGTACGCCGAACCCCTGCTCGGCCAGCGCCGCCCGTACCCGCTCGACCGTCTCGCCCATCGGCGCCTCGCACCGCACAGCGAAGCCGTACTCCATCGCCGATCACCTTTCTCACCGTCTTACCACGCCAGAATACGCCCGGGGGTATCCCGGAATCCGGGTTTCGAACCTCCCCACTGGCGGCTACCCGACCAGCGTCACACCACACGCTGCGCTGAGTGCTGACGAACGGGACGCGGCTTCACGCTCGGTCCCTGCTGCCTCCGGACTGTGAAGATGTACGGACAGCAACCGCGCCGCGTCGGCACAATGACCACGGTGCCGCGTTGTTCCATGTCGATGCCGGGCGGGGCCCGGCTTCGGCGAAAGTTCGACGGAAGAGCATGCAGCCCTGTCGAGATCTCCAGGTGCGCGAACGCTTCGGCGGCGGCCATGAGCCGACGATGAGTGATTCCTCAACGCCGAGGATGGCCAGCGAACGGGCGAGGCCGACATTCCCGAGGTCGAGGACGACTTAGCCTCGATCCACCGATTGGGATTTTGGGCTGGTCCGCGTGCTGAAGGGGTGCACCAGCGTCTTTTCGGGTGGGAGGTAGCCGCTGGTCTGCCCAGCTTTTCCACTGTGGTCTCCGGTCGGGCCGTCGTGCGGCGGGTGGTCAGATGGGCATCGCTGATGGTGGCGTAAAGCCGATAGTGCTGCGCCACAGCCGAAGCCATGACGTGGCCCCGGGCCAGTGGCGGGGCAGGTGCAGGACCGGTCGGCGCTGCGGGCGCGCGAACCGGGCGGGGACGGTGACGATGCGGCGGCGCAGGGTGGCACCGCGGGCGTGGCCGTGCCGGTCGCCGGCCAGGACACCGCAGGCGCGTAGCAGATTGTGCGCGATCGCCGCGCACAACACCCACGCGCTGTTGGCGCCGAACCGGCCCGAGGGCAGGTGCGCCAGGGGGCCGTCGATGAGGTCGGCGAACACGGTTTCGATGACCGCGTGGCGGCGGTGGGTGATGTCAGCGGCAGCGGTCGGTTCGGCGGTGTTGGTGAAGAACGGGTGGTATCGCCAGACCGGGAACAGCGCGTCCGGGTAGCGGGCGTCTTTGACACGCCGCACGATCAGCCTCGCGGTGACCCGGTCGGCCGTGGAGGCGAACGCGGTGTAGGGGATTTCGGCGACCTCGGCGTCGGAGATCCACTCCCCGGTGTCAGGGTCACGGACCGCACCGGGGTATTTCACCGGCGTCCACGCGTCCTCACCTATCGCCGCGATCACCCGCCGCACTGCGGCGTTTTTGGTCAGCACCAGCGAGAATCGCGCCCCGGCCCGCCGGCAGGCGCGGACTACCGACCGGGAGCCGTAGGCGGAATCACCCCGCACGAGGATGTCACCGGCCCCGGCGGCACGAGCGGTCCCGATCGCCTGGGCGACCATGCGTCCGGCGCCCTTGCCGGAGCCGGTCTTCCCGGCCCGCAACCGCATCCCGGCGATCACCGGCGCGCCGTGCTCGGTGCTCAGCGTGGTCGCCAACGGTGAAAGCCCTTTGCGGAGCACCTGCTTCCCGGCGATCTTCGTGTGCCCGTAGGACGCGCCCTGCTTGGCATGCCCGTACACCGGCCGCAACAGCGAGTCGATATCCACAAACACCCGCTTGTGAGTGCCGGGCAGCAGATCGACTCGCTCGCACAAGGCCGTCAGATGTTCACGCAGCACCGACTCCAGCTGGCGGGCGTGTCCGAAGGTGAACTCCCGCAACAGGGTTCCGACCGTCGAGGGCGCATACACCCCGCCGAACAGTGTCGTCATCCCGCCCGAGCGCACAACATCAACATCGTCGATACAGTCCGCGCCCGCGCACATCCCCGCGATCACCGTGGCCAGTTTCGGGCCCGGATTGGCCGTCCCGGACGCGATCCGCGGCTGGGTGATCGACACCTTCTCCGCCAGCAGTTGCGGCAGTCTGGTCTGTCCGGCCAGCGTCATCACCGGCACCAGACCGGCCAGCGACACGAGATGGTCATCGTCGAATATCGCCGACTCCTCGGCGAACCTGTGCGAAACTTGCACTCGAAGTGCCTTCCAGAACTGGGGTCAGGTTGCTGTGTGAGAACTCCAATCATCCCAGCTCAGAGGGCACTTCTCTCATTCCGACACACCCACCCCAGCCCCACACCTCGGTGGATCGAGGTTTAGGTTGTGCGGGGCCGGGTGCTCACGGACCTGTCTCCGACAAGACAGTCGCCGTGGGCAGCCGGCCCCATTCGTTTCAGGGGCGGTTGAGGGCGCCGATCAGGCCGTCGTTCTCGCTCGCGGCGAGTTGTTGTTCCTGCAGCCGGGCTTGGGTGCTCTGGGCGCGGTAGGACTCGCTGCCGGTCTCGATGATGGTGCCGTTGAAGGTCATGCGGTCGATCACGGCGCGGCAGAGACGCTGGTCGGTGAAGGTTTTCGGCCATTCCGAGAAGGGTGCGTTGGTCGCGATGGCGATCGCGCGGCGTTCCTCGCGGTCGGTGAAAAGCTGGAAGAGCAGTTTCGCGCCGACCTTGTCCAGTTCCATGTAGCCGAACTCGTCCAACTATGTGGATATCCACATAGTTGGACGAGCTCGGCTATCTGCCGCTGCCCGGCGACGGCGCGTCCGCGTTGTTCCAGGTGATCAACCAGCGCTACCTCAAGTCGTCCACGATCCTGACCACCAACGTCGGGATCGCTGACTGGGCAACAGCTTTCGGTGACGCGACCGTCGCCGCCGTTATCTCGACTTCGATCTTCAAATACCGCCTTTGACCTGGCGTTTCGCGTCGTGGACAGGTGTCTTTGACTATCGATCACCGGTGCTGAGGCGGGCTGCGCGGAGTTGGCCGTGGGCGTGGGCAAG
>NZ_JARACH010000087.1:0-31100 GCF_029087445.1 Amycolatopsis sp. La24
TCACCGCAAGCGCCGGCAACGGGGGCTGGGCAAGCTCACCCCGGTCGAGTTTGAGACCATCTACACGGCTGCAGAAGCGGCCTGAGAAACAGTCAGCCCCGGTGTCAACCGAAGTCTGGGCAGACCCTTGTTCGCCAGCTGTGGCAGGCAGGCGGCTGTTTGTTAGTCGCCCTGGGCTGGCTGGGTTTGCCAGCTGTGGTTCACCTGCTGCGGCGGGCTCGAATCCGTTTGCTAGCCGTGCAGGCTGGCTGTGTTTGCCTGCGGCACTTGGCAGCTGCGTTCGCCAGCTGTAGCGGGCTGGTTGTTTGCTGGTCGCGCTGGGCTGGGTGGCGTTGGCTAGCCGCCTCTGTCTGCGGTGTTTGCCAGCTGCGGCGGGCTAGGAGCTGTTTGCTAGCCGAATTCCCCAGCCGCGCTTGCCTGCGGCGTTCGCCAGGCGCAGTGGTCCCGCGTTTCCGCCACCCCTCTGGCCAGCCTCGAACGGCGATGCCCCGCGCTCACGTTCCCGCAGCGAGCTCCGTGGGTGGTTGCGGCTGACGAGAACCGCGGCCCGCCGAGGCCAGGAGTCTGCCCCCCCACCCGTAGCGTTGCCACGCGCTCCAATTCGCCGAACCTGCCCGGCCGCAAGCCGTGCCAGATCGCGTCTCGCACCTCCGTCGACGCCGCCCGTTCCTTCTCATCCGAGGCTCGGCCAGCATCCGTTCACACTCAGCGAGCCTCGTGCCCCCGTAGGCCGCGCAGCTCGGCCACCGACCCCCGCCAGACCGCATCTCGCGCTCCTTCCCCCGCCCTCCCACCGCGCCCGCCACGCACTTCGCCCCCTCTTCGCCGGGCCCCTGACCAGCCAAAACGCCCGCTAGATCCAACCTGGCAGCACCGGGCACCGATCTGGCGCCCAAGAAGCGTGGACGAGGAGCTGCGGGTAGCCGTGCTCGTCGCCAGCACCCGGGAGGGCCGGGTCGGCGGCGAGATCGGCCGATGGTTCGTCGAGCGGGCCGCCGGGCACGGCGGGGTGGTGCTCGACGTGCTCGACCTCGCGACGTTCGCGATCCCGGCCCGGTTGCCTGCCGAGCCGACGGCCGGCATGGCCGGGTTCGCGAAGCGGATCGCGGCGGCCGAGGCGTTTGTGGTGGTCACGCCCGAGTACAACCGCAGCTTCCCGGCGTCGCTGAAGCAGGCGATCGACTGCGCGTACGAGGAATGGCGGGCCAAACCGGTCGGCTTCGTCTCCTACGGCTACCGCGCGGGCGGCCGCTACGCGGTCGAGCATCTTCGGGATGTCTTCACCGAACTGCACACGGCGACGGTGCGGGATTCGGTGTGTCTCGACCTGCTCGAGCACGAATGCGGCGACCCCGGCGCGGGTCCGCACGGCGAATCCGCAGGCCACGCGGCCTCTGCTTTGCTGGACGAACTGCTCTGGTGGGGCCTCGCGCTGCGCGACGGCCGGCGCGCGCGGCCGTATCGCGGATGAAGAACTGAGGGGAAGGACAAGACATGAGCAACGCTGCCGGGGAACCGGCGATCGAGACTTCCGGGCTCGTCAAAGTGTTCGGCGAGACCCGGGCGGTCGACGGGGTCGACCTCGTGGTGCCCGCCGGAACCGTGTACGGCGTCCTCGGGCCCAACGGCGCGGGCAAAACCACCACTGTCCGGATGCTTGCCACGCTGTCCCGTCCGGACGGCGGCGAAGCGCGGGTGTTCGGCCACGACGTGGTGCGCGAGGCGGACGCCGTGCGCAGCCGGGTGAGCCTCACCGGCCAATACGCCTCGGTCGACGAAGACCTGACCGGGCAAGAGAATCTGGTGCTGCTCGGCAAATTGCTGGGACATCGCACCGCCGCCGCGCGCGATCGGGCGGCTCAGCTGCTCGCGGCGTTCGGGCTCACCGACGCCGCGCGCCGGCAGGTGAAGAACTACTCCGGCGGGATGCGCCGCCGTCTCGACATCGCGGCGAGCATCCTCAACACCCCGGACCTGCTGTTCCTCGACGAGCCGACCACCGGCCTCGACCCGCGCAGCCGCAATCAGGTGTGGGACATCGTCCGCGCGATCGTCGCGCAGGGCACCACCGTCCTGCTCACCACGCAGTACCTCGACGAGGCCGACCAACTGGCGTCGCGGATCGCGGTCATCGACCACGGCCGCGTCATCGCCGAGGGCACCAAGGGCGAGCTGAAAGCCTCGGTCGGAGTCGGCGCCGTCCACTTGCGACTGCGGGACGCCGACCAGCGCGCGACCGCCGCCGAAGTGCTGGAACGCGCGCTGTCCGCCACCGTGCAACTGGATCCCGACCCGGTCGCGATCACCGCGCGGCTGTCGTCGGACGCGCACGAAGCCGCCGCCGATCGCGCGTCGCGGGCTCTCGCGGAACTCGCGAAGGCAGGCGTCACCGTCGACACGTTCTCGCTCGGCCAGCCCAGCCTCGACGAGGTTTTCCTGGCCCTCACCGCCCGCACAGCCACCGAGGAGGCGGCGTGACCACCGTCAAGGAACCCGATCTCGACCTCGCGGCCCCGAAACCGGACGAGCTGACCGCGGTCCTGCTCGCCACCGAACGCCCGCCGCGGCCGAGCGCGTTGTCCGCGTCGTTCTCCTTCGGCTGGCGGGCGGTGCTGAAGATCAAGCACGTGCCGGAGCAGCTGTTCGACGTCACCGCGTTCCCGATCATGATGACGCTGATGTTCACCTACCTGTTCGGTGGCGCACTGGCCGGTTCGCCGACGCAGTACCTGCAGTTTTTCCTGCCGGGCATCCTCGCGTCGAGCGTCGTGATGATCACGATGTACACCGGCGTCGCGGTGAACACCGACATCGCGAAGGGCGTGTTCGACCGCTTCCGCACCCTCCCGATCTGGCGGCCGGCCCCGATGGTCGGCTACCTCCTCGGCGACGTGCTGCGGTACCTGATCGCGTCCGTCGTGATCATGGTCGTAGGCCTGATCCTGGGCTTCCGCCCGGACGGCGGCGTCGGCGGCGTGGCCGCGGGAGTCCTGCTGCTGCTCGTGTTCTCGTTCGGGCTGTCGTGGGTGTGGACGATGTTCGGGCTGCTGCTGAGGTCCGAGAAATCGGTGATGGGCGTCAGCATGATGGTGATCATGCCGCTGACGTTCCTCAGCAACATCTACGTCGACCCGTCCACCATGCCCGGCTGGCTCCAAGCCGGCGTCTCGGCCAACCCGATCAGCCACCTGGTGACAGCAGTGCGCTCGATGATGTCCGGTACCTGGGACGGCGGCGCCATCACGTGGACGTTGATCGCGTCGGTCGCGCTGACCGCGGTGTTCGGGACGCTGACAATGCGGCTGTACAACCGAAAGTGACTCTGCTTGGCGGGAGGCCGTGCGGTCGCGGACCGGGCGGCCTCCCGGACAGGTCGGGGCTTCAGGCGGCGGGGGAGAGGACGTAGGAGAACCGGCGGACGGCCGGAATCCAGTGCTGGAACCGGCAAAGGGTGTCGATGCGCAGCGTGGCCGACACGTGGCCGACACGTGGGTGAGGCCGCGATGCAGCTGACGCCAGTCCCGCTGCGTCGCATTTCCTCAGCGACAACACCGAATCTGGTGACTGCCAAGCAGTCGTGGCTCCGCTCGGCGTGTTCACCGCGCCGGGGCACTTTTCCCCGCTTTCCCTTCCCCGGCGCCCGATCTGGTCGCGGCCGGACGCACCGGCGGTTACAAGCGCCAGGTCATAGGCGTCTCCGGTTGGTAGCTGCAGGACGAGCCGGTCGTGATGGTGTGGCGGAGGTGGTCGGCCAGTTCCGGGTGGAGGTCGGTCAGTTTGCGGAGGGTGTCGCGGATGCGGGCGGTCACGGCTTTGCGGGCGCGTTCCGTTTCGTCGCCGAGGCGGCGGGTTCGGCCGGACAGGCCAGTCGACGTTCGGAGTTCGTCCAGCAGGGCGGCGCGTTCGGCGTCCAAGGTGGCGGCTTTCGCGTCGTCGCCGCGGAGGGTGGCGGCGTCGATGGCTTCGTCCAGGTGCTCCAGGCGGCGGCGGTAGGCGGCTTTCGCGGTGTCGTCCAGGATCGGGTCGCCGCTGAAGCTGCGGGTGGCTTCGGCTTCTTGGCCGCCG
Organism: Amycolatopsis sp. La24; assembly: GCF_029087445.1. Lineage (NCBI taxonomy): Bacteria > Bacillati > Actinomycetota > Actinomycetes > Pseudonocardiales > Pseudonocardiaceae > Amycolatopsis > Amycolatopsis sp. La24. The sequence goes on from NZ_JARACH010000087.1 coordinate 4,066, forward strand.
TCGGGGGCGAGCAGTTGTGCGGCGGGGATCTCGGTGCCTGGTCTGCTCAACAGGAAGTTCAAGTCTCGCAGGCCTTTTGCGTCTGGCATGCGTACTTCGCGGTCGGCGAAGCGCAGGGTCCAGACTGAGTCGGTTCGGTGGAATGCGTTCGTGGCAGCGGGTGGTGGCGGCGTCGCGGGGCGAGGGTGGGCGGTGATGTGGTGCAGGCCCAGCTCGGCGGCTTCTGCGGTGACGGCATCGGCCAGGACGGTGGCGCGATCGCTGTCGCCTAGGTCCAGCAGCGTGCTTGCCAGGTGGTTGCGGGCTTCGACAGCCCACGGACGGGCCCGCAGCCGGTCTGCGGAGCGGGCGGCGGAGGTGAAATGGGCGGCGGCTGTTTCGTGATCGCCCAGGGTTTTGTGCAGCAGGCCGGTCCACAGGTCTACCGGGCCGCTCAGTTCGCAGCCGTAAAGGGAGACCAGCCATTCTCCGGAGTGTGGGGAAAGCTCGCGCAGCAAGCGTTCGGCTGCTGCACGGTCCTTCAGCACGACGGCGGCTTGGGCTTGGCAGCGCAGCCACAGCGGAGTGAAGACGCGGGCGTACGGTCCGTCTGCGAGGGCTTCGGACAGTTCGTGCCGGGTGGTGGCTGCGTCGCCGGCGAGCGCTGCGGTGAGGGTGCGCAGCAGGGCTGGGTGTGGGAAGCCGGTGTCGGCCATTTTTGCGGGCAGTTCAGCGGCTTCGGCGAAGCGGCCTTGCGCTAGCAGCGCGCTCCAGCGCAATTGGTCGGGCATGTAGCCGTAGTCGTTGCTGCCGAAGATTTCCGGGGCGGCCAGTGCTTCCTTGAGTGCTTCGTCCGCTTCGGCGAAGCGGCCGCGGAAGGTGCAGATGATGCTGCGGTCGATCGCTTCCGCCAGTTTCGCGGCTCGCACGCCTTCGTCGGCGATCCCTTGAAACAGGTGGAATTGGTCCAGGTACCGCGGATCTCCCTGTTCCAGCATCGCGACCCACTTGAGCGAGGCCGCGAAGAACTCGTTCTCCCGGTCGCCGGTGCGCCGCGCGATGGCGGCGAGTTCGTCGGTGAGCCGTTCGCGTTCGGCGCCGCTGCCCAGGCCCCAGATCGCGTCGTGTCTGGCCCATAAGGTGAATGCCAGCGCGTCGTCGTCCTCGTCGTCGCGGGCGAGGATCGTGGCGCGGGCGGTGAGTTCCAGCCGGATGCGGTCCAGCGAGAGAGGTTCGGCCGCGTTGCCGCCGCACAGTTTTTCGTGTGCTTCGCGGAGAACTTGCACGGTGAACTCGTGCCGGACGCCGCCGGTGCTGAATTTCGACAGGGTGAGGGCGGCGCGGGCAAGGAGGTTCGCGTTGTCTTCTTGGCGAGCCAGGGCGACGGCTTCCTCGCAGAGCAGCCAGGCTTCGTCTTTCACCTCGAAGCGCCACAGCGCGGTGGCCAATTCCAGCGCGACGACGGCTTGGCTGCGTTTGTCTGCCGCTCGTTCGCGGGCTCGGCGCAGGTGCGCGATGGATTCCTCGAAGGCCATCCGGGCACCTGCGTCTTTGGCCGCGGCGAGCAATAGCCGGACTGCTTGCTTCGGGTCGAGTTCGGTATGGGCGAGGTAGGCGTGCCGGGCGCGTTCGGCGACCCCGACCAGGGTCGGGGTGTGTTCACCGGCGCGCACGACCGCTGCGTGGCGGCGTTGTGCTTCGGCGGGCGTCAGTTCGGCGTATCTCGACTCCCGTACCAGGTCGTGCGCGAAAGAGAAACGGCCTTCGCCGAGTGCGATCACGAGCCGGGCGGCTACGGCGCGGGTGAGCAGGTGGTCGACCTGTGCGGCGGGTGCACCGGCCGTGGCGGCGAGCAGGTGGAGCGAAAACTCGCGGCCGAGCACCGCGGCGTTGGTGAGGAGGTCGGTTACTGGGCGCGGGAGCAGGGACAGCCGCCGCTGTAGTGCGTCTGCGACTCCGGGCGCGACTGCGGACACTGTGCTCCCGCTGCGCCACAACCGCGCCGTCTGCTCGACGAAGAACGGGTTGCCGCCGGTGCGGCGCTGCACGTCGGTGGCCAGCTCGGCACCCGGCTCCGCGCCCGCGGTGCGGCTCATCAGCTCGGCGACCCCGGTTTCGTCCAGGCCGGTGAGCGTGATCGTGGTTGCTTTCGCGACCAGCGGCAGCATCAGCTCGTGAAGCGGATGGCTGGGCGCGTCCACCTCGACATCGCGGTACGTGCCGATGAGCAGCAGCCGTTCGAACCAGGTGTGCCGGGCCGCGAATTCGAGCAGCCGCAGTGACGCCGGGTCGGCCCAGTGCAAATCGTCGAGGATGACGACGACCGGTCGGTCTTGGGCCACCGTGACCAGCGCGCGGGTGACCGCGTCGGGCAGCTGGAACCCGTCGTCGGCCGGTTGTTCGGGGGTTTCGCCGAGCAGCGCGGACAGCGTCGGCGAGCTGGCGACGGCCCATTCGTGCGGCGCGGTCTCCCGGCGCAATGAGCGCATGACCTGGACCCATGGCCAGTAGCCCGGCGCAGCCCCGGACTCCCAGCACGTGCCGCCGAGAACGAGCGCGCCTGCCTCGCGCGCGTCGTCGGCCAGTGCGCTGACCAGCGTGGTCTTGCCGATCCCGGCCTCGCCGGTGACCAGGGTGAGGCCGCCGTGGCTGGCGGTGGCGCGCGAGAGCTGCGCACGCAAGGTCGCGGCGGGGTGGGCCCGCCCGATCAGCGCCGCAGTCATGTCCGGTTCCTCCCTTTCTCTCCGAGCCTCTCACGGGACTCGCCTCGTCGTCGCGTGCTTTCACCGACTGCGACCGGCTGGTCACGCAGGTCGCTGCCGATGCGGGCCATTCTGTCCGGGGGGTCTGACAATTCCGGGAACCCGTCACCTGGCCGGGTGACGGGAGTCCACAGTGGACTCGCGCTGGTCACAGGGTGACGGGCGTCTCCGCCCGGGACCGGCGGAAGGGGTGGTTGCGGTACTGTCGCCGCCATGGGGAGTATTCGTTCGCGCATCCTCGCTTGGGCCGGCCGCCGGTACATCGCCCGCCAGCAGAAGCGCGGCTTCGATCTCGAAAAGATGGCGCTGCTGCCGGATTCGGCGCTGGAGCCGTTGCGCCGCCAGGGCCTCGACCCGGTTCCGGACCTCGGCCGGCTGCGCGGCGAGGCGCCGATCAGCAAGCTGGACCTGCCGTTCGGGATGAACGCCTGGCTCGTGACCGGCTACGCGGAGGCCAAGGCCGTCCTCGGGAAGGGCACCGAGTTCAGCAACGATTTCACGAACCTTGTCGGCAACGCGGGCGTCACCGAGGACCAGAACCCGGGCGGCCTCGGATTCGCCGACCCGCCGGTCCACACGCGCCTGCGGAAGCTGCTGACGCCCGAGTTCACGATGCGCCGGCTCTCCCGGCTGACGCCGCGGATCGACGAGATCGTCGCGGACCAGCTGGACGCGATGGCCGCCGCGGACGGGCCGGTGGACCTGTGGGAGCAGTTCGCGCTGCCGATCCCGTCGCTCACGATCTGCGAGCTGCTCGGCGTGTCCTATGAGGACCGCGCCGACTTCCAGCGGCTGAGCACCGCGCGGTTCGACCTGTTCAGCGGCGCGGGCGCGTCGCTGGGGGCGATCTCGGAGTCGCTGGGATACCTGCTGGAGATCGTGCGCAAGCAGCGCGAACAGCCCGGCGACGGCCTGCTCGGCATGCTGATCAAGGAGCACGGCGACGAGATCGACGACCGCGAGCTCGCCGGTCTCGCGGACGGCATTCTCACCGGCGGCCTCGAGACCACGGCGAGCATGCTGGCACTGGGCGCGCTGGTGGTGCTGCGCGACCCGGCGGCGTTCGAGGCGGTCCGGGGCGACGACGATTCGGTGCACCGGTTCGTCGAGGAGCTGCTGCGCTACCTGACGGTGGTGCAGATGGCGTTCCCGCGGTTCGCGAAGCAGGACATGGACATCGCGGGCGTGCACATCAGCGAGGGCGACATCGTGCTGGTGTCGCTGTCGGTCGCGGACCGCGACCCGGTGCTCGGCAAGGGCGACATGGACCGCTTCGATCCGACTCGCGAGCCGTCCTCGCACCTGGCGTTCGGGTACGGGATCCACCGGTGCATCGGCGCGGAGCTGGGCCGGATGGAGCTGCGGGCGGCGTACCCCGCCCTGGTCCGGCGGTTCCCGAACCTGCGGCTGGCGGTGCAGCCGGAGGAGCTGGAGTTCCGGAAGGTGTCGATCGTGTACGGACTCGATTCGCTGCCGGTGCTGGTGGACTGACTTCGGATTGTTGGACGGCCGGGGTGGCTCGGGTTGGTCGCCTCGGGCGGGCCGTCGGCTCTCGTGCGGCTGGGGTCGCGGGGTTGGTCGTGTGCTGCCGGAGGTGGCGGACTTGCCCGGTGGGCGGCTTGGCTTGGCTACGCCGCTCGCGGACGCGTGGCATGCCCGGCGGCACGGCACCGAGGGCGCACGCTCCGCGTGCGAGAGTGCGCGGCGGCTTCAGTGAGCTGGCAGTGTTCGGGGTGGTGTGCGCGGCCGCGCGGTTGAATCGGTGGTGCGCTGGCCGTGCGCGAGGCGGCCGAACCGGTGCGCGCCAGTGGCGCGCGTGTTGGCGTCGAATTGACGGCGCGCTCGTAGGTAGCCCGCGCGGTTTGGTCTCAGCGGCAGCGTGCTCGCGGTGCGCAGCGGCGCGGTCGAATCCACAGTGCGCGGATGAACGCCGAGGCGGTCTGACTGGACCAACGACACGCCAGCGGTGTGCACGGCCGCGCGCTTGGATCGGCCTGCTGGTGGATGCTCGAGGCGGTCTGGCTCGACCGGCAGTGTGCCGCGCGGCGCGGCCGAGTCCGCGATGCGCTCGTCAACGCACGAAGCGGCCTAGCCGAACCGGCAGCGCACTCGTCGCGGGTGAGGTGGTGCGTCGAACCGGCAGCGCACCCGTGACCGGCGAGGTGGCGTGGTCGAACCGAGCCCAGTCCCGTCACCCGCCGCTCTCTCGCGGCACCGTCATCGTCGGGCTCTCATCGCACCCCTCTCGGCCGGAATTGGATGCTGATCCTCGGTCCCACCGCGCGGGATGTCTTCGGGATCGCGTGTTCCCACGTCCGCTGGCAGGACCCGCCCATCACGATCAAGTCTCCGTGGCCCAATGGGTACCGCACTGAGTCGCCGCCGCCTCGTGGGCGGAGGGCCAGGTGTCGGGCGGCGCCGACGGACAGGATGGCCACCATGGTGTCTTCGGTGCGGCCGCGGCCCAGGTCGTCGCCGTGCCAGGCGACGCTGTCTTGGCCGTCGCGGTAGTAGCAGAGTCCGGCCGTGCGGAATGGTTCGCCCAGTTCAGCTGCGTAGTGGGCAGTCAATGCTTCCCGGGCCTCGGTGAGGACTGGGTGCGGCAAGGGCGCGTGCTCCCGGTAGAAGCACAGCAACCGCGGCACGGCGACCACGCGGTCGTACATCTGCCTGCGCTCCGCGTACCACGGGACCTCGGCCGCCAGGTGTTCGTACAGCTCGTCCGAGCCGTCGAGCCACCCGGGCAGCACGTCGATCCACGCGCCTTGACCCAGTTCGGTGCGTTGCACGCCGGACAGCGAACCCAGCGTGGCCGGCCCGCTGGCACCGAACAGCGAGCCCTGAAATGCCTGACTCATGCCTCCAAGCTACACGACAATCGAACACCTGTTCGGGCGAACTACTCGGCGGGCTTGGGATGCGCGGTGACGACGAGGCGGTGCAGGCGGGCGTCTGGGGCGGATTCGTTGTGGTAGCGGGACACGAGGTCGGTTACCAGGGTGGTCAGCTCGTCGGTGAAGGCCGACCGATCGCGCGCGGAGGCGAAGGCGATTTCCGTGTCCAGAGTCAGCGTCGAGAGCGGTTTGCCTGCGTGAGCCGCGCGGCGGGCCAAGCCGGCGACTTCGCGCAGGGTTCGGCCGGCGACGGCGAGCAGGTAGCTCACCGATAGGCGGTCCGCCTTCACGTGGGCGGAACCGGCGGCGCCGAGGGCGGCGGGGGAGACCAGGTAGGCGCTGGCGGTGGCGGCGAAAAGGCGTTCGGTGAGGCCGCCCCACTGCCGGGTTCCGGCCGGTTCGACCAGGCCGTGCGACTCGAGCGCGCGCAGGTGGTAGTTGACCTTTTGCCTGGTCAGGCCTACTCGGGCGGCCAGCGCCGCGGCGGACGCCGGTTCGGTCAGCGCGGCCAGCAGGCGGGCGCGCACCGGGTCCAGCGCGGCCGCCGCGACGGCGGGGTCCTCGATCACTTCGACGTCCTGCATCCCCTGAGCCAAGCATTGACAAACAAAGTCGTCAAGGGATGCGCTCTTGTCCGCGACCGGCCGGGGACCTACAGTGATCAGCCAGTGGTCTGGACCTGTACCGCTACCGCTGCCCTGAGTTCCACGGAGGTTGGCACGTGCGCACGAGAACCCGGATCGGCGGAGCACTGGCGGCGGCGGTGTGCGGGCTCGCGATTCTCGCCCCGGTCGCGGACGCCCAGGTCGGCGGCGGCACCTGGAAATCCTGGTCGCCGGGGTACAAGGAACAGCAGAAGGGCTGCGGCCAGATCAGCGGGCTCACCTTCAAGCTGACCTGCTCCGACGGCAGCGGCGAACAGCGCGCCGAGCGCCGCTACGAGACTTACACCGGCGGCACGCACCAGTTCGAGGGCTCCTTCAAGATCACCAGCATGGGCGGTTCGCGGATCAGCCTGAAGCAGACGTTCCGCGACGGTTCGAACGCCGGGCCGTACTTCCTGCTGGCGGTGGAGAAGGGCGGCCGTCTCTACACCGTCGAGAACGGGCAGACGGTGGCGACCGGCGCGACGGTCGGGACCTCGGTGCGGGTGAACACGATCAATCAAGTGGGCAGCTCCCACAAGGTATACATCAACGGCTCGCTGAAGCAGACCGACGACAGCCCATCGGGTAGTTATTACGACAAGTTCGGGTCGTACCGGACGGCGAGCGGGGCGGGGCCGATTACCGTGCAGTGGAGCGGAATCAAGTTCTGGACCAGGTGATCGCCCGCGCGGGTGCCAGCCGCCGCCTGGCACCCGTCCGGCGGGAATTCCGTTGCCTCGGCAGGGGAACTCGGTCACTGTTGCGCGCATGACTTTGGTTGAGCACTACGACACCGAGACCACCGAGAACACGCGGCTCGTCAGATCGCCGCACGGCAGACTGGAATTCCGGCGCACCCAAGAACTCGTGCGCAGAGCGATCCCGGCGACCGCGCAGCGAGTCCTCGACGTCGGCGGGGCGACCGGGGTGCACGCGCGATGGCTTGCTGCGGACGGACATTCGGTGCACGTAGTCGATCCGGTGGCCACGCACGTCGCAGCGGCAGCCGAAATCGAAGGCGTCACGGCGGAAGTCGGCGATGCGCGAGCTTTGGCATGGCCGGACAACAGCGCGGACGTCGTGCTGTTAGTGGGGCCGCTCTACCATTTGACCGAATCCGGTGACCGCCAGCAGGCGCTTGCCGAAGCCCGCCGCGTCCTTCGTCCGGACGGCATTTTGTCCGCCGCTGAGATCAGTCGCTATCTCTCGGCCATGGAGACCGGAACCAACGGTCAGCTCACCGAACAGATGATCCCGGCGGTAAGAGCCGTGCTCGATACGGGCAGCTACGACGGTCACGTCGGCTTCGTGCCAGCGCATTTCCACACCGCCGACGAGCTCCGCGACGAGCTGGAAACCGCTGGCATGAACGGGATTTCCGTGTACGGAGTGGAAGGCCCAGCGTGGTCCGCGCTGGACGTGGCCGGGATCGAGGAATTCGACGCACGCGTGGACGCGGCCCTCCGCTGCGCCCGGCTGGTCGAACAAGATCCGCTCTTGATCAACGCCAGCGCGCATTTCCTCGCGATAGCGGTCAACTAGCCCATTCTTCGAGCGAATCCCACGCCGTGAGCGTCCGGCGGCTGGTGAACCGGCGGTGCTCACCGGTGAGCGGATCGTCGAATTCCAGCACTTTCGCCAGTAGCTGCAACGGTTTCGTGAAGTCGTCGAGCGGTTTCTCGCGCAGCTCCGGATAGAAATCGTCGCCCAGGATCGGAATCCCCAAAGAACACATGTGGACCCGCAGCTGGTGCGTGCGTCCGGTAGCGGGCGTGAGGCGATACCGGCCCAGCCCGTCCCGGTGGTCGAGAAGCTCCACTGTGGACTCCGCGTTCGGCGGCCCGGGCACCTCCTGTGCGGCCAGCACGCCGCGTTCCTTCACGATCCTGCTGTGCACCGTCCGGGGCAGTTCGAGCGACGGATCGTAAGGCGCGATCGCCTCGTATTCCTTGTGCACCAACCGATCGCGGAACATCGTCTGGTACGCCCCGCGTGCGGACGGCGTGATCACGAACATCACCAGCCCCGCCGTCACGCGGTCGAGCCGGTGGGCGGGGGAGAGCGCGGGCAGGTCCAGCGAACGGCGAAGGCGCACCAACGCGGTTTCCAGCACGTGCCGCCCGCGCGGGATGGTCGCCAGGAAGTGCGGTTTGTCGACCACGAGCAGGTGGTCGTCACGGTGCAGGACGGTGACGTCGAACGGCACCGGGACCTCGTCCGGCAGGTCGCGGTGGAACCAGATGAACGAACCGGGGACGTACGCCGCGTCGATCCCCAGCGGACCGTCCTCGCCGTGGATCCGCTGCTCGTGCAGCATTTCCTCGATCCGCGCGGGGGCGACGCGGGGCAGGCGTTCGACCAGGTGCTCCAGCAGGGTCGTCCACGGACCCTCTTCGGGCAGCCGCAGCCGTGCCGGGTCTAGGCCGTGCCGGGGCGGGATCGGGGCCGGGCGCTTGCGTCTCATCGGCTCCCGAGTCTAGTCGGCGGAGTTCTGCCGGTAGGCCGCGATGTAGCGGGCGGTCGCCTCGGCGTTGGCCTCGGCGGCTTTCTCGCGCCTGACCCGCTTGCCGGTTCCGGGCGGGAAACCGTTGCGGGACAACCGGTGGTCGATGCTTTCTTCCATGTACGCGCACGAGTAGAAGTACGACACCAGCGCGGCCATCAGCACGATCGCCAGCCGCAGCCCGAGCGGGGCTGGCAGCAGCAGCCAGACCAGGCACAGCGGCGCGATGCCGACCGTCGCGCGCAGGACGTGCCGGGCCTTCCAGTGCTTGGACGTCGCGTCGTGCAGCAGCCAGTCGCGGTAGCGCTCGGGAAGCCGCCCGCTCACGGCGTAGGCGAACCAGCGGAGAACGCCGGGCCGGTCGGTCATCGTTCCTCCTCGGGGTCTGCGGCAACAGTACCCTAATGATTAGCACACTAACTAATAGTGTGGTGCAGCCCGCGCTAGAGTGGGCCCGAGCACGAGGAGGACGAGTGGCCGAGATCGACCTTGGCGAGGACCCGCTGAAGCTCGACCGGCAGGTGTGCTTCGCGCTGTCGGTCGCTTCGCGCAGCGTGATCGCGATTTACCGGCCGCTGCTGGAGCCGCACGGGCTGACTCATCCGCAGTACCTGGTGATGCTGGCGCTGTGGGAGCAGTCGCCGCGGTCGGTGAAGGACCTCAGCACGGCGTTGCGGCACGAGCCCGCGACGTTGTCTCCGCTGCTCAAACGGCTGGAAGCGATCGGATACGTGACCCGCGGCCGCAGCCGGGCCGACGAGCGCCAGTTGACCGTCGAACTCACCGAGAAGGGCCGGGAGCTGCGCGCCGAGGCGGAGAAAATCCCGTATCGCGTCGTGGAGCGGCTCGGCATGGAGGTCTCCGAATTGGAGGCGCTGCACGCCGCGCTGGGCCGGGTCATCGAAGCGACCGCCGGATAAGGAAGAACTCGCGCTGGGATCCGGTTCTGTCGAGGGGAACGTGCCGACAGAGCGGAGCGAGTGTGGACAAGATCCGGGTGGGGGTGGCTCCGGGACTCGGGACCGGGCCGGCGGAATTCACCGGTTTGGCCGAGCTGACGGAGGCGGCGGGCGTCGACTCGCTGTGGCTGTCGGAGGTGGTCTATTCGCCGGATGTCGACCCGTTGATCGGGATGACGCACGCGCTCGCCCGCACCGAGCGGCTCAAACTGGGCACGGGCGTGGCGATTCTCCCTGGACGGAATCCGGTCCTGGTCGCGAAACAGCTGGTCACGCTGGCCGGACTGGCTCCGAAACGGGTGCTCCCGGTGTTCGGCCTGCTGCCCGCGCAGCCCGCGGAACGCGCCCTGTTCCCGGTGCCGGAAGGCCGGCGCGCGGCGGTTTTCGACGAGTCGCTCGCGCTGCTGCGCCTGCTCCTCGAACAGGACAACGTGTCCTTCGACGGCGAGTTTTTCCAGGTCGACGGCGTGACGATCGGGCCGCGTCCGGCGAAGCGGCTCGACGTCTGGGTCGGCGGGGCCGCGCCTGCCGCGTTACGTCGCGCGGGTCGGTTGTCCGACGGATGGCTCGGCAGTTTCCACACGCCCGAGCAGTCTCGCGCGGCGCGGCTGGCGATTCAGGAAGCGGCCGCCGAAGCCGGCCGGGAGATCGAATCGGACCACTTCGGGCTGAGCATGGTCCTTGCGCTGCACGGAATCCCGGACCGGCTGCGCGCCGTGGCGCAGCAGCGCAATCCGGGCCGTCCGGCGACCGATCTCGTGCCCACCAGCTGGGCCGAGGCGCGCCGGATGATCGAGCAGCACGTCGAGGCCGGACTCACGAAATTCGTGGTCCGGCCGGGATACTCCGGCGACTACCGGCAGTTCCTCGACGATTTCGTGCGCGAACTCGTGCCGCTGCAGAACTAGAACGTCAGCTGCTCGGTCTTGCGGGGCATCAGCAGCAGCGCGACGACACTCACCACGGAGACGGCGACGATCGCGAGGAACACGTTGTGCGTGGCCCCGGCGAGCGATTCGCGCACGTACGCCGTCGCCGGTGAGTTGTCGTGCGTGCCGCTGAGGATGCGGCTGGTGGCGTCGACGCTCTGTGGCAGGTGTCCGGCGACCTCCGCGGGCGGGTTCGCGAACCGGCCCGCGAGGGTGGCGTTGGCGATCGCGCCGAAGATCGCCGTGCCGACCGCGCTGCCCAGCGAACGGCTGAACATGTTGGTCGCGGTCACCACGCCGCGACGCTCCCAGCCGACGGTGGACTGCACGGCCACGACCGTCGGGCTGGAGGAGAGCCCGAGCCCGATGCCGACCACGAACACGGCCGCCGCGGCCGTCCAGACCACCGAGTCCAGGCCGAGGAACGTCGCGATGACGGTCCCGACGAGCAGGAATCCGGTGCCGATCAGCGCCGTGTCGCGGAATCCGATCCGCAGGTAGATCTTCCCGGACAGCGACGCCGCGATCGGCCAGCCGATCGTGAGCGCGGCCAGCGCGAAGCCCGCGGTGAGCGCGTCCGTGCCGAGCACGCCCTCGGAGTAGGTGGGCAGGAACGAGCTGAAGCCGAGCAGCACCGCGCCGGTGACGAGCGCGACCAGGTTCCCGCCGATCAGCGTGCGGCGGGTGAACACCCACAGCGGCAGCACGGGTTCCTCCGCACGCCGCTCGACCAGCACGAACGTGACCAGCATCAGGACGGCGACGGCGAAGATCGCCAGGCTCGGCGCCGACGTCCAGCTCCACGCGACCCCGCCCTCCAGCAGGGCCAGGATCAGCAGCGCGCAGCCGAGCGTCAGCAGGGTCGCGCCGGCGTAGTCGACCTTGTGCCGCGTGCGGTTCACCTGCTCGGTGAACTTGCGGTAGAGCATCCACGCGGCGAGCGCGCCGAGCGGCAGGTTGACGAAGAAGATCCACCGCCAGCTGAGGTATTCGGCGAACACGCCGCCCAGGGTCGGCCCGATCACCGAAGCGACCGCCCACACCCCGGCGAGGTAGCCCTGCACCCGGGCGCGCTCCTCGACCGTGTACAGGTCGCCGACCATCGTCATGCTGATCGGCTGGACCGCGCCCGCGCCGATGCCCTGCACCGCGCGCGCCGCGATCAGCACCGGCATGCTCCACGCGACCCCGCACAGCACCGAGCCGAGCAGGAACGCGGCGATGCCGAAGAACATCACCGGGCGGCGGCCGAGGACGTCGGCGAACTTGCCGTACAGCGGCACGGTGACCGCCTGGGTGAGCAGGTAGATCGAGAACAGCCACGGGAACTGGGAAAACCCGCCGAGGTCGCGGACCACGGAGGGGACCGCGGTGGCGATGATGGTGCTGTCGAGGGCCACGAGGCCGGTGCTCAGCATGACGGCGGCGAGGACGGGTCCCCGCTCGGATCGAAGGCCCACGGCGGCGCGTTTCGCCGCGGGCGGACTGCTCGTGCTACCCATGCCGGGAATAAACTCCTTCGCCCCGGCAAGCATTCCCCAGCCGATCGATCGGTGCCCGGGTGTTCGCCTGGCCGTCATCATGGAGGGATGGACAGATGGGTGCGGCCGATCGGCCGGGGCTGGGTCGTTCAGGGCGCGGTGCCGGGACCGGATGTCGACGAGTTCGCCGAACCGGAGGCGGTGACGAGGGCGCTCGCGGCGGCGGAAGGGGACACGCTGCTGGCCGCGCAGCATCCGGCGCGGACGCCCGCGGCGCTGGCGGCCGGGCTGGACGTCGAAGCGGCGCTGCCGGAAGCACGAGCGACGCTTGAGCGGCTGCTGACCAGGCATTACCGGCCGGAGACCGGGTTCGTCGCGGCCTACCGGATCGGCGAGACGATCGCGGGCGTGCTGTGCGTGGTCGATGTCCGGGAGCTGACCTCGGGCCAGGCGCACGTGAAGCACACCGAGGAGGTCTATCCGGAGGTGGTCGCCGAGCGCGCGGCCGTGCTGGACGGCCTCGGGTGCGCGACGAGCGCCGCCCTGCTCGTGCCGGTCGGCGACGCCGCGGAGCTGACCGCGGCGGTCAAGGAAGCGGCGAGCTCGGCGGATCCTGATGTGTCCACTGTGGACCGGGCAGGACTGGCGCACGAGCTGTGGGTGGTGCGGCCGGGGGAGATGCAGGAACGGCTGCTGGAGGCCGCGTCGGCGAGCGATCTGCTGGTGGCGGACGGGAATCACCGCGTCGCGGCCGCGGCGGGGAGCGGTCAGCTGCTGGCGTTGGTCACGGCGGGGTCGCAGTTGGAGATCCGGGCGATCAACCGCGTGCTCCTCGGCACCGGGCGCTCTGCGGAGAGCCTGTTGGCGGCTTGGCAGGAGGCCCGGCTGGACGTGACCTGGTCGGATGACGCGACCCCGCCGTCTTGCCCCGGCACGGCCGTGGTGCTGGCTGGCTCGCGCGTGCTGCGAGTGCGGCTGCCTGTGGCGGATCCGCTGGTGATCGACCACGAGGTTGTGGAACAGACGCTCCTCGGCTCGGCGCTCGGCCTCGACCCGGACGGTCCGCACGTGCGCCCGCTGCTCCCGGGCAGCCCGGTCCCGCCGAGCGCGGACGCGGTGGTGCAGCTGGCCCCGGTCCCGTTCGAGACGGTGCAGGCGGTGCACGCGGCGGGACGGCGGATGCCTCGGAAGGCTACGTACTTCACGCCCAAGCCGAGGGGCGGGCTTGTGCTGGCGCGCTGGTAAAAAGGTGCAGGTCAGCGTCTGTTCCGCTTAGGATCGCGCAGGTGGAGTTACCGCTGATGCCGCCGGTGCGGCCGATGCTCGCCAAAGCCGTGCACGAGGTGCCGCGCGACGGCGGGTTCTGGTACGAGCCGAAGTGGGACGGCTTCCGGTGCGTCGTGTTCCGCGACGGCGACGAGGTCGAACTGGGTTCGCGCAACGACCGGCCGCTCACCCGGTACTTCCCGGAGCTGGTCGAGCTGCTGCGTGACGCGTTGCCGGAGAAATGCGTCGTCGACGGCGAAATCGTGCTGGTCACGCCGCGCGGGCTGGACTTCGGGGCGTTGCAGCTGCGGCTGCATCCGGCGGCCAGCCGCGTCCGGAAGCTCGCGGAGGAGACCCCGGCCAGCTTCGTCGCGTTCGACCTGCTCGCGCTCGGCGACCGGGACCTGACCGAGGAACCGTTCGCCGAGCGGCGCCGCGAGCTGGAGGGCATTTTCGCGCCCTCGACCGGCTTGCAGCGGGTGCACCTGACGCCGCTCACGACGGATCCGGACACCGCGCAGGACTGGTTCACCCGGTTCGAGGGCGCGGGCTTCGACGGGGTCATGGCGAAGCCCGCCGATCTGCCGTATGAGCAGGACAAACGCGTCATGCTGAAGGTGAAGCACGAGCGCACCGCGGACTGTGTCGTCGCGGGTTTCCGGTGGCACAAGGACGGCAAGGGCGTCGGATCGCTGCTGCTCGGGCTGTACGACGAGGAGGGTTCGCTGCACCACGTCGGCGTCGCGAGCAGCTTCACCGCGGCGCGGCGCCGGGAGCTGGTCGAGGAGCTGGCCCCGTGGCGGGAGAACGCGCTCGACGGGCATCCGTGGCGCACCTGGGCGGAATGGCAGGCCGACGAGGTCCGCCGGCCGGGCGCCAACAGCCGGTGGGCTCCGGACAAGGACCTGTCGTGGGAACCGCTGCGCCCGGAACAGGTCGCCGAAGTCCGCTACGAACACCTCCAAGGCGGCCGCTTCCGCCACGGCGGCCGATTGGTGCGCTTCCGCCCGGACCGGACCCCGGAATCGTGCACCTACGCGCAACTGGACGAAGCCCCGCCTGCCGAGCTGGCGGATCTGTTCGGGGAGGCCCGATGAGCGGGGTGACGCTGGAACTGGACGGCGTCGAATTGACCATTTCCAGCCCCGACAAGGTCTATTTCCCGGAACGAGGCGAAACCAAGCTCGATCTCGTCCGCTATTACCAAGCTGTCGCAGGCCCTTTGCTCGCTAGACTCGGTGGTCGCCCCCTGCTGCTGGAACGCTATCCGGACGGCGCGGGCGGAAAATCGTGGTTCCAAAAACGCACGCCCAAGAACGCGCCGTCTTGGCTGACCACCGCCGTCGTTTCCACGCCCAACGGCACCACCAGCGACGCACTCGTGGCAGCAGACCTGGCCCACGTCCTGTGGGCGGTCAACCAGGGTTGCCTGGGCTTCCACGTGTGGCCAAACCGCGCGGCAGCACTGGAAATCGCGGACGAACTGCGCATCGACCTGGACCCGTCGCCCGGAACCGGGTTCCCGCAACTGCGCGAGGCGGCGGTTCTCGTGCGAGAATTCCTTGCCGAACTGGGAATCGAGGTCTACGTGAAGACCTCCGGTTCACGCGGCCTGCACCTGTATTCAATACTGGAACCGCGCTGGGACGGCTACGAAGTGCGAGCCGCCGCGGTTGCGCTGGCAAGGGCGTTGGAACGGCGGCATCCTGACCTGATCACCGCACAATGGTGGAAGGAAGAACGCGGCTCGCGAGTTTTCGTGGACTTCAACCAGAACGCCCCGCACAAAACGGTCTTCGGCGCTTGGTGCGTACGCCCGAGGGTCGGCGGACAGGTTTCCACGCCGATTTCCTGGGACGAACTGGCGACCGTGGAACCGGACGCCTTGACCCTGTCGACGGTCCCTGCGCTGGTCGCGGAACGGGGAGATCCGTGGGCTGGTGCGAACGATCGGCCGCAGTCGATCGAAGCGCTGCTGGAGATGTCCCGGGAGGACCTGGCCAGCGGACTGATGGACGCGCCCTGGCCGCCCGTGTACCCGAAGATGCCGAACGAACCGCCCAGAGTCGCACCGAGCAGAGCGAAAAAGGCTCCCGTCGAAGGGTGACGACGCGAGTCGGCCGGAGGTCCGTGAGGGGTTCCTTCGCGGACGTGGATTCCCTCAAGGAGCCCTTCACGGCCCGCCCCCGCCAGCCTCGCGCCCGCCCGGGATGCCGCCCCAATGCGGCATTGGGTGCGTCCCACGCACCGAACGCCACATTGGGTGCGTCACATGCACCCAATGCCACATTGGGGCGCAAGCCCCCACCTCAAGCAAACCGCAGCCGATGCACCCAACGATCGGTGCACCCACACCACCCCCGCACCCCGATACGAAGCTCTCCTGCGGTCTGAGGGTGCTTGTCAAGGCATCTTTCCAGCCTTGACAAGCACCCCCAGGCCGTCAGCACAATCAAGCTTCGGGGTGCCCCACGCAACCGCCACGGCAATGTCGCCGCCAGGCGACGAGCAGTCGTCACCCCAACGGCAGATCAAACGCCAACTGCTCCTGCCCGCCAACCCCCACCGGCACCCCAGCCAACGTCCCCGCACACCCCGGACAAGGCGTGACATGCCCAGTCCCAGGCGCGGTCAAATCGATCGGCGTCCAAGTCCGCGATTCCCGCTCCCCGCAAGCAGACCGCCGGTACCGCAGATCATCCGCCCGGGTCATCACATGCGCGACCGGATCGTCCTCCGGCAACGCACCCACGAGGTACCACCGAGCCGCAATCGTCTCCGCCATGGAACGAGTCCTCCAAAGAGGCTGGTCCGAGCTACGAAGACATAGTGCGACCCCGCCACCGCGAATCCGCGCGTTTACCCGTCTTCGGCGTGGCGCGCCCCATCATCGGGCTCATCGAGATACCGGAGAAACCGCAAAAGCCCCCGCTCGTCCGGCACCTCATCCTCCGCCACACAAGCCGCAAGCTCCCGCTCAACAGCCGCAGAATCAATCCCAGCACCAATCAAAACCAGCTCGGTCCGCCGCGGCCCAGACCCCCAGCTAGACCGCTCTACCTGCACAAATGCCCCGACAGTATGCAATCCGAACCGAGACCGAGCCTCCGGAGACCCGAGATCCACCTGCCCCTTAACCCGATACAACCCAGCAGGCCGGCTCTCCAGAAACGCCAAAAACCGCCGAGGCGAAAGCGGCCGCTCAGCACTGAACACGACGCTCTCATACCGCGCATGCAAATGCTCGGAATGATCATGTTCGCGCAGATCGTCAAAAGACAACTGCCCGTAACTTTCCCGAGGCCGGGGATCGAAAAACAACCCCGGATCAACCCGCCCCCGCTCGGTCTCCAGCACCGGCACCCCGGGCGCGTACTCCTCGACCACTGCCCGGACCTTGGCCAGCGCGTCCGCCTCGGCGCGGTCGACCTTGTTGAGAACCACCAGGTCGGCCACCCGCAGATGCTCGGTCAGCTCCGGATGCCGTGCCCGGGTCGCCTCGAACTCGACCGCGTCGACGACCTCGACCAGTCCGCCGTACCGGATGTCCGGGTTCTCGCTGGCGATCATCAGCCGCAGCAGGTCGCGCGGTTCGGCGATCCCGCTCGCCTCCACCACGATCACGTCGATCCCGGCTTCGGGCCGCGACAGTTTGCCCAGCATCGCGTCCAGCCCGCTGGCGTCGACCGCGCAACACAGGCAGCCATTGCCCAGCGAAACCATCGTGTCGACCTGCCCGGCGACCGCGAGCGCGTCGATGTTCACCTGGCCGAAGTCGTTCACCACCACCCCGACCCGGACGCCCTGGCGGTTGGCGAGCAGATGGTTGAGCATCGTGGTCTTCCCCGCACCGAGAAAACCCGCCACGAGCACTACTGGAACCCGCTGCCTGGCCACGCGTCAACCCTCCTGTCGTCCGGGCAGCCGACGATACCCGCAGCGGGCGCCGGGCCGTGGCAGCCCGGTGCCGTGCTCGGCGAAACGCGGTTGGCGCAGTGTGCCGTCGTGGCAGGATGAGCGGATGATCTGGACGCCGGGCAGGGAGGACCGGGTCGACGGCATGCCGACGGCCGGAGAATGGCGGCAGTTGTCGGTCGTGCCGGAGAAACGGGAGGTCTTCGGCTACGACCTGTACTTCCGCGAGGGCTGGGCGGACGTGCTCGCGGTGTTCGGCAGCGACGCGACGCGAGTGCTCGGCGGGCTGGCGATGCTGGTGGTCAAACCGGACGCGGTGGTCGGCCGCAGGCTCGGCCCGATCATGGATTACCTGGCGGACAACGGTTTCGTGCCCGTCGCCGCCACCCGGTTCGGCTACACCCGGCATTCGATGCGCGAGGTGTGGCGCTACGACTGGCACATCTACACCGTCGACCGGCTGCAGTTGTGCACTTTCTGGTATCTCACCAACGATGTGCTGCTGTTCCTGGCACGCGATGTCCGCCCGGTCGCGGGATTGCCCGCGACGGTCCGGCTGTGCGAGCTGAAGGGCGTCGGCGATCCGGCGCAGCGCCGGCCGCACCATTTGCGCACGAAGCTGAACCCGCCCAACCGGATCCTGAACTTCGTGCACGTCGGCGACGAACCGGCGGACATCGTGCGCGAGCTGACGATTTTCCTCGACCGTCCGGAGCGGCTCCGGTTCCTCGAGGAGCTGCGGGCGCATCTCGCCGAGGACCGCACGGCGCAGGCGCGAGCCGAGATCGCCGCCCTCGAAGCGGATTGCCCGGCGCACGACCTGGACATCGACGCGACGCTCGCCCGGCTGGCTCCGATAGCGGGCGACGCCGCGGTTTCCCGGTTGCGGGACGTCGTCGAGGGCGGGGACCGGATCAGCTGGGACGAGCTGGCCGAGCTAGTGCCCTTCGAGAAGGCCGACCGCTGGGACGTGATCGTGACCGCGTCGTTCGTGGTGCACAACGAGCGCCCGGTGCCGCATGCGCTGCTGCCTGCCGTTTCGGCGGAGGCATGGACCGCGCAGGTGCGGTAGCGCGCCGCCTACAACGGACGTCGGGCCCGGGGCTTGGCCCAGTGCGCCGGATCCGGGTTGGAGATCAGCTTCGCTTCGCCGGGCTCGTCGCATTCGATCAGCCCGGCCCCGACCGCGGCGAGGTCCCAGCGATCGACCTCGGCTCCGCTTTCGGCGACCGCCTCGGCGACCTCGATCCAGGGCACGGATTCCCCGAACCGCAGGCGTTCCAGCAGTTGGAGCGCCCGGCTGCCGTGCTCTGCCCGCTTGAGCGCGTCTGCCACCGCGTCGGCGGCCGTGTTGGCGTCGAAGGTCCGCGGGGTGGCGGCGGCTTCGGCGGCGAACACTTCTTCGAGCAACGGGAGACCAGTTGGGGTGTCGACGGCCAATGCGTTCAGCGCTTCCCGTCGCTGCGGCGGGTTGAGCAGCAGGCCGAGTTCCCGGATCAAGTCGGCGGGCTCGTCGGCGACGTGGATGTAGCTGAAGTTGCGGTTGTGCTGGTGCAGCAAGGCGCGCAGCGTGCCGGGTTTTTGCTTCGACAGATCGGCTGAGCCTTTCAACGCGGCCAACCGCATCGTCGCGGGCATCGGCCCGGGCTGCTCGTCGCGCAGGAGCAGCAGCAGGGCGGAGCCGCGGTAGATCAAGTCGTTCAGCGCGAGCCGGTCCACGGTGGCCGAGGTCAGCTGGTACCGCCACATTTCCCGCCACCGCAGGCCGTCCAGTTCCGGACGCTGTACTGCTTGTACAGCGAATCCCTGCTCAGCCAGCCAACCGAGCACCGGGCGCACCTTGCTCGCGGCGATGCCGTCCGGTTTGACCAGGAGAAGCGCGTGCTGACGCAGGATTTCCGCGGCCCGGTCGCCGAGGAACCGGGCGGTGTCGCGGGCGCCTTCCCGGAAGTAGGTCTCGCGACGGTAGGCAATGCGCTTCGCGGGCATGCGCGTGAGCGCGGCCCAGTCCATGTCGTCGATCTTTTCCCCCTTGGCCGATGCCGGATCAAGTGATGTTATCCCGGCTGCGGGGCCTCGTGGAGGAAGCGCCGATGGGCAGTTCGCCAAGAAATGTCGAACGTCTTCGGAAGCGTGCCGCCGTGCGGGTGAGGGTCCGGGCCTCGGATCGGCGGATCGGCGTACGGCCGCTGTGGCGTCCGGGTGAACCGGTTGATTCCATTCCCGAACGTCCCGCGCGCCAATCGTCTACTGTGGACACAGCAGATTCGGTTGTGCTGCCGAATGTTCCGGGTGATCTAGTACCGATATCGGTCGCGGATTGCGCCGGATGTCGCAGGCGGATTGGTCGGTTCCGAGTCTTGCCTTGAAGAATTCTCCGCTATTTCGCGAATGTGCGGAGGAAATTGTTCACTCGGATGGTCGCTGCCCGGGTCGGGTCGGCGTCCATAGAGTGCTGAGCGGCAGTGCACCGGAGGGGGTGCCGTGAGCCCGAGGAAGATCATTCCCGGAGGGCTGGAATGCACCGATTGCTCGAGTCCCGCAGCACCACGCTGACCACCCAGCAGGAGGCCGGAACATTCGGTACCGGCTGGCGTGCTCGCGCTTTCCGCGACGTCGAGTCCCGGCTCACCGACCGCGGCTTCCCTTGCGTCTTCTCGAGAAACGCCTTCCGAAAGGGACTGCTGCTGTTCTCGTTCGCCGAGGATGCCGGGTCGGACGCTATCGCGAGACTCGGTGTCGAACTCGCCGATTATGTAGAGCTTTCCCGGAATTGGAATGGCCGGCTCGACACCGCGTACCCGTTGCTGATCGTGTTTTCGCCCGCGGCGGTGTCCGCCGGATCGGTCTCGGAGTACCAGGCGTTCGGCTGGGAAGTGCTCCAGAAGCTGCACCACGTCGATCCGGCGCCCTGGCCGGAGAACGTCGGCACCGACCCCGGCGAAAGCTCGTGGTCTCTGTGCTCCAACGGAATGCCGTTGTTCGTCAACATGAGCAGCCCCGCCCACGAGGTCCGGCGCAGCCGCAATCTCGGCGAGCATTTCGTGCTTGTCATCAACCCGCGCGAACGGTTCGACGTCGTCGCGGGCGACACCCCCAGCGGCCGCAACGTTCGCGACAACATCCGGGCGAGGATCGACCGCTACGACGGTGCCCCGCGCGCTCGCCAGCTCGGTTCCTACGGTGTCGCCGGGCTGGAATGGTGGCAGTACGGCCTGCCCGAAGAGGATGTCGACCGGACGGACGCCTGCCCGTTTTCCTTCCGGGAAGCCGAAACCGCGCGGCCCCGTGTCTGATCGGAGAGAGAGACTTTGCGGCTGGTGTCGCGACCGGACTGAGTCCATTATGGACATGACCGCGCCGGTGTTCGTGACCGCGGCGGTGCGGTAAACCGGCAGCCGGACGGCAGACAAGGCTGTTGCCGACTCAGCCCCCGACCGGGCAAGATCGGTGAGGTCGCCCGGCGCCGGGCGGAGTGCTCCGGTGGCGGGGGAGGGGTTCCGATGATCGACGACCCGGTTCTGCTGCCAGCCTGGCCCACCTCCGCGCTCCTCGGAGCGGTGGCCGCATGACCGCCCGTCCCGGGCCCGTTGCCCCCGAACGCGCGACCCCGCTGCGTCCTGCGCTCGTCCTGATCGGCGTCCTGCTGATCGCCACGAACCTGCGCGCCGCGATCACGTCGCTCGGTCCCATTCTGGGCCTCGTTCAGGCCGATCAGGGGCTTTCCTCGGTAGCCGCGTCCGTCCTGGTCAGCGTGCCGCTCATCGCCTTCGCCGGGTGTTCCCCGATCGCACCCAAGGTCGCCGCGAAGCTCGGGCTCGAGCGGTCGCTCGGCGCGGCGGTGCTGCTGCTCGCGATCGGGATCCTGCTGCGCTCGACCCCGCCGCAGTTGTTGCTGTGGACCGGAACCGCGCTGCTCGGGGTCGCCATCGCGATCCTGAACGTCCTGCTCCCCGCGCTCGTCAAACGCGATTTCCCGACCCGGATCGGGCCGATCACCGGCACGTACACCGCGGTCCAGTCTGGCGTCGCCGCGATCGCCGCAGGGGTCGCGGTGCCGCTCGCCGGGCAGCAGGCTGGCGGATGGCGGCTTTCGCTGGGCGTCTGGGCAGGGCTCGCGCTGATCGCCCTCGGGGTTTTCCTGCCGCAGCTGCGCCGGTCCGCCGCCGCGCCGGCGCTCGTGCGGACGACCGGGGCGGCACGGCCGTGGACGAACGGGCTGGCCTGGCAGGTCACCGTCTTCATGGGGCTGCAGTCGCTCGCCTTCTATGTGCTGGTGACCTGGCTGTCCTCGATCGAACAAGCCGCGGGCATCAGCTCGGTGACCGCGGGGTTCCATCAGTTGCTCTTCAATCTTTGCGGCCTGGTCGGCAGCTTGGTGAGCTCCATGCTGATCCACCGGTTGCCTGATCAGCGTCCGGTCGCGATCACCGGGTCGCTGCTGTTGACGGCCGCGCTGACCGGGCTGCTGGTCGCGCCGGGGATCGCGGTGCTCTGGGCGGTCTTCGCCGGGTTGGCCGGCGGGACCACGTTGGCATTGGCGTTGTCGCTGTTTGGGCTGCGTACGAAGGATTATTCCGACGCTGGGGCGTTGTCGGGAATGGCTCAGTCCGCGGGTTACACGCTCGCGGCGCTGGGGCCGATCGTGATCGGCGCGATTCACGACGCGGCTTCGTCCTGGACGCCTGCGCTCGGGGTGCTGATCGCGCTCGCGCTGGTGCAGACGACGTTCGGCGCGCTGGCCTCTCGCCCGAAGACGATCGCCTGACCGTCTGGGCCGCTGTCGGGCTTCGGCCGGGCGCGGTCCGGCGATGGGGTGGAGAATGAAGGCATGATCAACGTCCTCGTCGCGTACGCGGGCAAGCATGGCGGCACCCGTGAGATCGCCGAAGTCGTCGGCGAGGAGTTGCGCGCCGCCGGGTTCGCTGTCGACGTGCGCGACGCGGGCGAGGTCGACAGCGTCACGGGGTATGCCGCGGTGGTGGTCGGCAGCGCCCTCTACTACGCGCGTTGGCGGCCCGAAGCGGTGCGGTTGCTGGAGCGCAACACCGAGGCGCTGCGGGCGCGTCCGGTCTGGTTGTTCCACAGCGGACCGTGCGGTCCGGGCGCGAATCTGACCCGGGTGAGCCTGCCCGCTCGGGTGACGTTGCTGGCCGCCGCGATCGACGCGGGGCGCACCGAGACGTTCGGCGGGCGGCTCGACCCGGCGCTCGCGGAAGGCGTGCTGGAAAAGCTGATGGCGCGCGGCAGCCGGGCGGGCGATTTCCGCGACTGGGAGCGGATCCGGGCGTGGGCGCGGGACATCGGCCGCCGGGCGCAGTCTCGCGTGGCGATCTGAGCGTCAGGACGCGCCGAGCACGCGCAGCACCGTGGCGGACAGCTCTTTCTCGGCTTCGGCCGGCGAAAGCCGTCCCGCGTCGGCCTCGCCCGCGGCCGCGTGGCCCAGCTGGATGATCACCGTGACCAGCCAATCCGCCGGCGGCTGCCGGTCGAACTCCCCGGCGAGCTGCCCGCGTTCGACAATCCGCCGCAACCGCTCGGCGACCGGCTCGTGCTGCTCGCGTCCGTCCTCCGCGGAGGACGCCGTGGAGGAGAACCGGCGCAGCAGCGACGGATAACGCGAGGACGCCCGGCGCGCGGCGTTGAGCACCCGCAGGATCGCGTCCGCCGCCGGCCCGGTGTCCGGACCAGCGGCGTCCATCGCGTCGACGGCTTCCTCCGTGAGCCGGTCGAGGACCGCGGCCAGAAGCCGTTCGCGGGAAGGGAAATGGGCGTACACGGTCTGCCGGGTCACGCCGGCCGCCGTGGCGATGCCCTCGACGCTCGCGTCCGGATCTGTTTCCAGCACACGGAGCGCCGCGTCGAGGATCGCGGCGCGGCTGCGCTGGGCGTCCGCGCGGAGTTTCGCCATCTCTTACACCTTGTCAAGGTTAGCTCGAACGGATATCTTACAGGGTGTCAGAGTTTATCTGGGAGGGGTTCATGGGCACACTCGAACACGCTGATCCGAAGGCATTCATCGCGGGCTTCTTCACTTCGTTCACCGACGATCTGGTGCACACCGACGAGGACGCGGCGACGGTGGTCGACCGCTATCACACGCCCGACGTCGTGCAGATCGCCGACGGGGTGCGGATCGACCGCGCGCGGCTGGTCGCGCATTGCCGTCCGGTGCGGAAGAACCGGCCGGACAGCCGGATCGAAGTCCACGACGCGATGGCCGACGGCGACCGCGTCGCCGCGCGGTACACGCTGCACGTTCGCCAGCGGGGAAAGGAGCTCGAGATCGAGGTGTCGTTCTTCGGCCGGTTCGCCGAGGACGGCCGGATGCGCGAGGCGCACCTGCTCACTCGTTCGGCGAAAGCGCCCGAGTAACCCGATTCCTCCGCTTTTGCTTGGTATGTCAGGGATGTGGTGAGTCCACATGCGACTCTTGCCTCTCCGCCGCACCGGGTGTAGACCAAGCCGGTGACCGAAAACGCAGCCGGGGGCAAGGGAAAACGCAAGCTCAGCGCCGATCAGCGGAACTCGTTCCTCGCCGCGTGGCTCGGCTGGAGCATGGACGCGTTCGACTATTTCCTCGTCGTGTTCGTGCTCGCGGACATCGCGAAGGACAAGTCGTTCGGCGCCACCGCCACCCAGCTGGCATTCATCACCACCGCGACGCTTGTGATGCGCCCCGTCGGGGCGCTCCTGTTCGGACTGTGGGCGGACCGGTCCGGACGGCGCATTCCGCTGATGGTCGACGTCCTGCTGTATTCCGCGGCGGGCGTGCTGTGCGCGGTCGCGCCGAACTTCACCGTGCTCTTGATCCTGCGGTTCATTTACGGCATCGGCATGGGCGGTGAATGGGGCCTGGGCGCGGCGCTCGCGATGGAGAAGATTCCGGTGGAGCGGCGCGGGTTCTTCTCCGGACTGCTGCAGGCCGGTTACTCCGCCGGGTACCTGCTGGCCGCGCTGGCGTACCTGCTGTTCCACACCGCGCTCGGCCTCGAGTGGCGGTGGATTTTCGTGCTGAGCATCTTCCCGGCGCTGATCAGCCTGCTGATCCGGGCGCGGGTCAAGGAATCCGAGGTGTGGGAGGCGGCGCAGGAGAAGATGCGCGTCACCCGGACGTCGGTCAAGGACGTCCTGTTCAACCCGAAGGTGCTGCGCCGGTTCGGGTACCTCGTGCTGCTGATGACCGCGTTCAACTGGATGTCGCACGGCACGCAGGACGTCTACCCGACATTCCTGAAGGCGACCGAGCACGGCGGCGCCGGCCTGAGCGCGGCGACCAGCACGTGGATCGCCGTGCTGTACAACGTCGGCGCGATCATCGGCGGCCTGGTCTTCGGCTCGCTGTCGGAACGCTTCGGCCGGCGGATGACGATCGTCGGCGCCGCGGTTCTCGGGTTGCCGATCGTCCCGATCTTCGCCGTCGACCACGGAGCCGGGATGCTCGCGCTCGGCTCGTTCCTGATGCAGATCATGGTGCAGGGCGCGTGGGGCGTCATCCCGGCGCACCTCACGGAAATGTCCCCGGACGCGATCCGCGGGTTCTTCCCCGGCGTGACCTACCAGCTCGGCAACCTGCTGGCGGCGCTGAACCTGCCGATCCAGGAAAGCATCGCGCAGTCGCAGGGGTACACGGCCGCGCTGCTGTGGACAGTGATCCCGGTGCTGATCGCGGTCGCCGTGCTGACCTCGCTGGGCAAGGAAGCGAAGTCCATCCGCTTCGGCGGCGAGGGCGCGACCACCGCACCCGCCGGGTCTTCCTGACCTCTTCTGCCTCTGCTGGGCTCGGGCGGCCTTGCCGTCGAACAATCGCCGATATATCGTGGGCATATCGGCGATTGTTCGACGGAGGAGGAAGACATGACGAGGACCGCAGGCGGAGACCACCTGTTCCGAGGCTTCGGCGGCCCGGAACGCTTCGGCGGGCACGGAGTGCCGTTCGGTTTCGGCCGCCCCGGACCGGTTCACCCTGGTGACGGGGGTCGGGGAGTGCCGTTCGGCAGGCCGGACGCGCCGGGCGACGGGAGGGGGCGACATCCGGGCGGGCCGGGGGAAGGACACGGGTGGCCTCGGGGAGGCGAACCGGACGAGGAGCGCGGGCGTCCGGGCGGCTTCGGTGGCCAGGATGCCTGGTTCGGGCTGGGCGGACGCGGCTGGGCGGGCTTGCTCGGCGGGCGAGGCTTGGGGGTCGGCCAGCATGCGGTGTTCGGCGGGCCCGGTGCCAGGTTCGGGCAGACCGGGCTCTTCGGGGGGCCGGGAGTCGCCTTCGGCTGGCCTGGTCACGGGGGTGAGCACCACGGCTGGTCGGGCGAGCCGGGCGAGCATCACGGTTGGCCGGGGGAGCACCACGTGCACCCTGGTCATTCGGGCGATGGGGGCGAACACCACGTCCACCCCGGTCATTCGAGTGAGGCGGGGGAACGCCACCCGCACCCCGGCCGTCCGGGCGAGGCTGGTGAGCACCATGTGCACTTCGGCCATCCGGGCGAGCATCCAGGACACCCGGGTTACTCGGACCACCTAGGACATCCGGGGCGCCCCGGTCACCCAGGCCATCGCGGTCACCCGGGTCACCCCGGTGACGCGGAAGCCTGGGACGGCACGGTCTTCGAAGCCCGTGGCGGTTTCCCGCCGGGGCCTCCCGGTCCTCCTGGTCCGCCCGGGCCGCCGCATCGGCCGGGGTTTCCCGGGTTTCCTGGGTTCCCGGGGTTTCCGGGAGGCCCCGGCGGCCCCGGCGGTCCGGGAGGGTTCTTCGGTGGCCCGCCCCGCGGCGGTCGGGGCCCGGCGCGGCCGGTGCGTCCGGCGGTGCTTGCCTTGCTCGCGGAGGAACCCCGGCACGGGTATCAGCTGATGCAGGAGATCCGGCGTCGCACGAATGACGAGTGGCGGCCCAGCCCGGGGTCCATTTACCCGATTTTGCAGCAGCTCGAGGACGAAGGCCTGGTCCGCACCGCGGAGGAGGGCGGCCGTCGCGTCGCGCATCTCACGGAGGCGGGGCGGGAGCACGTCGCGGGGCGCGAGGAGGAGTTCGCCGCGCTGTGGGCGTCTTCGGCTCGTGACGAGGATCCGGGTGCGGACCGGTTCGCGGCGCTGTATCAGCAGATCGGCGAGTTGGCCGGGGCGGCGGCGCAGGTCGCGCACACGGGCAGCGAGGCGCAGTGCGCGGAGGCGCGCAAGGTGCTTCGCGAAGCCCGCCGCAGGCTGTATGCGTTGCTCGCGGACGACGACTCCGAAGACTAGAAACCATCGGTTGGCGAGTCCATTGTGGACTCGCCAACCGGCGGTCACCTCGGGCTACAACCGGAGGTGGTCCGAGCGCGCGTGTCGGTTGTTGGACGGCGGCGCGGTGCGGCGGGTCCAATGCGGCCATGCCATCGTTTGTCCATCTGCACGTCCACACCGAGTACTCGATGCTGGATGGTGCGGCGAAGATCGGTCCCTTGTTCGCGGAGGCGGCCCGGCTGAACATGCCGGCGGTCGGGATGACCGATCACGGGAACATGTACGGCGGGGACGAGTTTTATCAGACGTCGAAGAAGCACGGGATCAAGCCGATCATCGGTATTGAGGCGTATGTCGCGCCGGAGTCGCGGTTTCACAAGAAGCCGGTGTTCTGGGGGCAGGCGTCGCAGCGGGGGTCGGACGAGTTCGGCGAGGGCGGCGACGTCTCGGGTGGCGGTGCGTATACGCACATGACGATGGT
>NZ_JARACH010000088.1:0-30471 GCF_029087445.1 Amycolatopsis sp. La24
GATGCACCCAACGAGCGAGGCACCCAGCCCCTCCCCCGCACCCCGATACGAAGCTCCCCTGCGGTTCGGGGGTGCTTGTCAAGGCATCTTTCCCGCCTTGACAAGCACCCCCGAACCGTCAGCACAATTGGGCTTCGGGGTGCCCCACGCAACCCTCTTTCCGCGGCGAAGCCGCGGCCTCCCGGTACTGTCCGTCACATGGGATCCCGGATCGAGCACCGCGGCGAATTCACCGGCTCGCTCGAAAACGTCTTCACCGCAGTCGCAGGCAAGGACGCCCTCCAAGCCCGCCTAGCCGCCCTAGGCGGCGACGACGCGAAACTCCTCGCCTACACCGCCGAAGGCGACTCCGTCCGTTACGAACTCCAGCACGGCATCAAGGCGGCCAAACTCCCGCAAGCCGTCCGTGCCCTGCACAAGGGCGACATCATCGTCAACCGCACCCAGACCTGGAAGCGGTCCGGCGACGAGTACACCGGCCGGTCCGACGTCAGCGTCGGCGGCGTGCCCGGCGAGATCGGTGCCTCGACCTACCTCAGCCCGAAGGACGGCAAGGTCCTCCTCCGCACCACCGGCGAGGTCGTCGTGCGCATCCCCCTCTTCGGCGGCCGGATCGAGGAGTTCGTCTCCGAGCAGGTGGTCAACCTGCTGCGGCACGAGGACGAGTTCACCGCGCAGTGGCTGGCCGAGCACGCCTGACCCCGGTGGGGGCCCCGACCAGGGGCACCACCAATCCCAACCGGTTGCGCCGGGTCGACCGCTGGCTCGCGAGCGACCCGGGCGTCACGCGGCTGCTGCGGCGCGGCGAAAGTCCCCTTGTCGTCGATCTCGGCTACGGAGCGTCGCCGGTCACGACGGTCGAACTGGCTCGCTGGCTGGCGCGCGTGCGGCCGGACGTCCGGGTGCTCGGGCTCGAACTCGACCCGGAGCGCGTCGCCGCCGCCCTTCCCGCCGCTGATCCGCCCCGGCTCGACTTCCGGCGCGGCGGGTTCGAGCTGGCCGGGACGCGGCCGGTCCTGGTGCGCGCGTTCAACGTGCTCCGCCAATACGCCGAGGACGAGGTCCCTGGCGCGTGGCAACTGATGCTCGACGCGATGCCGCCGGACGGTCTGCTCGTGGAAGGCACCTGCGACGAGATCGGCAGGTTGGTCACGTGGGTCGCGGTCGGAGCGGACGGTCCGCGCACGCTGACCCTGTCGCTGCGGCTCGCCGAACTCGACCGTCCGTCCACAGTGGCCGAACGGTTGCCGAAGATCCTCATCCATCGCAACGTTCCCGGTGAACGCGTGCACGCCCTGATGTCCACTTTGGATGAATGCTGGGCAGCCGCGGCACCGCACCGTTCCTTCGGCGTGCGCGCCCGCTGGACCACCACCGTCGCCATGCTCGCCGACCGCGGCTGGCCGGTCATCGGCAATCCGGACCGGCGCCGGCTCGGCGAGCTGACCGTGTCCTGGGACAGCGTCGCGCCGCGCTGAACCCACCTGTTCACCACCCGCACCCCGCTGGGTCACCCCTTGGTGACCTTCAGTGCTGACGATGAGCGAGTGGAACTGCTGGAACACGTCACCGAGCTGATCCGGGGGACGCTCGGCTCGCCCTGGCTGTGGGTGCTCGTGTTCGCGATCGCCGGACTGGACGCGCTGCTCCCGTTCATGCCGAGCGAAACGACCGTGGTGACCGTCGCCGTCCTGATCGGACCGGACCCGGGCAGGCTCGCGCTGCTGGTCGTCGTGTCCGCCGCCGGGGCGTGGGCGGGCGACTGTCTCGGCTACGCGGTCGGCCGCGCCGCCGGTCCGCGCGCCGTCGCCTGGCTGCAGCGCGGACCGTCCGGGCGGCAACGCTACGAATGGGCCCGCGACCAGGTCCGCAGGCAAGCGCCGCTGCTGATCGTCGCCGCGCGCTACCTGCCCGGCGGCCGCGTCGCGAGCGCGCTGGCCAACGGGAGCCTCGGCTATCCGCTGCGCCGCTTCGTGCCGCTCGACGCCGCAGGCGCGACGCTGTGGTCGGTGTACAGCGCGCTGATCGGGCTCGCCGGCGGGGCCGCGTTCGCCGACCGTCCGGCGTACGGCCTGCTGCTGTCGCTCCTGCTCGGGCTGCTGCTGGTCGTGCTCATCGAATTCGGCCGCCGGGTCCGGGTGCGCAGGCTACGGTCAGTGCATGGACGCGCCACGGCTGCTGGAAGCGATCGACATCCACGCCGACCGGATCAAGGCCGCGACGCTCGCCGCGGGTCCGGTCGCGCCGGTCCGGAACTGTCCGGAGTGGACAGTGCTGGACCTGGTGACGCATCTGACGACGGTGCTCTCGTACACGGTCGCTGCGATCACCGACCAGAAGGCTGAGCCGTGGCGAGCGACCACGTGGGAGGACGCGCTCGGCCGCTGGGACGGCGAACGCATGGCCGTCCGCGAAGCCCTGCGGCGGCCGGCGGACACCCCGCTGCGCTCGCCGTTCCCGCACGGCGGGCCGATCACCGTCGGCGACTGGACGCGCCGGCTCGCGCACGAGTTCGCCATCCACCGGCTCGACGCGGAAAGCGCCCTGCCCGAGCCGCCGGTCACCCGGTACCGCACGGAATTCGCCGAGGACGGCATCGACGAGTTCCTCGCCTTCCTGACCCCGCGCCGCGCCCGGCCGAGCGGCCGCGAGGGGATCGTCCAGGTCAGCACCGACACGCGGACGTGGACCGTGCTGCTGCGGCCGGATGAGCCGCCGATGCTCGGCGAAGGCGTCCCGGACCTCACGCTCGCCGGTCCGGCCGACGAGGTGTACCGCGCGTTGTGGGGCCGTCCGAGCCACGCCGAGAACGTCGGCGACGCCACCCTTCTGGAGCCCCTCGCCGCGCCCTGACCAGCGGCCGGTGAGAATGGGCGCGTGTCAGAACCCCAGCGTTACGTGCTCACCTTCGGCTGCCCCGACCGCACCGGCATCATCGCCCGCATCTCGGGCTTCCTCGCCGACCACGGCGGAATGATCGTCGAGGCCGCGTACCACACCGATCCCGACTCGGGCTGGTTCTTCACCCGCCAGGTCGTGCGCGCCGATTCGCTGCCGTTCGACGCCGAGGGATTGCGCGAGCGGTTCAGCGCGGTCGCGAACGAGCTGTCCGCGGAGTCGAGCTGGCAGGTGCGCGACACCGGCGAGCGCCCGCGCGCGGTGGTGCTGGTGTCGAAGGCCGGGCACTGCCTCTACGACCTGCTCGGCCGGGTCGCCTCCGGTGAGCTGGACGTCGACATCGCCGCGGTGATCGGCAACCACGATTCGCTCGCGGACATCACCCGCGCGCACGGAATCCCGTTCCACCACGTGCCGTTCCCGGCAGGCGACCCCGACGGCAAGGCGGCCGCGTTCGCCAAGGTCCGCGAACTGGTCGACGCCCACGACCCGCACGCGATCGTGCTGGCGCGGTTCATGCAGGTCCTGCCCGCGGAACTGTGCGCGGCGTGGACCGGGCGCGCGCTGAACATCCACCACAGCTTCCTGCCGTCGTTCATCGGCGCGAAGCCGTACCACCAGGCGCACACGCGCGGCGTGAAGCTCGTCGGCGCGACCTGCCACTACGTCACCGCGGACCTCGACGCCGGGCCGATCATCGAACAGGACGTCATCCGCGTCGACCACGGCGATTCGGTCGCGGATCTGGTGCGCAAGGGCCGGGACATCGAGAAGGTGACGCTGGCGCGCGGCCTGCGCTGGCATCTCGAGGGCCGCGTTCTGGTGCACGGCAACCGAACCATGGTGATGTGAGGGGTTGCTGCCGGTGAGATCCGGCAGCAACCGCTCACAGCCCTCACGCGCCGATCGTCGAGGTGTCGATCACGAAGCGGTACCGCACGTCGCTGTTCTCGACCCGCGCGTACGCCTCGTTCACCTGGTCCGCGCTGATCGTCTCGATCTCCGCGCCGACGCCGTGCTCGGCGCAGAAGTCCAGCATCTCCTGGGTCTCCGCGATGCCGCCGATCATCGAACCGGCCAGCACGCGGTTGCCGCCGAGCAGGGAGAAGACGTTGTACTCCAACGGTTCCCCCGGCGCGCCGACGTTCACCATCGCACCGCCGACGCGCAGCAGGCTGAGGTAGGCGTCGACCGGCAGCTTCGCCGAGACGGTGTTGAGGATGACGTCGAACCGGCCGGCGAGCGTCTCGAAGGTCGACTCGTCGCTGGTCGCGTAGTAGTCCTTCGCGCCGAGCCGGAGCCCGTCTTCCTGCTTCTTCAGGCTCTGGCTGAGCACGGTGACGTCCGCGCCCATCGCGACGGCCAGCTTGACCGCCATGTGCCCGAGCCCGCCGAGGCCGACGACGGCGACCTTCTTGCCCGGTCCCGCGCCCCACCGGCGCAGCGGCGAGTACGTGGTGATGCCCGCGCACAGCAGCGGCGCGGCGACGTCCAGGTCGATGCCCTCCGGGATCCGGCAGACGAACGCGTCCTTCACGACGATCTGCCGGCTGTATCCGCCGTAGGTGTTCTCGCCGTCGAAGCCGACCCCGTTGTACGTCTGGATGTTGCCCTTGACGCAGAACTGCTCGGAGCCGGCGCGGCAGTACTCGCATTCGCCGCAGGAATCGACCATGCAGCCGACCCCGACCCGGTCGCCGACCTGGTACTTCGTGACGTCCGAGCCGACCGCGGCGACCACGCCGGCGATCTCGTGGCCCGGCACCATCGGGAAGATCGCGGTGCCCCAGTCCTGGTTGACCTGGTGCAGGTCGCTGTGGCAGATGCCGGCGTAGGCGATGTCGATGAGCACGTCGTCCGGCCGCAGGTCGCGGCGCTCGATCGTCGTCGGCGCGAGCGGTCCGCCCGGCGCCGCGGCGGCGATGGCGGAGGTGGTCGTGGTCATGAAGCCCTCCTGGGTGTCCCGTCCGTCCGGGACAAAGTCGATGTAAGAACCCTCTTACATCGACTAGCGTGGGCCTCGGCTTATTCCTCGAAGCGACCACGATCGGGTGTGACACACGACATGGCGGCGCAGTACCACCACCGCAACCTGCGCGCCGAGCTGGTGCGCGTGGCGTTCGACCTGATCGCGGAGAACGGGGTCGCCGGGTTCTCGGTCGCCGAAGCCGCCCGGCGGGCGAAGGTCTCCACCGCCGCGCCGTACCGGCATTTCCCGGACCGCGCGGCACTGCTGGCCGCGGTCGCCACCACCGCGGCGCGCCAGCTGCGCGAACTCGCCGAGGAAGCGGCCGCCGCCGAAACGGACGACGGTGCCGCGCTGGCCGCGGTGTCCGCCGCGCACACCAAGTTCCTGATGGAAACCCGGATCGGCCTGCACGTGTTCTTCGCCGCCGAGCTGGCTGACGCGCAATACGTCGAACTGCACGAGGCCCGCCGGGAGCTGATCGACGCGTCGCTGCTGCGCTGCCTCACGATCGCGCCGGATCCGGCTATCGCCCTGGAACTGATGGAACAACTCCACACCCAAGCTTACGGCTACGGCGATTTCTACCTCAACGGCGTCTACCAATGGCTCGGCTACCCGACGGAGCAGGTCATCGCCAAATCCCGGCGGGCGGCGCGGATCGTGATCGAGGCTTACCGCGCGGAGACTCCGGCGATCAGTCCGGCGGAGTGGTGACGTAGCGGGCTGCCAGCCAAGAACCGAAGGCGTGCAAGCGATCGGTGAGCGCGGCCGGTTCAAGGACATCGAAATCCACGTCCAGGTAAGCCAGCCAGCGGGCAGCCCAGTCGAGATCGTCGGTGCCGAACCGGAGTTCGCACTCGTCGCCGTCCTCGACAACAGTCGCCACACTCGGGTCGACGAGTTCCCGGACCAGATCAGCCGACGTGTGCACCTGGACCCGAACGCGATACCGCCAGCCCGCGTCCGTGATCAGATCGACCACAGTGGACGGTGGTTCCGGCGCGGGCAGTTTGATCCCGAGTGGCTGGACCGCTTCGATCCGTTCCGCCGCAAAGGTTTTCCATTCACTGGTTCCGCGCGGACAAGCGACGAGGTACCACTGCCGCCGGACAGTGATGAGCCGGTAAGGCTGCACATCAATGGGTTTCGCCGATCGAGCGTCCCGAGCTCGATGCCGGATCCGCACCGCTTCGCCAGCCCGGCAAGCCAACGCGAGCGGTACCAGGATGTCCCGCGCTGCCTGCCGGAAAGGCTTGCCGGGCAACGATTCCACGTCCGCGAGCGCGGCGAGCCGGGCCTGCCAGCGCGTCGGCACCACCTGGGTCAGCTTGGCCAGCGCGGTCACCGTGGCAGTTTCGAGCCCGTCGACCGCCACCGCCGTCTGCAGGCCGAGTGAAACCGCCGCGACCTCGTCGGCGTCCAGCAGCAGCGGCGGCATCGCGGTGCCGTGCGCGAGCCGGTAGCCGCCGACCCGGCCGGGTTCGCCGTCGATGCGATACCCGAGTTCGCGCAGCTGGGCGATGTCGCGGCGCGTCGTGCGCTCGGTGACGCCGAGGCGGGCCGCGAGGTCGGTGGCGGAGATGCCGGGACGCGCCTGCAGCAACGCCAGCGTCTCCAGGCGACGGCTCGTGGTGGTCATGCTCTCGATTCTCGCGCAAAACTAGGACAGTAGCCGACCGGGTATCTGGTCATACTCGGTTTATGACTCAGCTGCTCCGCCCCGAAGGGCTCCTCCAGTCCCCCGCTTTCGCCCAGGTCGCCGTGGTCCCGCCAGGCGCGACGACGATCTACGTCGGCGGCCAGAACGCGGTCGACGCGAACGGCGCGCTCGTCGGCGGAACCGACGTCGCCGCGCAGGTCGAGCGGGTGATGGCCAACCTGAAAACGGCGCTGGCCGCGGGCGGCGCGACCGTCCAGGATGTGGTGATGCTGAACATCCTGCTGGTCGCGGACGTCGATCTCGCCAAGGCTTATCCGGCCGCCGCCGCGGCGCTGGCGGGCGCGACGCCGCCGGTCACTGTCCAGCGCGTGGCCGGGCTGGCCGTGCCGGGTGCGCTCGTCGAGGTCAGCGCGATCGCGGCGGTGGCCGAGTGAGCGTCGGGCAGACCAAGGACGCGGGCTGGCAGATCGGCGTCTCGAAGACGATCGGCCGCTCCGCCGAGGACGTCTGGGACTTCATCACGTCCGCGGAAGGCGTGGCGATCTGGCTCGGCGAGGGCGTCACCGTCCAGCCCGAACCCGGAGTCGGCTACGAGACCGCCGACGGAATCCGCGGCGAGACGCGCAGCTTCCGCGAAATGGACCGGATCCGGCTCACCTGGCAGCCGGCCGGCTGGTCGCACGAGACGACGCTGCAGCTGGCCGTGCGCGCCAGCGGTCCGGGCAAAGCAATGCTGCGCATTCACCAGGAACGCCTGGCCGACGCCGCCGAACGGGAGCAGCAGCGCCGCCATTGGCAGGGAGTTCTCGCCGAACTGATCACCGCGCTTGCCTAGCCCGCGACTGACGGAGGACCCTGGAACGCACGCGGTTCACCGGCTGGAGGCGCGATGCTGTGCGTGTTCGACGTCAACGAGACGCTGCTCGATCTGACCGCGCTCGACCCGCTGTTCACCCAGCTCACCGGAGATCCGGAAGCGCGCCAGGAATGGTTCACGCTCGCGATCCACACCGTGCTCACGGTGACCGCGACCGGCCAGTACCGCGATTTCGCGCAGATCGCCGGGGAAGCCGCGGCCGCAGTATGCGCGCGGCACGGCCATGAACTGACCGACGTCGAACTGGTGAAGATCGGCGACGGCCTGCGCACCCTGCCCGCGCACGCCGACGTCGTGCCCGGTCTGGACCGCTTGCGCCAGGCCGGACACCAGGTCGTCGCCCTCACGAATTCGCCGCTCGCCACCGCCGAGGCGCAGCTGCAGAACGCGGGCCTGGCAACGAAATTCGACCGGATCTTCTCCGCGCAGCAGGTCAGCAGGCTCAAACCGGCACCGGAGCCGTATCTCCAGGTGCTGCGTGCCTTCGGCGTCGAACCCGGTCAGGCGGTGATGGTCGCCGCGCACGGCTGGGACATCGCCGGGGCGCAAGCGGCAGGACTCCGGACCGCGCTGCTCGCGCGTCCCGGAGTCCATCCGCTGCCCGGGCTCCCCGCCGCGACCTACACCGCGGCGACGATGCCCGAGCTGGCCGACGCGATCGTCAGGAACTGAGGCGCACCAGCATCTTTCCGGTGTTCGCCCCGCTGAGCAGGCCGAGGAAGGCGTCCGGCGCGTTGCGGATACCGTCCACAAAGGTCTCCGAGTACTTGATCTCGCCGGACGCGACGAGCGGCGCGACCTCGGCCACGAACTCCTGCATCAGGTGCCAGTGGTCCAGCACGAGCAGGCCGCGCATGGTGATCCGCTTCGCGATGAGCTGCACCAGGTTGCGCGGCGCCGGGGTCGGCTCGGTGGCGTTGTACTGCGAGATCATGCCGCAGATGGCGATCCGGCCGTGCAGGTTCATCGACGCGATCGCGGCCTCGAGATGCTCGCCGCCGACGTTGTCGAAGTAGACGTCGATGCCCTCGGGCGCGGCCGCGGCGAGCTGCTCGGCGACCGGTCCGTCCTTGTAGTTGAAGGCGGCGTCGAAGCCGAGCTCCTCGGTGAGGTAGCGGACCTTCTCCGCAGAACCCGCGCTGCCGATCACGCGCTTGGCGCCCTTGAGCCGGGCCAGCTGGCCGACGAGCGAGCCGACCGCACCGGCCGCGCCGGAGACGAAAACCGTGTCGCCTTCCTTGAACTCCGCGCTCACCAGCAGCCCGGCGTACGCGGTCAGACCCGGCATCCCGAGCACGCCGAGGTAGGTCGAAAGCGGCGCGACCGAATCGTCCACTTTGACCGCTCGCTTGGCGTCGAGCACCGCGTGCGTGCGCCAGCCCGCCTGGTGCAGCACGTGATCGCCGACCGCGAAGTCGTCCACAGTGGACTCGATGACCTCGCCGACCGCGCCGCCCTGCATGGCCTCGCCGACCACGAACGGCGGCGAGTACGACTTCACATCGTTCATCCGGCCGCGCATGGCCGGGTCGACGCTCATCACCACGTTGCGCACCAGGATCTGCCCGGGACCCGGCTTCGGCACCTCGGTCTCGACGATGTCGAAAGTGTCCATGGTCGGGACGCCGTGCGGGCGGGCCGCGAGCCGGATCTCAGTCGCTGTGGGTGCGTTCACCGTCGAACTCCGTTTCGTTCAAGCTGGATTGAAGCGGGGCGCGCGCCCCGGTCTATCCGGCCAACGGAGAAACCGGGGCGCGCATTCCGATTGTCCCCGGGGTTGTGGCCAGCGCTACACGATCTCCGCGAGCTTGCCGAGCACGCCGTCGTAGATCTTCTTCAGCCCGCCCGGCGCGAAGGTCTTCTCGAAGAAGCCGCCGATGCCGCCCGCGCCGTCCCAGCTGGTCTCGATGCGGACGAGCGAACGCTCGCCGGAGGCGGTGACGGTCCAGGTGGTGACCATGCTGGAGTTCGCGTCGGTCTCGACGAAGGTGCCCGGCGACGGCTCGGTCACCGTGGCCGCGACGTCGCGCACGCGCTTGGACGTGGCCTGCAGCTTCCAGCTGGCCTTCGTGCCGGCGCCGACGCCGCCCTCGCTGACCTCGTAGTCGCGGTAGTGCTCGGTGAGCAGCTTCGGCCGGGTCTCGGCGTAGTCCGCGACCAGCTCACGCACGCGTTCCACCGGCGCGTCGATCGTGCGCTCCGCGGTGGCCGTGACCTTGCCCATGTCGTTTCCTCCTCAGGGTTCCTCCGAGGTCACCTTCGCACATGGGGTGATGGGCGGCGATCCCGGTTCGCACCGGGATCGCCGCTCCCGAGAAGGTCAGGAGAGGCCCTGCTGCTTCAGCCAGTCCTTCGCCACGTCGGCCGCGGGTTCGCCGTCCGCGTCGACCCGCTTGTTCAGCTCGCGCATGCCGTCGGTGGTGAGCTTCGCGCTGACCGCGTTGACGACGTTCGCGAAGTCCGCGCCGCGCGCGTCGAGCACCTTCTTGTTCACCGCGGGCACCACGTTCTCGGTGGGCACGATGGCGAGGTCGTCCTTGAGCGCGACGTACTGCGGGTCGCCGACCAGCGGGCTGACCGAGTCGACCGGGATCACCGTGACCGCGCCGGAGTTCAGCTGCTGCACGCGCGGCCCGGCCTCCTGCACGGTCTGGAAGGTCGCGTTCGTCAGCTTGTAGACGTCCTTGAAGCCCTGGAAGCACGGCAGCCGCTTCTCGCACTCCGGCGGACCGGCCATCACGACCTTGTCGAGCTTCTTCAGGTCGCTGATCGACGCGATGCCCTTCGACTTCGCGAGGTCGGCCTTCACGATGTAGGTGTTCTTGTCCTCGGCGGCCGCGTAGTTCAGCAGCCCGACGCCCTCGGGCGCGAAAAGCTTCTCCAGCTGTTCGTGCTCGGCCTTGGCGTCCTTGGTGGCTTCCTTGCCGAAGCCGGTCGTGATCGCCGCGCCCTGGTACTCCGGCAGGAACTGCAGTTCGCCGGATTTGAGCGACGGGTAGACCAGCTCCCGCGAGCCGAGGTTCAGCTTCCGGGTGACCGGATAGCCCTTGGCCTCCAGCGCGCCCGCGTAGATCTCGGCAAGGATCTGGCTGTCGGTGAAGTTGAACGAGGCGACGACGATCGGAGCGCCGCCCTTGCTCGGCGCGGCCGGCTGGTCGCTTCCCCCACCGCACGCGGTCAAGCCGAGCGCGGCCGTCGCCAGCAGCGCGGCCACTCGGATGTTCCGGGTCCAGCGCACGTGTCCCCACACTCCTCAGTTCACTCGTTAGTGGGAATGGACCCTAACCGCGACCCCCGACAGAAACCACTGGTTAGGAATCCTCCCCACGGAATCTCACGGGCCGGAATATTGTCGCTCGATCGGGGTAAGGTCGCGCCGTGCACGCGTCCGTGACCCCGCTGCTGGCCGACAGCAGCCGTCCCCTCTTCGAATGGCGGTGGGTCGAACGCAACGCTGACGCGATTCTTCAGCGGCTCGGCGAGCACGTCGCCCTCACCGCGACCGCGCTCGGCGTCGGCCTCGTGCTCTCGCTCGCGCTGGCCACCCTGTGCCTGCGCTACCGCTGGTTCTATCCGTTCGTGATCGGCACGGCGGGCGCGCTCTACGTGATCCCGAGCCTCGGCGCGTTCGCGCTGCTGGTTCCGCTGCTCGGGTTCTCCTTCGCCACCTCGGTCATCCCGCTGGCGACGTACACGCTGCTGATCCTGATCCGCAACATCGTGACCGGCGTGCAGCAGGTGCCGACCGAAGTGCGCGAAGCGGCGATCGGGATGGGCTTCACGCCGCGGCGGCTGTTGTGGCAGGTGGAGCTGCCGCTCGCGCTGCCGGTGGTGATCGCCGGGCTGCGGGTGGCCGCGGTGACGACGATCGGCCTGGTCACCGTCACGTCGCTGCTCGGCAAGGGCGGGCTCGGCTACTTCATCCGGGCAGGCATCCAGACGGCGATCCCCAACCCGAGCCCGATCATCGTCGGCATCGTGCTGTCGATCGCGCTGGCCGTGTTCGTCGATTTCCTGCTGTGGCTGAGCGAACGCGCGCTGGCCCCGTGGGCGCGGAGGGCCGTTCGATGAGCTTTTTCGAGCAGCTGGGCCACTGGCTCGCCGACCCGAACCGCTGGAGCTGGACCGATCCGGCCGGGATTCCGTTCCGGACGGTGCAGCACCTGTGGTTCTCCGCGCTGGCACTGGCGATCTCGATCGTCCTGACCGTTCCGTTCGCGCTGTGGCTCGCGCACTACCGGCGCGGCCAGTTCCTGGCGAGCAGCGCGGTGAACATCGGCCGCGCGATCCCGAGCTTCGGGCTGATCATCCTGTTCTGGTTCCTGGCCAGCCGGTGGGGCGCGAACACGGACTTCTGGCCGCTGCTGCTCGCGCTCGTCGCGCTGGCGCTGCCGCCGCTGTTCACCAACACCTACGCGGGCGTGGTGCAGGTGGAACAGGAAGTCGTCGACGCGGCGCGCGGCACCGGGTACCGCGAATGGCAGATCATGCTGCGCGTGGAACTGCCGCTGTCCTCGCCGGTGATCGTGGCCGCCGCGCGAGTGGCGTTCCTGCAACTGATCGCGACGGTCGCGATCGGCGCGATCGTCAACGACGGCGGCGGCCTGGGCCGCTACATCGTCGACGGTTTCGCCCTCGGCGAGCAGGGCCATGGCGAAATCTTCGGCGGCGGTCTTGCGGTGGTGATCCTGGCGCTGGTGTGCGAGGGCCTGTTCGCTTTGTTGACCAAGCTGGCTACGCCTCGCGGTCTCGCACTTCAACAGGCCCGCCGGGACTCGTGAGACAGACCTCGGCGAGCTGGTCGATCTCCGGCCCCAGCGACCGATCGACCGCCACCGGCTCGATCCTCGCCGCGAGCCAGGCGTAGGTGTCAGCCAGCCTCTGCGCGCCTGGGGTCTTGAGCAGATACCGTGCCTGCCGCCCCGCGATCAGCTCGCACGCGGTGATGGCGAAGAAGCGCTCGATCACTGTCTCCAACTCGGCGCCAGCCTTGCTGGCAAACGCTTGCACGTCCTCCTGACCAGCGGAAGTATCCAGCGACCCGAGCGTCGCCGGTGCGGCCAGACGACGCATCGCATGCAGCTCGCCAGCCGCACGTTTGTGCAACGGCGTAAGCCCCGCCTGCGGCCCCGGATCCACCGCGAGCTGCGGCGGCAGCCCGCTGAACTGCGGGTCGAGGAGGCGGTGAAGCCGCTGAACCGAGACTTCCGCCGCGTGGACGAGGGCCGCCTTGACCGCGTCCATCCGAAGCCCGAGCGCGGCGGCGTGATAGCCGGTCGTCGGGACGAACTCGCCGTTGACGAAGGCCGGCGAGTCCGCCGGGGTTTCCCAGGACTCCTGCAAGGTTTTCTGAAGTTCCTCGACAGTCCGGCTGACGTATTCGAGCACCTTCGGCCCGACTCGCACCGAGATCGGCGCCTGCACGACGCTCTTGTTGGTGGCGGCCCCTTCGATGAGTTCCTCGATACGGGTGCCGCGGTAGATCGCTTGCGGCGCACCAAGAACGTCCACGGTGATCGCCGCGCAGACCGTCTGCCAATCGATCAGCCGACGCAGCCTCTTGCCGCACACCCACGCGTACGCCTCGGCCAGCGGCGAACCTTGAATCAGGCTCGCCCCTTCCTTCGGCCCCAGCACGAACGGCCGCACCCCGCGACGGCTTAACGCTTCCGCCGCCGGGACCTCGGCACCGTCCTCGATGACCGTGCCGAGCCCGACGAACGTCTGGAACGCGTGCGCCAGCGGGATGATCTCGCCGGCGCTGCCGAGGCTGTCACGCGGGACGGCCGGGAGGAACCCGTCGTTGATCCGGTCTGCGAGGAAGCTGACCAGCTCGGGACTGACCGCCGCGTCGCCGCGGAGAAACCCGCGCAGCCGCATGCGCAGCAACGCCCGGGTCAACTCCGGCGACAACCACGGCTTCCCGCCGACCGCCCGGCCGACCAGCAGATTGCGCTGATGGTCAGCCTGCTGCGCGGCGGTGAGCCGAGTCCCGGCGAGCCGCCCCATCCCGGTGTTGACGCCGTAGACGGGGCTGTCCTGGTCCAGCGCGGCCAGCATCGCCTCGCGCTGCTGCTTCAGCTTCTGGAGGGCCGCCGGGCTGATCTCGACTGGTGCGTCCAC
Organism: Amycolatopsis sp. La24; assembly: GCF_029087445.1. Lineage (NCBI taxonomy): Bacteria > Bacillati > Actinomycetota > Actinomycetes > Pseudonocardiales > Pseudonocardiaceae > Amycolatopsis > Amycolatopsis sp. La24. The sequence goes on from NZ_JARACH010000088.1 coordinate 13,528, forward strand.
TGTGGACAGTTCAGCGCGCGAGCCCGTCGATGACCTCGGCGTTCGGCAGCCCAGCGAGCGCCGTACCGGAGATCAGGAGCTTGCTGCCGCGGATCCCGCTGCCGATCACCAGCTCCGGCGCGTCCGCGACGGCTTGGTCGATGAGAATCGGCCAGTCCTCGGGCAGCCCGACTGGCGTGATGCCGCCGTACTCCATGCCGGTGAGGGAAACGGCCTCGTCCATCGGCGCGAACGACGCCTTGCGCACGTCGAGGCGGCGCTTGATGACACCGTTGACGTCGGCGCGGGTGGTCGCGAGCACGAGCGCCGCGGCGAACCGGACCTCCCCGGCCCGCTTGCCAGCGACGACAACGCAGTTCGCGGAGGCAGTCAAGGGCGACCCGTACGCCTCGCAGAACGCGGCGGTGTCGGCGAGTTCCGGATCGATCTCAGTGACGCCGACCTCGTCCGGCGCGGGCATCGCGGCCAGCGCCTTGGCGACGGGTTCGGCAAGCAGGTCAGTACGGGTCGGCGCGGGAACGACAGTGAGGCTTCCGGCGATAGTCCAGGTGGTCACCAGCCCGAATGTAATCCGCCGGGCACCCCGGTCACCAGTTGCGGTGGCCTCGCTGAACCTCGATGAGCTTCGGCCGCACGTCGACGATGTAGACGAGCGCCGCCGCCATCGCGGGCACCCAGAAGATGAACCCGACCCCGTTCCCCTGCAGCGGGAACAACACCAGGGCGACCGTGGCCACGCCAGTGATCAACATCCAGACCGGCTTGGTCTTGCGATCGGCCGCCGAGTACGCGTCGGCTCGCTGGAGCAGCGCGTGAACGAAGGCGAAGAGCCCGACCAAGGCGCTGCCCCAGTGGATGACCCTGAGGATCCATTCGGCAACCAGCACGCAGCCAGCTTACGGCAAACCGCCCACGCCGCCCGCTCCCCCAAAACCCGGCACTGTGACATGACTGCTGGTCAGGCCCGGGCGGGGCGGGTTTGGCCGCGGTTATCTCAACCACGGTTGTCGGGGTGACAACGGTCACTCCGGTTGGGTGCCTCGGCTTAGGTCGGACCCAGTTCGGTGGCCGGGAATCTAGGTCGGACCCAACTCGCTGCCGTGAGCCTAGGTCGGACCTAGTCGGCTGCGGTGAAGCTAGGTCGAACCCAGCCCCGGCGCCCGTGAGCCTAGGTCGGGCCTAACTCGCTACCGTGCATCTAGGCCGAACCTAACGATGCTCGCGCGAGGTGGGTTCGACCCAACATCGACTTCGCCGCAACATCCGCGGCGGCGCACAGCGGCCGGACCAACCCGCGCAACACTGCCGCCGAAACACTCCGCACAGGGCGACGGCGGCACGGTCCTCCGATTCAGCGGCGCGACGGCAGGTTCACCGACACCCCCGCTGCCACATCCCGGCACGCCGCCCGATTCAGCGGTGCGGATCAGCAGCGCGGGCCCAGTCCGCCACGCGGCGGCGCGGCGGCAACCTCACCACACCCCGCCGCCACCTCCCCGGACGCCACCTGATTCAGCGGCGCGAGGCACAGTCCGCCACACAGCGGCACGGCGCTACCGTCCCCAACACGGCGACACTGCCGCCAACCCAACGACGCCCCCGAGCATCCCTCAACCCGGCGGCACCGCCGCCAGCACAACGGGCGCCCCCGAGCATCCCCAACACGGCAACCACCGCGGCCAACCCGACGGCACCCCGGAACATCCCCCAACACGGCAACCACCGCCGCCAACCCAACGGGCACCCCGGAACATCCCCAACACAGCACACGGCGACCGGACCAACCCAGGCCCGGCCGCCGTGCGACCCCTCGATTTTCAATTCTCGCCCTCGGCGACCCCGGCGCAAACCGGCCCGCCCCAACGGTTCCGAGTGCTGAAGCACCCGAACCGCCGATCAGCGCGGCAGTGACCCCGCCGTCACTTCTCCGTCTTCGGCGCGGCCGGCTTCTTCGCGTTCGCCGTCGTGCTGGTGGTCGTGCGACGGGCCGGCGTGGCGGTCTTCGGCGCGGTACGGTTCGCGGCCTTGCGAGCCACCGAACGGGTCTCGTGCGCGACGTTCTCGCCGATTTCCTCAACCGCGTCCGCGGTGTCGCCGGCCACCTCGGTCACCTTGCGGGCGGCCTTCTCACCAGCGGAACGGGTGCGCTTGGTGACCTTCGCCAGCACGCCGTCGACGCGCTCGCGGGTCTCCTCGGTCAGGCCGTCGACGCGCTCCTGCGCGGCGGTCAGCGCGTCGTCCAGCTGCTCAAGGGCCTTCTTGACCTGCGGCTGCGCGGCGATCTTGTCCCACGCCTGCTCGCCGGACTCGGCCAGCTTGTTGTACAGCTTCAGCGCGGCCTCGGTGTACTCGTCGATGGCCTTGCGCAGTTCGGCCGGGTCGAGCTTCTCGCGGAGGCTTTCGACGTCGGTCGGCAGCTCCTCGAAGCCCTTGCGGGCGGCCTCGGTGTTCTTGGTGACGTTGGCGCGGGCCTTGGCGACCGCGTCGGTCACGGCCTGGCTGGCCAGGTTGCCGGCGCCGAGCGCGGCGAGCAGCGGGGTGCGGACCTGGTCGAGCGCGGTGTTGACGGCCTTGCGGACGTCCTCGGTCTTGGGCGTGGTCATGCCGACTCCTCAGTGGTCTCTTGGGTGGTCTTCGGTGCGGTGTTCGCGGCGGCGTTTTCGCGCCGGAAGGACTCGTAGACGTCGAGCAGGACCTGCTTCTGCCGTTCGGTCAGCTCGGCGTCGGCGCGGATCGCGTCGCCGACCGGGCCGCCGGTCGGCAGGTCGAGGATTCCGGCCTGCACGTACAACGCTTCGGCCGAGATCCGCAGCCCTTTCGCGATCTGCTGGAGGATCTCCGCGCTGGGTTTGCGGACCCCGCGCTCGATCTGGCTCAGGTACGGATTGGACACTCCGGCGAGTTTCGACAGCTGGCGCAGCGAAATCTTCGCGGAACTGCGCTGCTGGCGGATGTACTCGCCGATGTCGGAGGCGATGTCCGCGACCTTGTCCATGGGGCGCTGTGCTCCGCCGGGTTCTGTCATCCGGTCACCTCCTCGCGACCTACTCGACAGTACGCTCGCGTGCTAGCTATTGCAAGCACCCTGCTTGCAACCATCGGGTGTGGTTCCGCTCACCCCGTTACCCTGGGCTTATGCGGGCACAACGGTTGCGTCGACGCCTGGTCCGGCACCTCGTCGAAGAGGACGTGCTGCACGAGCGGGCCTGGACCGACGCGTTCGCGACCGTCCCCCGGCACGCGTTCCTGCCGCGGTTTTTCGTGCCCGCCGGCGACGGCTGGGCGGCGGTCGACCGCGGCGATCCGGACTGGCTGGACCGCGTCTATTCGCGCGACGTCCTGGTCACCCAGCTCGACGACGACCCGTCGCTATGGGACCGGGCCCGCGCGCACGGACCGATCCCCGGCGTGCCGACCAGTTCGTCCAGCATGCCCGCGATCATGGCGATCATGCTGGAAGAACTCCTGGTCCGCGACGGCAACCGGGTGCTGGAGATCGGCACCGGAACCGGTTACAACGCGGGTTTGCTGTGCCACCGCTGCGGTTCCGGCCAGGTGTCCACAGTGGACATCGACCCGGTCATCGCCGCCGCCGCGCAGGAACGCCTCGCCTCCTGCGGCTACGCCCCCGCGTGCGCCACCGGCGACGGCGCACTCGGTTTCCCGGCCGGAGTGCTCTTCGACCGGGTCCTGTGCACCGCGTCGGTCTCCCGGATTCCCCTTGCCTGGCTTGCTCAAACCCTCCCCGGCGGACACATCGTCACCACCCTCAACCGCCCGCTCGGCGGCGGACTCGTCCGCCTCACCGCAGGCGAAGGCGCGACCGCCGAAGGCCAGGTCCTGGCCCGCGACGGCCGCTTCATGCCCCTGCGCGCACATCGCCTGCCACCGCTCGCGGACCTGCCGTCCGCTGCCGATGTGCAATGGCGCCCGACTGAACTGTCAATGACAGATGTGCTTAAACCACAACGACATTTCGAGTTTTTTGCGTCACTGGAACTACCTGAGGTACGCCCGGTGCACGTCGACCCGAACGGCGCTTTCGCACTGTCCCATCCGGACGGTTCCTGGGCCCGGACCCGTCGCACGGACTCCGGTTTCGAGGTGGCACAAGGAGGTCCGCGCGCCTTGTGGGATATCGCCGAGGAAGCGCACCGGCGCTGGGAATCGCTCGGACGCCCCAGCCGGTCGCGTTTCGGCCTCACGGTCAACGCCGACGAGCAGACTTTCTGGCTGGACGATCCGCAATCCGAGAATCGCTGGCCGCTGTAGGGCGGATCCGCCGATCACCCCGCCAGCCCGCGAAGCAGCCCCTCCAGATCGCGCTCGCCCGTCCGCGTTTGCGCACCCCGCGCCAGTCCGCCCCGAATTAGCGCTTCCGCCGCAGGACGCGTGAACTGTCCCGCCCAAGCGTCGTGTTCCCGCTGAAATCCGGTGGCCAGATCATCCGGAACGACGGCCTTTTTCGCCGCGGCGATCACGCCTTCCGGCAACGCGGCGATGTTGCGGGCCAGCCGATCAACCACTTCTTCGAGTTCGTCAGCAGGCACGGCCCGGTTGACCCAGCCGTAGCGTTCGGCCGTCCGCGCGTCGTACAACTCGGCGCTGAGCACGATTTCCAACGCCCGGTTGCGGCCAACGCGGTTCGCCAGATACTGCGTCCCTCCGCCGCCCGGGACAATCCCCATCAGCGCCTCGATCTGCCCGAGACCCGCGGTCTCGATCGCCGCGAAGGCCAGGTCCGCGGCCGCGACGAACTCCGCCCCGCCGCCTCGCGCCAGACCGGCGAGCTGCACGATCGTCACCTGCGGTTGCTGCCGCAGAAGTTCGCCCAACGCCTGGAAAACGTTGAGCCCCAAGGGAATCTCGGGAGCGAAGTGGTCGAACGCGTCCGGAGTGTCGACCAGAGACATGTCGACGTGCGCGATGAAGAAGTCCGGGTCGGCGCTGTCGAAAACGATCACGCGCGCGGAATCGTCGGCTCGCAGCGTGAGCAGCAGCCGCCTGAGGTCCGCCATGAGAGCGACGTCGAGGACGTTGACGGGCGGGTTGTCGATGGTGACGCGGACGATGCCGCCCTCGCGGCGCACGCGCAGGGTCGGGTAGTCGTCGGGGTGCATTCGGGTCTCCGATACGTATCTGGCAGGCAGCTAGGTTCCTGATGTATACCTAGGCTCGGGCGCGGACCGACCAGCGTCAATAACGCACTTTGGGCATCGCAAGGATCATGGAGGATACCGAGATGGCCGCTCCCGACACCGGCACTGTGTACCGGGCCGACTGTCCCAGCCGCCCGATCCTCGACCAGATCGCCGACAAGTGGTCGATGATGGCGATGGCAGTCCTGGAGGAGCCGCGCCGGTTCAACGACATCAAACGCCGACTGGAAGGCGTGACCCAGCGGGTGCTGACCCAAACCCTGCGCAGGCTGGAACGCAACGGCATGATCGTGCGGCGAGTACTGCCGACGTCCCCCGTCGGAGTCGAGTATTCCCTTACGCCACTTGGCGAATCACTGCGCGAGCCGTTCGGCCGACTGTACGACTGGACCGTCGCGCACACCGGCGAAATCCACGAATCCCAGCAGCGCTACGACGAACGGCTCCGCGCGGAACAATCGTGAGGCGTCACTAGGTCCGACCCAGCCAAAATCCTGCTCCCGCACTGATCTCTAGGTCCGACCCAGCTCACACACTGATCCTTAGGCCCGACCCAGCTCACGCACCGATTCCTAGGTCCGACCCAACTCACGCGCCAGTCCTTAGGTCCGACCCAATTCTGGCCCGAACCCACTTCTCCACCGCGGTCACGACGTCCTCGAGCGGAGCCTCCGTCGTGTCGATGGACTCGACCTGCCCGCGTATCCACAGGTTGAACTCGAGCATCTCCTCGATCCGCGGCTCGTCCCACTCCCGCCACGCCGGCCGGGCACGCAACCGGCGTCGGAGGGTCTCGTTGTCCGCGACCAGCGCCAGATAGTGCACGTCCGAGAAGAAAACGCGCTCTGGCAACGGTTCCAGCTCCTGCGGCGCGACCGTCCCGCACAGCACGACCGGTCGTCCGTTCTGGTGCAGCATCGCCGCCATCCGCAGCCAGGCCCCGCGAAACGCCGGGTTGCCGGGGACGTCGTCCTGCAGCGCGCCGGTCCACAGCACGTCCTGCTCTAGCACGACGGCCTCACCCGCCAACCGCTGCGCCAGCTTCGGCCCGACTGTCGATTTGCCGCCCGCGCTCGGCCCCGTCAACGCGAACAACGGCAGCCGCCGGAACGGCCACCGGTGTCCGCACTCCACACACCGCAGAAGGTCCGCCTCGGCCTGTGGACAACTCGCGCGGTCGCCACAGGCCGGACAGATCCGCAGGTCAAGCACTACTGGAACGGTGGACAACTCAGTCGAAGAGGTTCTCGAGGAAGCTGCGCTTGCGTCGTCCGCCGTACGGGCGCGGCGAATCCCCGTAACCACCGCGGTACGGCCGCGGCGAGTCCGCGTGCCCGCCTCGGTACGGGCGCGGCGAATCGGGACGGCCGTAAGGCGGTGGCTGCTGCCGGTAGAAAGCGCTCTCGGCACCGGCGATCTGCTCCAGCTCGCCGCGGTCGAGGAAGATCCCGCGGCAGCCGTCGCACTGCTCGATGTGGACGCCGTTCTTGTCGACAGTGCGCATCATGTTCTGACACTTCGGACAAATCACGCAGCCGACCCTACGCGGATTCGCCGCGCCGTGTCAGCAGGCGCAGAGGCAGAACGGGTGGCCGACCGGATCGGCGTACACGCGGAAGGTCTCCGGGGAATCGTCGAGCAGCTTCGCGCCCAGCCCGAGAATGCGCTGGTGAGCGGCCTCGAGGTCGGGAACGTCGAGGTCGAGGTGCGCCTGCTGCGGCTTGTCCTGCGACGGCCATTCGGGCGCGCGGTAATCAGCCACCCGCTGGAATTCCAGCCGGACGCCGCCGCGCGGGTCGACGAGCGTGGCCCAGTGGTTGTCCGGAGCGATCTTAGGTTCGTCCCACTCAAGCAGGGAGCGGTAGAACCCGGCGAGTGCTCCTGGGTCCGGACAGTCGAACGCAACGCCGCCGAAAGTCGGAATCGCACCCATGTTGTGGCCATCCTCTCCTAGTCGCGTAACCAGTAAATGGATTATGAAGGTTAGTGAGCCAGGTCGCAACCAATATCGCCCGTACACTGGGCAGGTGCACACCGACGCTTCCTTGGTGGTCGCCTTCCTGAACACCGTCGACATCGAACGGGGCGACGACCTGCTGGACGATCCGGAGCTCTGGCGGCAGTGGGCCGCGGACCACGACGTGTCACCGAACGATCCCGCCGAAGCCCGCGCCGTTCGCGACAGCCTGCGCGCCGCCGTCGGCGACCCGCGGCTGCCCGCGACCACGCTGGACGTCCCGCTCCGCTTCACCCTCACCGAAACCGGCCCGGCACTGCTCACCCCGGACGCCGTCACCGCGACCCTGGCAGCGACCACCCGCCTAGCCATCCGCGGCGACTGGGTCCGCCTGAAAATCTGCCCCGCCGACGACTGCCTGTGGGCCTTCTTCGACGAATCCCGCAACCGCTCCCGCACCTGGTGCTCGATGCGAGTCTGCGGAAACCGCGAAAAAGCCCGCTCCTGGCGCGCCCGCACGGCGGCTGTGCACAACTGACCCCCTGTGGACAACTTGTCCACACACACCACATGTGCACGTGCAGATGCCCTGGATCCCCACAAGTTGTGGACAGCGATTAGGCCATCACCGTGAATTCCTGTGGATAACCCCGGGGATAACTCAGCTTCCTGTGGACAACTGGTTTGAACAAGCCACGGCTGTGGTATAGGACGCCGCGCATCCGACCGACCACCCGCCGCAGCCGGTCGAGGCCGAGGAGAACCACGGAGGGCGTTGCACCTGAAGCGCCGGGACACCCGCGCTTTCGAGCCGCCACCCACGGAGCTTCGCGGTGACCAATCGAGCGCTGGCTCGATGGCGAATTCCGCTCAACCACAACGAAATCCCGGGACTGCTGCCAGCCCGGATCCAACGGCGATCCCGACCCGCCGCGACCGAGTCAGCCGACCGCCGCGCGGCAACCACGCCACCCTGAACCGCACCAACCAGACCAACACGGCCAACCACCGTGCGGCGACTGCACCACTCTGAGCCGCCCGGCTTGGCTAGATCAGCCAACCGCCGGGCGGCGGCAGCTGCGTGATCTCGAAACGCACCCGCCAAGCCATGCCGCCCAACTACCACCGACCAGCAACCGCGCAATCCCGAACCGCACCCGACAGGCCAGCCGCCCGGAGGAAACCGCCGCGCTGGGAGCGAGCGAATCCCTTCCGCTGACCGACGTCCGCGCGAGCCCGAACCGCACCAGCCGGGCTAGCACCGCCACGCGGGCTGCGAGCCGGAAGAGAACGAATTCCCGCCGCCGGGAGGCAACCACGCAATCGCGAACGACACGGTCAGGCCAACACAGGCAGCCGCCAGGCAACAACCGCGCAATCGCGAACGACACGGTCGGGCCAGCACAGGCAGCCGCCGGGCGACAGCGGAGCGGTCCTGAACAGCGTCGGACGGGCCAGCACTCCCAACCGCAACTGGCATCCGTGCGATCCCCAACCGCGCTGGTCAGCGCAACACACCCGACTGCCAACCGGCAACCGCGCCGTCTCAAACGACACCGACCGGACCAGGCCAGTACAGACAATCGCCAACCGCGGGCAGGCGGATTCCCGCGGCCAAACGCCGCCCGCAACCCAACCGGCAACCGCTGCCGACGTCCCCTGGCTGATGGCCGCGAGCAGGCGAACTCCGCCCCGACAGCCGCCCCCAACCCCAGCCACCGCGGCCAACCCACCGCCCGCACAGCGCAACAACCTCAAAAAAGCAGCTGCGCCACCGCGTAAATCACCAGCCCAGCCAGCGCACCCACCACGGTCCCGTTGATCCGGATGAACTGCAGATCCCTCCCGACCTGCAGTTCGATCTTCCGGGACGTCTCCTCGGCGTCCCACCGCTCCACCGTGTCCGTGATGATCGTCGTGATCTCGCGGGAGTAGTGGGTCACCAGGTAAACCGCCGCGCTCTCGACCCAGCCGTCCACCTTCGACGTCATCGACGGGTCGTCCACCAGACGCTTGCCGAGCGACTCCAGGCCGCCGCGAACCCGCTGGCGCAGTTCGCTGGAAGGGTCCTCCGCGGCGTTCAGCAGCATCTCCTTGGCCGTCGCCCACGCGTTGCCGATGAGTTTCTGCACTTCGCCGTGGTTCACGATCTGGCCCTTGACCTGCTCTGCCCGCTCCATCGTCTTCGGGTCGGTCTGCAGGTCCTGCGCGAACTCGCCGAGGAACTTGTCCAGTGCCAGGCGCATCGGGTGGTTGACGTCCGTCTTCACCGCCCAGGCGAAGGTCAGGACCTCGCCGTACACCTTGTCCGCCAGCATTTCGTCGACGAACTTCGGCGACCAGCTCGGCGCGCGGTCTGAGACCACGCGCAGCATCGTCTGGTGGTTGTCCCGGACCCATTCGTAGGCGCGGTCGCACATCAAATCCACCAGCTTGTGGTGCGCGCCGTCCTCGAAAACGCCCGCCAGGATCTTGCCCAGCGGCGGGCCCCACGGCTTGTCGATCACGCGCTTGACCACGGCCTGCTCCATGATCGCCTGCACGTCCTCGTCGCGGAGCACCGTGACCGCGCCGCGCACGACGGTCGCCAGTTCCGACGTCACGCGTTCCGCGTTGTCGCGCTGCGAGAGCCAGCCGCCGAGCCTGCTCGCGACCTCGACGCGGCGGAGCTTGTCGCGGATGACGTCGGGAGACAGGAAGTTCGAGCCGACGAACTCGCCGAGGCTGTTGCCGAGCGCGTCCTTCTTGTTGGGGATGATCGCGGTGTGCGGGATCCGCAGTCCGAGCGGATGCCGGAACAGCGCCGTCACCGCGAACCAGTCCGCGAGCGCGCCGACCATGCCCGCCTCGGCCGCGGCGCGCACGTAGCCGACCCAGCCGCTCCAGCCCGCCGACTCCGCCCAGCTCGTCAGCAGGAACACGATCGTCGCGCCGAGCAGGAAAGACAGCGCGACCAGCTTCATCTTCCGCAGGCCGCGCCGTTTCGCCTCTTCGCCGGCGGTGCCGCCGGGCGGATCCGCGGGCGTGACCTTGGCAGGGGTGAGTTGCTCCACACCGCCATTGTCCGTGAGGATGCGTTCTCGTGCGTGAACCAGCTCTCGTCCCCCGCCTCCGCCCGTTCACCTCGACGGTCTTCGCGGAGATGACCGCGCTCGCCGTCCGGCACGACGCGGTCAACCTCGGCCAGGGCTTCCCGGACACCGACGGGCCCGCCGGGATGCTCGAAACCGCGAAGAACTCCCTGTTCGGCGGCGACAACCAGTACCCGCCCGGGCCGGGCCGTCCGGAGCTGCGCGCCGCGATCAGCAGGCACCGCCAGCGCTACGGAGCCACTTACGACCCGGACACGGAGATCCTGGTCACCGCGGGTGCGACCGAGGCCATCGCGGCATCGCTGATCGCGCTGACCGAGGCTGGCGACGAGGTGATCGTGGTCGAGCCGTACTACGACTCGTACGCCGCCGCGGTCGCGATGGCGGGCGCGCAGCGACGCGTCATCGGGCTGGTCGAAACCGAGAACGGACAGCTCGAACTCGACCTCGACGCCCTCCGCGACGCGATCACGCCGAAAACCCGCGCGGTGCTGCTGAATTCGCCGCACAACCCCACGGGCACCGTGTTTTCGCGCGCGCAGCTGGAGGAAGTCGCGCGGCTGTGCGTGGAGCACGACCTCATCGCGGTCACCGACGAGGTCTACGAGCACCTCGTCTTCGACGGTGCCGAGCACCTGCCGCTCGCGTCGTTCCCCGGGATGCGCGAGCGGACCGTCGCGATTTCGAGCGCGGGCAAGACCTTCAACTGCACCGGCTGGAAGATCGGCTGGATCTGCTCGACACCGGAGCTGGTGGCCGCGGTGAAGGCGGCGAAGCAGTTCATCACGTTCGTCTCCGGCGGACCGCTGCAGCCGGCCGTGGCGTACGCGCTCGACAACGAGCTTGAGTGGGTCGAAAACCTGCGCGCGAGTCTGCAGGAGAAGCGGGATCGGCTTTCCGCTGGTCTCGCTGATGCGGGATTCGCAGTACGGCCGAGTGCGGGAACGTACTTCGTGACGGCTGACGTGCGTCCGCTCGGTTTCGAGGACGCCGCCGAGCTCGCTTGGACGCTTCCGGAACGCGCCGGAGTCGCCGCGGTACCCGTCAAGGTGTTCACGGATCACCCGGACGAGTGGAAACATCTGCTGAGGTTCGCGTTCTGCAAGCGCAACGAGGTGATCGACGAAGCCGTCGAACGCCTGCGGAAACTCGTCTGACGACTGGCGCCCGGGCCCGGTTCGCCCCTGCGGGAACGAGATACCGAGAGTGTCGCGGTGGCCGAAACATCGGGTCAACGCCCGAATTCGCGCCGCGGACGGGCCGCCCGGATGGCCGCATCTGGCCCGGTTGAGGCGACGCAGTGTGATCGACTAGGGCGGATCGGACACCAGAGCCGGTGCGGACGTTCCGCCTTACGGGGTGGATCGAGCGCGGGAGAGATGAAACACTCGCGTCCGGTGCTAGAAAGAGGGCAGCCCCGGGGGACCTGCGACCTGGCCGGAAGACAGCCCCAGCAAGATCAGTCTCGTGCGGTGGCACGAGCTTCAGGCGCGGACGGTGGTGGTGGCGTGACCGGCATGGCGCATTCGCGCGGCCTCGCACATCCCGTGGCGTCCGGCTTCAGTCCACTTGGGAACGCGGGTCCCGCGCTCCTCGGAATGGCCGACCGCGCTTCGAACCGCACCGAGCGGAACTCCTCTTTCGCGCGCGCGGGCGCGCGACGACGGCCCCGAGCCTGGGCTGCTCCGATCGCCCGGCCCGCCGCCCGGATCGCCGTCGCCGGCGGGCTCACCCTGGCCGGATGGCTGCTCGGCGCGGCGTTGTCGCAGGCGAACGCGGCGGCGGACGAGCACATCGACCGCCCGGCCGCTTCGGCTCCCGACACCGAACCGGAGCACCGCTACGCCGGAACGGCCACGTCCGGCACCCTCACCTGGGCCATGCCCGGCACGCAACGCGCCTCGCTCCACCGGTTCCACATCTCCGCCGACGACTACCGGCCGGACGTGAGCTTCCGTCCGGCCGCTGTGTCCGGCAACGGCCCGGGCCACCACACCAGCATCGCGGTGACCCGGCCCTCGACCAAGATCACCAAGCCAGCCAAGGCAAAGAGCCCGGGCGCGGCGAAACACCACGCACTGGCGAGCGATCCTGCGTCCGACGCGACCACGCAGCCGGTCAGCAGCCCGAGCAGCGAGCCCGGCCAGAGTTCGCCCAGCGCCGAACCCCAGCAGGGCCTGCCCAGCAGCCCGAGCAGCACCAATCCCGAACCTCAGCAAGGTCTGCCCAGCAGCAAGCCCAGCAGCGCCAATCCCGAACCTCAGCAGGGTTTGCTCAGCAGCACCAGCAACGAGCCCAGCCAAGGTTCGCCCAGCAGCCAGCCCGAGCAGGGCTTGCTCAGCAGCATCAGCAGCGAACCCGAACCGCAGCAAGGGCTTCTCGGCGGTCTTCTCGGCGGCACCAGCCACGATTCCGGCCCGGGCCTCCTGGGCGGACTCCTCGGCGGCACCGAAACCGGCCACCCGGGGCTCCTCGACGGCATCCTCGGAACCGTCAACGACACCGTCGACACCGCCCTGCACACCACGGTCACCTCGGTCGACACCGTGATCGACACCGCGCCGGTCCGGGTTGTCGAGCCGCCGGTCGACACGGTCGAGCCTGCTCCGGTCGCCAGCGGGTCGATCAGCGTCTCCGTCCCGGCGGGCAAGCTGGCGAAAGAGCCGGAAGCGCCGGTTGTCGTGCAGGTCAGCAAGCAAGCGCCGGTCGTCCACTCCGCGCCCGCCCGTGTCCTCGCCGCGCAGCCCGCCGCCAAGCAGGAAACCCAGCCCGCGCCGCCGGTCAAGGAACGCAGCCAGGCTGGCGGCGGCAGCAGCGGTGGCGGCGAAGGTCTTCCCTCGGCTCCGGCCGCGCCTGCCGCGCCCGCGTCGAGTGTCTCGCCGGGACACGACGGGCACGGCGGTCTGCGCCAGCTGTTCGCGCTGGCCGGCGACGGCGACACCGTCACTCAGCTCAAGCTCATCGGCGTCAGCCGCGACCACGAGGTCGACGGCGCGGGCAGGGACGCCGCCCTGCCGACCACCTCCCCGGACTGACCCTCCAACCGGTTATCCGGGGAGAGCTCCGTCCACCTCAAGATCAACTTCTTGATCGCGCGCGCCCGTTCGCTGCGCCGGACTCACCCCTTCGCACCAGTGCTACTTCGATCAAGGGGCTGAACCATGACCGCACTTCCCGACCGGCCGACCGCGCCCGGCCGGATCGGGTCCTGGTCCCGGCGCCGCGCTGCCCCCGCGGCGCCGGGACCCACCACGGGCGTGCTCCGGAGGCTTTCGCTCACCGCGCCGAGCAAAAGCCTGCGCCAACCGAAGCCCGCCTGAACCGAGGGCGCTTCCCGGCACTTCGAGGGGCTGTGCCGGGAAGCGCCTCGGACGATCGGCCGGTGCGCCGGACAGGTGACCGCCACCATCCCTGGAGTGGCTGGATCCCATCCGGTGCACCGGCTGTTCATTTTTCGGAGACAAAACCGCGCTAGGTCACCGCAATCCGTTCCGCGGGCACATCCGCGCAGCCGCGCACCGAAGCCGCCGCCGCGCTCACCCGCCGCACCGCCTCCGGCAATTGCTCGCGCGGCAGCCCGAACGGCAGCCGCAGCCAGCGTTCCAACCCGCCGTGCACCCCGAACCTCGACCCGGGCGCGATTTGGACCCCGTGGTTCGCCGCCGACACCGCCAGCCGCGTGCTCATCGGTTCCGGCAACCGGCACCACAGCGACAGTCCGCCGGGCGGCACCTGGAATGTCCACTCTGGACAGTACTTCCGCAGTGCCGCGACCGTGATGTCCCGTTGCTCCCGGAATTCGGCCCGGCGCCGGGCGAGCACGTCGTAGCCTTCCGGTTCGAGCAGCGCGGCCAGCACGAGCTGGTCGAACACCGGCGCGCCGAGGTCGACCGCGAACCGGGAGGACTGCAGTCGATCGAGCAAATCCGTCGACGCCCGGATCCAGCCCAGCCGCAATCCGCCCCACTGCGATTTCGCCGCGGATCCGACGCTCAGCACCAGATCCCCGCCGAACGCGGCCAGCGGCGGCGGACCGTCCACCGGATCGCCCTCGTAATCCAGTTCCACCAACGATTCGTCGACCACGACCGGCGTCCGCGACCGGGCGAGCAGCCCGCCGAGCCGTTCCCGTCCGGCCGCGTCGAGGCGCAGTCCGGTCGGGTTCTGGAAGTCCACCACGAGGTAGCCGAACCGAGGCGCGGCCTGGCGCAGCGCGGCCTCGATCCCCGGCAAATCCCAGCCGCGCACCGGATCGAGCGCGACCGGAACCGGCAACGCGTGCGTCGCGCGGACGGCGTCGATGGCGTTCGGATACGTCGGCTGCTCAAGCAGAACCCGGTCACCGGGCCCGCTCAGCATCCGCAGGCAGAGCACGAACGCGGAGTACGCACCGGACGTCACCAGCACCTGGTCCGGCGACGTCGGCAGGCCGCGCGCGGTGTAGCGCTCGGCGATCCGCTCCCGCAACCGCGGCAGTCCCCCAGTGAGATAGCCGTTTCCGCTGACGTACTCGACCAGATCACGCCGCGCGGTGTCGAACGCGGCCATCAGCCCAGGCACAGCGGGCGGCGCGGCCCGCGCGAGGTCGAGAAGGTCGTCCCGGACCGCCTCGGCCTCGTCGCGGTTGCCCACGCCCGCCACCCACGACCCAGCCCCGCGACGGCTGGCGACGAGACCGTCCGCGCGAAGCCGATCGAGCGCCGCCCCGATCAACGTGCGGCTGACCCCGAGCGCGTCAGCGAGTTCGCGCTCGGCGGGCAGCCTCGTGCCAATCGGCAACTGCCCGTCGAGCACGTGCAACTCGACCGCCGCGGCGAGGTCGGTCGCCCCCTGCCGGGAGCCACGCTGCCGCCACTCCCCCAGCAATATGGCCAATCGCCGTCCCGAGATGCGGCCGCCCAGAGGTTCCATAAGGCCAATTATCGCGCATTGGCCATGGCATACCAGGCCAGTTGGCGCCAATAGTGGAGAAGTGGCAGTTACCGACCTCAGTCCCCTCAGCCTCCGCCGAGCCCCCGCGCGCCGGGGTGTCCAACTGCTCGCCGGCCTCGCGCTCTACGGCGCGAGCATGGCCATGCTCACCCGCGCCCGCCTCGGGCTCGACCCGTGGGACGTGCTGAACGACGGCCTGACCAAGATCACCGGGCTGACGTTCGGCACGATCAGCGCCGTCGTGGCGGTGTTCGTGCTGCTGCTGTGGATCCCGCTGCGGCAGCGCCCCGGCATCGGCACCGTCGCGAACATCGCGGTGATCGCGGTAGCGGTGGACGCGGTGCGCGCCGTGCTACCCGACCAGCACGTGCTCGTCTGGCAGATCCTGATGCTGGTCGGCGGCGTCGTCCTGAACGCCGTCGCGACCGCGGTGTACGTCGGCACCCGCCTTGGCCCCGGCCCCCGAGACGGCTTGATGACCGGCCTGCACGCCCGAACCGGCTGGTCCGTCCGCCTGGTCCGGACCGGCATCGAGGTACTCGTCCTGGCCGCGGGCTGGCTGCTCGGCGGCGCGGTCGGCGTCGGAACCGTGCTGTACGCCCTCAGCATCGGCCCGCTGACTCAGGCACTGCTCCCGCTGGTCACTTGGCGCACCGGGGCGGACCAGCAAGAACAGCATTAGCGCTTGCCGACGGCCTGCCGGACCGCCGGATAATCGATCCCGCGTGCCGCGAGAAAGTCGGCCACCGGACCGCGCTGTTTCACGAGCGCGAGCAGCAGGTGCTCCTGCCCGAGATGCTTGTCGCCGAGGTCCTGCGCCTCCCGCACGCTCATCTGCAACGCGTTCTTCGCGTCCTCAGTGAACGGCAAGTGATTGCGCCGCGTGGGCCGGCTCGCCTGAGCAAGCGCACCCGGCCCGTGCGTCTGCTCGACCCGCTCGACAATCTGATCAACGTCGATGCCGAACTCGGTGAGCGCCTCGGCATCGGCATCACTGATCCCGCCGCGGCGGCGCACCCGGGCAAGCTCAGCGAAGACGTCCTCGCGCGACACCCCGAGATCTCGCAGCAACCGCACGGCCTCGCCGTCCTCGATCCGCGCCAGCCCAGCGAAAACCGCCTGCGCGGAAATCTCCCGAGCCCCCGCCTCATGCGCCGCGGCCTGCGCCTCGACCACCGCTCTCCGGGCGTCATGGGTGAACTTCTCGAACATCAATGCCTCCCGTACTTCTTGTGGACGGCCTGCCGGCTGACCCCCAACTCGGCCGCGATGTCCTGCCAAGACCAGCCGTGCATCCGCGCACTGCGCACCTGCACCGCCTCCAACTGCTCAAGCAACCGCCTCAACGCAGCCACCGCCCGAAGCCCCACCCGGGGATCCCGATCACCAGCGCGAGCGGCCAAATCCGTCGCTTCCGTCATGATGTCAATCTAGGTTGACACGCGGCGCCTGTCAACCCGAGTTGACATGGCGCGTGAGCCAGCGACGCGCCCCAATGCGGCATTGGGTGCGTCAGATGCACCGAACGCCACATTGGGTGCGCCACATGCACCCAATGCCACATTGGGGCGCTAACCCCCACCCAAACCGCAACCGCAGCACCCAACCATCAAGGCACCCAGCCGCACCGATGCACCCAACGAGCGAGGCACCCAGCCCCTCCCCCAACCCCGATACGAAGCCTCCCTGCGGTTCGGGGGTGCTTGTCAAGGCATCTTTCCCGCCTTGACAAGCACCCCCGAACCGTCAGCACAATCAAACTTCGGGGTGCCCCACGCAACCACCAAGCGATGTCGCCGCCAGG
>NZ_JARACH010000089.1:0-30260 GCF_029087445.1 Amycolatopsis sp. La24
ATACGTCGGCAACGGCCGACGCCCAGGCACCCGCCCGAAGAAACAACAACCGTCACCGAAGTCCTGACACACCAACCGTCACCCAAGTCCTGATGCGGAACTGTCACCCATGTCCTGAGACATCACAGTTCGAGACGACTTCGGCGGGACAGCCCCGGTTCCGCCACCTCAGACCTCAGCGGGGATTGCTCAGCCGGATCAGCGGGCTGGTGCGCGGCTGGCGGCGCTATCTCGGCGAGAGGGAGCCGTTCGACAGACGCGCTGCGCACACGACGCGGCGCGAGCGGCTCCGCGCCCAACCTGTTGCTCGGCGACGCCGCGATTACCAAGCGGCCGCACCTGCGGCTGATCACCAAACAGCAGGCCGACTGCGCGTACTCCGTCTCGCAGGTCGCCAGCCAGGCCGGTCCCTAGGCCGGACAGAGAGTGCCGTTGTCCGGAATCTTGCCGTCGATCAGGAAGGCCTGCGCGGCTGCGGTGACGCAGGAGGACTGGCCGACCGCGCCGTGCGCGACACCCTGCCACGTGACAGTCACGGCGCTGGGCATCTGATCCGCGGCCCGGGTCGTGCCGATCTGCGGCGTGACCGGGTCGGTGGCGGTAGCGGCCACCAGCATGGGCGGGGCGCCTGGCGCACCGGCGGGAGGCAGCGCCTCGCGGCGGACCGGCCAAGCGCCGCACCAGGCGAGTTCCTGGGCGACCGCAGCGCCGAACTGCGGGTACTTGGCGCGCATGTTGGCGGCGGCGCGGTCCAGTTGATCGGCGGGCAGCCGCGTGGTCGAGTCGTTGCATCGGGTCGCGATGGTGCCGCCGATGCGCGACGTGCGGCCGCGGACGTCCGCGACGATCGGATTCGCGAAGCCGGCCAGCGCGGTGACGTCACCGTTCTTCGCGGCGTTCAGCGCGTCGGCGAGAGCGGGCCAGTTCGACCGGTCGGCGAGGCCTTGGTACACCGCGTAAGTCGCCACGCCGGGGCTCATCGTCACGCCGTCGTCAGTGTCCACAGGGGACGTACGGAGCCGGTCGGTCACGGTCTTCAGCGCGACCTTCGCATCGCCCATCGGGCAGTTGCGGGCGGCGCAGTCCGCGGAGAAGGCGTCGAACGTCGACTGTGCGCCGGCGGCCACCGCGTCGAGCACCGCCGCCCGGTCGGCGCCCGGGTCCGGGATGCCGTCCAGCACCATGCGGCCGACCTGCGCCGGGTAGCGCACCGCGTACTCCGAAAGCACCTTCGAGCCGTCACCGCGGCCGAGCGCGTTCAGCCGGTCAAGGCCGAGTTGTTTGCGCAGCTGGTCGAGGTCCCCGGCGGTACGCCAGCTGTCCAGCGCGGTCTGCGCGGTGTCGAGGTCGAGCGCGCACTGCTGACCCGCCCGGCGAGCCGCGTCGAGCACCTCGCCGAGACCGCCCTGCGCCGGGTCCGCGCCCAGCAGGTCCGAACGCACTTCCAGCGGCACGCACTGCACGCCGCCGGACAGCCCGGTGCCGCGCCGGTCCACGCCGATCAGCGAGAACTTCTTGAGGAACTCCGGCGGAAGCCGGGTCGCCAGGCGCGCGGCGAACAGCGAGCCCGGCTCGCCGCCGACGTCGTTGACCACCACGAGCGGGATCGGTCCGTCGCCCGCCTTCAGCACGAAGATGCGGGCGAGCAGGTGCTGCGAGTCCTCGGGCGCGTCGAGCGGGGACGTCATGCGCGCGCAGCTGACGTGCAGCGAATCGGGCAGTGCCGGAGCGGCCATCCGCTGCCGGGTGTCCGCGTCGCAGTTGGCCCATCGCAGGGCGGACTTCTTGGGCTCGGCCAGCGGCGGCAACGGCACAGCGGCAGTGCTCGGGGGCGGCGCGGTGGTGGCGCGTCCGTCGTTGTCGATCACCGCGGGGCGCACGGAGGGACCGCTGGTGCACCCGGCCAGCATGAGCACTCCCAGCGTCGCCGCCACCAGCCGGGCGCGCGTACGGGAACGGCTGGGGGAACGGCGGTGCACGGGCTGGTCCTCACGTCTGCTCGGCGGAACTCTCGGACGAGCTTGGCACGCGTGGTGTGGGAAGCCAGTGAGCGGGTCCTGCGGCGTGTCCGGTCAGCGGGTCCGCACGACCTCGCCCCGGAACACTGCCGACAGGTCGTACCGGGCAGGCTCGTCCAGCTGCGAGTAGCCGCACGACGACGGCTCCCGGTCCGGCCGCCAGCGCGCGAACTGGGCGGTGTGGCGGAAGCGCGACGGATAGCCGCCCTCCGTGTGCTCGTACGAGACCTCCACCACGCGCTCCAGCCGCAGCGGCACCCACGGCTGTTCCTTCGACCGCCAGCGCGTGATGCCGCCCGGGATCCGCTGGCCCTCGCGGACCGCGTCGCCCAGCCACGGATGCCCTTCGCCGTCCGTGATCAACGGGGCCAGCTCCTGCGCCAGCTCGCGGCGGCGCGCGACCGGGAACGAACCGACCACGCCGACGTGGTGCAGCAGCCCGTTCTCGTCGTACAGGCCCAGCAAAAACGAGCCGACCGCTTCGCCCGGCTCGCCGTCCACGTGCCAGCGCAGGCCCGCCAGCACGCAGTCCGCGGTGCGGGAATGCTTGTACTTGAACAAAACCCGCTTGCCCGGCGAATACGGCTCGTCCAGCGGCTTGCCGATCACGCCGTCCAATCCAGCCCCTTCGAACAGCTCGAACCAGCGCCGAGCAGTCTCCGGATCGGTCGTCGCCGGCGTCAGCGCGATGCCCGAAAGGGACTCGAGCCGTTCGCGGCGCGCCGAGGTCGGCTCGTCCACAAACGACTCGTCGCCCAGCGCGAGCACGTCGAAAGCCACGAACTGCGCCGGCGACTGCTCGGCGAGCAGCTGGACGCGACTGTCCGCCGGGTGGATGCGCTCGGTCAGCGCGTCGAAATCGAGCTTGCCGTCGCGGGCCACCACCAGTTCGCCGTCGAGCACGACGCGCTCCGGCAAGGATTCCCGCAGCGCGGCGAGGACTTCCGGGAAATACCGGTTCAGCGGCTTCTCCGCGCGCGACTGCAGGGTGATCTCGTCGCCGTCCCGGAAAACCAGGCAGCGGAACCCGTCCCACTTCGGTTCGAACAGCAGCCCGCCGGAATCGGGAATGGCTTTCGCCGGCTTCGCCAGCATGGGCTTGATCGGTGCCTGCACAGGGAGCGCCATGCGGGCATTCTGGGCGAAACGCGGGATCAGCGCACGCGTGCCGAGCCGGTCGTGTCGAGTTCGAGCCGGACCGCGGTCGGCAGGGTCTCGACGCCGAGCGATTCCCTGGCCCTCGTCAGCACGTACGCGTCGAGGTCTTCCCACACCCGCCGGACTTCCGCGCCCTCGGCCAGCCAGAGCGTGATCCGCAACGCCGGATCGGCCACGGTGCCCACCGAACGGACGCGAGCCCGGGTGACCCCGTCAACGCTCTCCGCGTCGGTTTGCACGGCGTTCGCCAGCGCTCCGGCCGTGACGGTGAGTTCAGCGCCGATCGTCTCGTCGAGCTTGAGGTCCGGACGGCGTTCCGGGCGCAGCGAACGGAAAAACCACCACAGGCCGAACACGAGCAGCAGCACCCCGAGCACCACCGCACCGATCCGCGCGTACAGCGCGTGGTCGCCAAGCCAGCCGACCGCGATCGGATCGAGTACCGGCCGGTGCCCGCGGAACTGCCCGAGCCACCCCATGCCGACCACCAGCGCTCCGGCACCAGCCAGCACACCGAGGACACCGACCAAGGAGGTCAGCGTGCGCTCGGCGCCGTACGAACGGCCTTGCGCGCGACGCGCCGCGGAAGCGCTCATCACCGGTCCTTCGGAGAGTCGACGACCACGGACACCTTCGGACGACGCTGCAGCGGGAGGTCGTCCAGCACCCCCGCGACGGTTTCCAACAGCCGCGGCCGCAGCTGTTCCTCGTTTTCCAACCGGCTTGTCGCGCGCACGCGCACCCGGCGGGAGCTGGCCGTCACGGACGCGCCGCGCACGTTGTCCTCCGCGCGCACCGCCAGCCCGACCAAGCGCGCGAGAGCTCGCGGGGAGGTGTTGACGGTGATGCCGTCAGCGGGATCGGTCATCCGCACCGCTCGGTCGCCCGCGCCGAGCGCCAGCAACAGGAGCACAAGCCCGGCGAGCAAGACGATTCCCGCGACGATCCGCACTGGCGTGCTGGTCCAGTCCAGCTCGGCGATCGCAGCTTTCCACCGCGGCCACGGCACGAGCAGCGGTTCCTTGTCAGGCTGCCACCAGGCCCACCCGACTTCGAGCGCCAGCAGTGCGCCGCCGGCCGCGACGGCCAGGCCGAGCAGCGTGGAGAGAAGACGGACGAGGATGCGCATCATCGCACCCTCGGCGGCACGTCCGGCAGCAACGCGGTGACCGTCACCGCGACCGAACGCACGTGATAGGAGGTGATGCGTTCGACCTCTTCGACAACCTTCTCGCGCACCTGCCCAGTCACCTCGCGCACCGGTGCCGGATAACGCAACGCGAGATCGAGGGACAGTTCGACGTCGTTGTCCGAGCCGCCGACCTTCGCGGAGGCGCCGGTGGTCCCGGTGCTGACCCCCGCGACGCGGCGCTCGGTGCGCATCGTCCCGGGAACCTGATCGGCGGCGTGCCGCGCGACCTTGCGCACCACGGCGTGCGCGATGGTCAGCGAACCGCGCTCGGCGGGCTCCGGAAGGTCGTTGCGGGACGGCCCTGCCTCGACCGCCTGGGTCACTTGTCTCGGCCCTTCCCGAACAGGTCGCCGAGGTCGAGTTCGCCGTCGAGGACCCGGCCGACCACGAGCCCGATGATGCCGACCGCGAAGGTCACCAGGAAAGCGGTGAATCCCTGCGTAGCGGCCAGGCCGAGAATCAGCCCGGCGAGGATCCCGGTCTGCGTAGCGTTCAACGTGCGCCCTCCTGGGATGTCTGTGCTGCGGTGATTGCTGGTGCTGCCGGTGTTCGGTTTGGCGGGCGTTTTCGCGGCTGTGGCTCACGCGGTGCTTCAGGACCGCTGCCCGACTTGTGCCCCTGGCGACCGGGCCTGGGCGGGTGCCGCGGCCGACGCACCGGCCGATCACAAGGTCATTCGACCCGGCTCGACTCGGGTTCGTCCTCCTCGCCGGGCAGGTGGACGTCGTTGACCGCGATGTTGACCTCGATCACCTCGAGCCCGGTGATCTGCTCGACGGAGGTGATGACGTTGCGCCGCACGTCGCGGGCGACCTCCGCGATGCGCGCGCCGTACTCGACGACGACGTCGAGGTCGATCGCGGCCTGCTTCTCGCCGACCTCGACCGAGACGCCCGCGGTGGAGGTCGCGCCCGACCCCGGGATCCGATCCCGGATCGCCCCGATCGCCCGCGACACCCCGCCGCCGAGCGCGTGCACCCCGGCGACCTCGCGCGTCGACAGCACCGCGATCTTCTGCACGACCAGCGACGAGATCGTGGTGCGCCCCGCGGTGTCCGTCTGGTCAGCCGCCGCCAGCGCGGAAGACGGGACAGCAGTAGGCACATCGGGCCGGTTCGTGCTCGGCATGGTTCCTCGCTCCCTGTATGCGGACATGGCGCGTCCAGTGTCACCGCGAGCGGCCCGCGGCGCCGGAGACGTGCCCTCCGAAAGGACCTCCCGACCGGGCGAAAACTCACGCGGCATCCCTCGAATGGGTGAGTCTCCAGTCAGCCCGGCCCGCGCCGCGACACAGCGCGCCCGACCGGCAGCCCACGGATCGAGCGCCGTGCGATGGCGGCCTTGGCGGCAGCGCCGCTGGTCCCCAGTCCGGTGACCGACCTCGCCCGCCACGATCCGCAGCTCCTGTCGGACCACGACGCAGCCCGCTCCAGCACAGCGGAACGGCCGCCGCCGCGCTATTCGCGCCGGGACGGTGGCACACCTCGATCCCAGCGCCGCGGTGGCGGGCGACCTCGCCGCTCGCGCTGGTCTGGTCGCACACCTCGATCCATCGATCCGGTGCCGCGGGGCCTCGCCGTCCGCCAGGCCGCGCGCGGCTCGGTTCAGCGCGGTGCCCGGCCACTTCGCCGTTTGCACCGGGTCTGGTCACGCGCCTCGGGCCGGTGCCGCGGTGCCTCGCCGCTCGCGCCGGTCTGGTCACACCGCTGCCCCAGTGCCGCAGCGCCGGACCGAGCCACTTCGTCACCCGCCCCCGCAGCGCAAGCCAGACCCGGTGCCGGAGCCCTGACCAGCGCCGCACCCCGGTGACAGTCACCACACGCATCCCGCCTCACCGGCCCCCTCTGCGCCCGAAGGCGGCTCCGACCGGGGGATTTGCCCTTCCCAGCCCGGTCGAGGCGCGCCCAAGCTGCCGGGGCCGTCCGGATAGGCTCTTCCACCATGCCCGCAGCTGCGCTGACCGACCGGTTTCCCGAGCTTGGGGCCGACGAGCTGATCGCGTCCCTCGTGCCGCCGCCGCGGTTTGGCGAGGCTCGGTTTTCCACTTACCTGCCCAACCCGGACGAGCCCAGCCAGGCGGCCGCGGTCGAAGCGTGTTCCGCGTTCGCTTCGCGGATCGGGGCGGCGAAGGCCAAAAAATCCCGCCTGCGGTCGCTCTTCGGCGGCGGGGCGGCGATTCCGGACGGGCCGATGGGGCTTTACCTCGACGGCGGCTTCGGCGTCGGCAAAACCCACCTCCTCGCGTCGACGTGGCACGAGACTCCTGGGCCCAAGGCGTACGGGACGTTCGTCGAGCTCACGCACCTCGTCGGCGCGCTGGGGTTCGCCAACGCGGTCGCGCGGCTGTCCGAGCACCGGTTGCTGGCGATCGACGAGTTCGAGCTCGACGATCCCGGCGACACCACGTTGGTCAGCCGGCTGCTGCAGGAGCTCACCGACGCGGGCGTCTACGTCGCGGCGACCTCCAACACCCTGCCGGACAAGCTCGGCGAGGGGCGGTTCGCGGCGGAGGACTTCCTGCGCGAGATCCAGGCGTTGTCGCGGCGGTTCGGCGTCGTCCGCGTCGACGGGCCCGACTACCGGCACCGCGGGCTGCCGGATGCGCCTCCGCCGGTCAGCGACGACGAGATCGACGCTTCCGCGGCCGCGCACGAAGGGTCCACTGTGGACGAATTCAGTGCCTTGATGACGCATCTCGAGCGCTTGCATCCCTCGCGCTACGGGAAGCTGCTCGACGGGGTGCGGCGGGTCCACCTCAAGCACGTGACGCCGGTGCCGGACCAGATGGTCGGGCTTCGGCTGGTCGCGTTGGCGGACCGGCTGTACGACCGGGCGATTCCGGTGGTCGTGTCCGGGGTGCCGCTGCCCGAGCTGTTCGGCGAGGAGATGCTGAACGGCGGTTACCGCAAGAAGTACCTGCGTGCGATCAGCCGGTTGACGGCTCTCGCGCGCGACGCGGTGACAGCGCCGCCCGCAGCGCGGTGACCACTGCGGGGGCGAAGCAGACGCCGCCGACGATGTCGGTCAGGTAGTGGTAGCCGAGGCCGATCATGCCGATGGCTGCGCAGCAGACCAGCACTGCGCCTACCGCAACGGCGACAGCCTTGAACCGCACCAGCAGCACTATGACAGTCAGCACGGCTAGCAGGCTGACGGTGTGGCCGCTGGGGTAGGCGAGCGTGCCGCCTTTCCAGCGGTCGAAGGCGGGTTTCAGCGCCCAGCTGTTCAGCGCGATGGCGACGAGTGGGCCTGCCACGGCGAGTAGTGCGTCCAGGCGATTGCGTTGGTAGAGGCAGATGCCGGCGATGACGACGACGGCTGGGATGAGCACGTACGGCTCGGTGGGCAGCACAAGCGTGTTGAGCAGGGCTGGGCTCAGCGTCGAGGCGGACCTCTCGGTCCATTGGTCCACTGTGCCCGGCGCGTAGGGCGCGACTAGCAGTCCCAACGCAAGCGTGGCGAGCGCGCAGAGCGCGGCGAAGAGGGCGAGAGTCCGCCTGGCGGTCACAGATCGGAGCCTAGTCACATTCACCGCGGCGCGCGGGTCCTTCTTTCGACACTGATTGGAGGGCTGATGGGGGACACCGAAATCCACGGGACTGTCGCGGACGGCTTCGAGGAGGTTCGCGAGGAGTTCGTCACCGCGGCTGAGGCGAGTGCGGGCGTGCAGTTGGCGGTCCGTGTGCACGGGCGGCTGGTGGTTGATCTCTGGGCGGGCGACGTCACGGGCGAGACGCTGACCGGCGTCTATTCCTCGACCAAGGGGGCGACCACGCTGGTGGTGGCGTTGCTCGTGCAGGACGGCGTGCTGGACCTGGACGAGCCGGTCGCGCGCCATTGGCCGGAGTTCGCCGCTGCGGGCAAGGGCGGGATCACGGTGCGCGACGTGCTGACCCATCGTTCCGGCGTGATCGGGGCGGAGGGCGGGCTGTCCGCCGAGGAGCTCGCGGACGATCGGGTGATCGCGCGACGGCTGGCCGGGCAGCGGCCGTTCTGGCGGCCGGGATCTGCTTACGGCTACAGCGGATTCGCCGGATTCTCGATCGTCGCGGAGGTGGTCCGGCGGGTCACCGGGCGCTCGGTGCAGGAGCATTTCGAGACGCGGATCAGGGAGCCGTACGGCTTGGACCTGTACCTGGGACTGCCCGAGCAGGAGGACCACCGGTACCGCGAGGTGCTGGCGGGGGAGGCGAGCGCGGAGGCGCTCGCGGCGTTCCAGGCGTACGTTCCGAGTCCGTACAGCTTGGGCGGCATCGGCTACGGGCTCGATTCGACGCCGCCGCTTGATCAGGTGGCGTTCCTCAACACGCGGCGGGTGCGGGCGCTCGGGCAGGTTTCCGCTGGTGGGGTCGGCAGCGCGCGGGGGCTGGCTGGGCTGTACGCGGCTGCGGTGTCCGGTTTGGACGGACGGCCGCCGCTGCTCGAACCTGGCACGCTCGGCGAGTTCGCGATGCTTCATTCCACTGGCCGCGACCTGGTGACCGGGGACACGGGCCAGTACGCGCTCGGGTTTCAGGCGAAGGGGTTGCGGTATCCCTTCCTCAGCGCGAATGCGTTCGGGCACAACGGATCCGCCGGGTCTGAGTCCTTTGTGGATCCGCGCACCGGCATCGCGTTCGGGTACACGCGGCGGCAGTTCTCCGCGAGTTGGTCCTATCCCGAACACGACCGGCTGGCTGCGGCAGTCCACGCGGCGGCCAGCCGGTGAGCGCCGGGTGACCGCCGTGATGCGATGCTTGTCCCATGTCGCTGTTCTCGCGCCGTCCGGCCGAAACCCCGTCCGGCCCGTTCCGCTTCCGGATCTCCGAGATCTACCAGATCCCGACGCGGGGCATCGTGGTCACCGGCACGGTCACCGACGGCACGGTCCAGGTCGGCGCGAACGCGGTGGTGCAGCTGCCCGGCGGCGCTCGCCAGGTCGTGGTGACGAGGATCGAAACTGCCCGCCGCAAACGGCAGTCCGCGGAAGCCGGTGCCGAGGCCGGGCTTTACCTGTCCGGTCTCAGCACCGGCGACATCCCGACCGTGCCGGGCGGCGACGGGCAGCAGCAGGACAACAACGCGCTGCGCGGCGTCGAGGTGACCTCGGCCTGAACGGACACTCTGTGTGAGCATCACCTCTGGTGTCTTCACGCGGAGTGCAGTAAACACCCATTGTGCTCAATTCACCCGAACCGCGGCGGTCGCTGGTGATCCGGCTGATCCGGTTCCTGCGGCTGGGGTACGCGGTGCCGCTCGGGCTCGCGATCGCGGGCGTCGGGGTCGGTCGGCGTCATTCTCACGATCATGGTGCTGATCCTCGGCAGCATCGCCCGCTCGCTCAACGGGACCGCGTCCCCGCAGAGCAGGCGGTTCGTCCAGAAGCACGGCGATCGTGCGCTCGCCAAGATCGAACGCTTGAAGTCGACTGGGACGCAGGTCAACGACGCCTATGTGACCGAGTTGAAGTTGGTCGTCGCGCCGCCGGACGAGGCCGCGTACCCGGCGACGGCTCGGGAGTTGATCCATCCGGTGCGGTCCGCGGCGTATCAGCCGGGCACGGTGGTCGTGGTCAAGCAGAGTCCGCGGTACGCCGGGGTGGTCGTGGTGGATGCCGACCCGCCGCGGGAATGGACTGAGCGGCCGTGGCAGGTCGGGGTCGTCGGCGAGGAACGCATGCCGGAACCCGAAGCCCGGCAAGGGAATGTCGTCGGGCGGCTGGCGATGGCGGTGGTGAGCGCGGTTGTCGTCGCGGCGGCGCTGCTGGTGCCGATCCGTGACGACGTCCTCGGCCAGCTTCTCTCCCCGCCGAACCTGTTCACTGCGGAAGATTTGCGCGCTGGCGTGGCGAAACTCTCCGCCGAAAGCGAGCGTTTCGAGGACCTGACAGTGGAATCGGACCAGTTGCGCGCCACCGTTCCCGGCGCGTACCTCAGCTATCGCGGCGGCACGGTCAAACGCGACTCGATCAGCACTGGCCAGCCGGACAAGCAATTCGCCGCGAACGAGGTCGATTTCGCTGCGATCCCCGGCCTCGTCGCGAGTTTCGGCGGAGACCCGGCGGACGCGCGCGTGAGCATCCGCCGCGAGGACGTCGGGATCACCATGACGGTCCGCTCGGCCAACGACAACGACCGCCAGTTGGTCGCGGACGCGAAGGGCGTACCGGCGCTCACTTCGGACGCGTTCACGGAGAACGGTTTCCGACAGGTTGCCGAGTTGCTGACCAAGCTGAGCGGTCGTCAAGAAGCGTACGAGGCGATCATCCGGACCGACCACGTTGAGTTCCAGGTGCCTGGCCCAGGCCCGGGCACTTCGGACGACTACGACTGGTATCGCGGCCGTCTCGTCGAACACCGGCCCTCGCCGATCCAGCCGGATCCGGACGCGCCGCTGTTCGCGTTGTCGGAGCTGTCGCCGAAGGCGCTGCCCGCGATCCTGGCGAAGGTGGACGAGCGCATGCCCGGCTTCCCTCGCGACAAGATTTCGGTGGCGCTCAGGGAAAACGACGGAACGTGGAACCTGACCACGTCCGTCGAGGACGAGTACGGCCGCGGAATCGAGGTGACCGCTTCGCCGGACGGGTCGACGGTCGCGGTGATGCCTACCCGGTGACCGCCGCCCGGAAAAACGGCGGTCACCGAGCAGGTCAGCCGCGCACGACCTGGGCGATCGCGTCGATGCCGCGGTCCAGTTCGGCTTCGGTGATCACCAGCGGCGGCGCGACGCGCAGCGTGCGGTCGTGCGTTTCCTTGCACAGCACGCCCAACCCGGCCAACGCCTCGGACGCCTCCCGTCCGGTAGGACCGCCCGGCGCGATGTCGACGCCCGCCCACAGACCGCGTCCGCGCACCTCCGAGACGCCGTCGCCGACCAGCTTCGCCAGCCGTTCGTGCAGGTGCGCGCCGAGTTCGGTGGACCGCTTCTGGTACTCGCCGGTCTGCAGCATCCGCACCACGGCGCGGCCGACCGCGCAAGCCAGCGGGTTGCCGCCGAAGGTCGAGCCGTGTTCGCCGGGCTTCAGCACGCCCAGCACGTCGCGGCTGCCGACCACCGCCGACACCGGGACGATGCCGCCGCCGAGGGCCTTGCCCAGCGTGTACAGGTCAGCGCGGACGCCTTCGTGCTCCAGCGCCAGCACAGTGCCGGTGCGGGCGAGACCGGACTGGATCTCGTCGGCGATCATCAGCACGTTGTTCTCGTCGCACAGCCGTCGCACCGCGGCGAAGAACCCTTCGGGCGGCACGACGACGCCTGCCTCGCCCTGGATCGGCTCCATCAGCACGGCTGCGGTGCGCGGCGTGATGGCTGCCTTCAACGCTTCGGCGTCGCCGTACGGCACCTGGACGAAGCCCGGCGTGAAGGGCCCGTAGTCGGCGCGCGCGGTTTCGTCGTCGGAGAACGAGACGATGGTGGTGGTGCGGCCGTGGAAGTTCGACGCCGCGACCACGATTTCCGCCGTGCCCGCCGGAACGCCCTTGACCTGGTACGCCCACTTGCGCGCGACCTTCACCGCGGACTCCACGGCCTCGGCCCCGGAGTTCATCGGCAGCACCATCTCGGTCCCGGTCAGCTCGGCGAGCTCGCGGCAGAACAGGCCCAGCTGGTCGTGGTGGAAGGCGCGGGAGGTGAGCGTGACGCGGCCCAGCTGCTCGGTCGCGGCGGCGATCAGCTCGGGGTTGCGGTGGCCGAAGTTGAGCGCGGAGTAGCCGGACAGGAAGTCCAGATAGGACTTGCCGGCCACGTCGGTCACCGAAGCGCCCTCGGCTTCGGCGATTACGACCGGCAGCGGATGGTAGTTGTGCGTGCTCCATTGCTCGTCGAGCGCGATGAAGCCGTCGGAGGAGGAGGGACGCGCGGTGCCGGCAGGCTGGACGGACGCTGTCATGCGTTCAGGCTAGAGGCCGTTCGCGGGGAGTTCAGCCGGGAAACGTTGCTTTCCCCCGTCGTTCGTTGCGCAATCGAGGGGTCTTGCCGGCGATTCGCTGCGCCGCTCGCTCGACCGGATGACACCGGCGGAGAGGTCCCCGGGATTGTCGGCGCCCGCGGTTATCGTCCCGGGATGGCGAAGAAGCAGCAGAACGGAAACCGGGTCCGCGACGCGCTCCGGGCGGGCGACGAGCTGCCGGACCCGGCTTCGTCGCCGGTGGGGCCGGAAAAGAAGGCTAAGGGCGGCAAGAAACTCGAGTCCACCGGGGAACAGCTCGCCGGGTTGCAGGAGGCGCTGTACGCGGAGGGCATCGGCGGCGGCGCCCGCAGCGTGCTGCTCGTGTTGCAGGGCATGGACACTTCCGGCAAGGGCGGCACCGTCGGGCACGTGCTCGGCCTGGTGAACCCGATGGGCGTGCAGTACGCCGGGTTCAAGAAACCGACGGCCGCCGAGCTCAAGCACGACTTCCTGTGGCGCATCCGCAAGAAGCTCCCGTCGCCGGGCCACCTCGGCGTGTTCGACCGGTCGCATTACGAGGACGTGCTCGTGCCGCGCGTGCTCGGCCAGCTTCCTGCGGCCGAGCGACGGAGGCGCTACACGCAGATCAACGCGTTCGAGAAGGAGCTGACCGACAGCGGCACCGCCGTGGTGAAGGTGTTCCTGCACATCTCGCCGGAGGAGCAGCTTCGTCGGCTCACCGCGCGGCTGGACCGGCCGGAGAAGCGGTGGAAGTTCGACCCGTCGGACATCGAGGCACGCCGCCAGTGGCCCGCGTATCAGAAGGCGTACGCCGACGTGTTGAAGCGCACGTCGACCGCGCACGCTCCGTGGTACGTCGTGCCAGCCGACCGCAAGTGGTACCGGAATTGGGCAGTTGCGGAGCTGCTGGTCGAGACGCTGACCGACATGGACCCGCAGTTCCCGGAGCCGGCCTATGACGTCGAAGAGCAGCGAGCTGCCCTGCAGGGTGTTGGCGTGTCCGGCTGATCATCTGAAAGAGTGCTGGTCGTGACCGATTCTGCACTCGACGACGTTCCGTTCCTCCGCCAGCAGGCCCGCACCCAGCGGTTCACTCTCGGCGCGCCCAAGCAGTTCCGGGTCGCCCCCGACGGTTCGCGGGTGCTGTTCCTGCGCAGCGCCACCGGCGCCGACCCGCGGCACAGCCTGTGGTCGTTCGACCTCGCGACCGGCGAGGAGACGAAGCTGATCGACGCGGCCGAGCTGGTGTCCGGCGACGAGGACCTGCCGCCGGAGGAGCGGGCGCGCCGCGAACGGGCCCGGGAGACCGGCGGCGGCGTGGTGGCCTTCGGCGTCGACGACGCGTTCACCGTCGTCACGTTCACGCTGTCGGGCAAGCTGTACACGCTCGACCTCGCGACCGGCGAGACGCGCATCCTGGTCGACGGGTCCGTGATCGACCCGCGGCCGAACCCGACCGGCACGCACGTCGCGTACGTGCGCGAGCGGCGGCTGCACGTGATCGAACTGGCGACCGGCGAAGACCGCGTTCTCGTCGGCGAGGACGACGAGGACGTCACCTGGGGGCTCGCGGAGTTCATCGCGGGCGAGGAGATGGACCGCACGCGCGGCTACTGGTGGGCGCCGGACGGGCGCAGCGTGATCGTGGAGCGCGCGGACCGCGGCCCGGTGCCGCGCTGGACGATCGGCGACCCGGCGAACCCGCAGCAGCCGGCGAACGTCGTGGCGTACCCGGCGGCGGGCTCGCCGAACGCCGAGGTGTCGCTGGCCGTGCTGAGCCTGGACGGCAGCCGCGTCGACGTGGCGCCAGGCGACTGGGAGTACCTGGTCACGGTGCACTGGTCGGCGGGCGGGCAGCCGCTGCTGGCCGTGCAGCCGCGGGACCAGAAGCGGCTGACGGTGCTCGCGCTGGATCCGTCTGACGGTTCGGTCGCCCAGGTGCACACCGAGACCGACGAGCACTGGGTCGAGATCTTCCAGGGCGTGCCCGCGTGGACCGCGGACGGCAAGCTGGTGGTGGAAAGCGCGGCGGACGGCGATCACCGGCTCCTGGTGGACGGCGAGCCGGTCACGCCGCCGGGCATGCAGCTGCGGATGGTGCTGCACGTCGGCGAGGAAATCCTGTTCACCGCTTCGGAAAGCGACCCGACGCAGATTCACCTGTACCGCACCGAAGACGGCAAGGTGCGGCGACTGTCCACAACGGATGGTGTGCACGTCGGTTCGGGAAGCGCGGCTCTCACGGTGCTTTCCTCGTGGAGTCTCGACCACAGCGGTCCGAAGGTGACCGTGCTGCGGGACGGCGCCGAGGCGGGGTCGATCGAATCGTCCACTGTGGACCCGGAGATCGTCCCGAACCTGACCTGGCTCACTCTCGGCGAACGCCAGCTGCGCGCGGCGTTGGTGCTGCCGCGCGGATACGAGCCCGACGAGGGCAAGCTGCCGGTCCTCCTCGACCCGTACGGCGGCCCGCACGCGCAGCGGGTTCTCCAGAGCCGCAACGCTTTCCTCACCCCGCAGTGGCTTGCCGACCAGGGTTTCGCCGTGCTGGTCGTGGACGGTCGCGGGTCGCCCGGGCGCGGACCGGCGTGGGAGAAGGAGATCGCGGGCAAGCTCGCCGACGTTACCCTGGCCGACCAGGTCGACGCCCTGCACGCGGCCGCCGCTGCGTACCCCGAACTGGACCTTGAGCGGGTCGCGATCCGCGGCTGGTCGTACGGCGGCTACCTGTCCGCGCTCGCCGTGCTGCGGCGGCCGGACGTGTTCCACGCGGCGGTCGCGGGCGCGCCGGTCACCGACTGGTCGCTCTACGACACCCACTACACCGAGCGCTACCTCGGCAAGCCGGAAGACGAGCCGGAAAGCTATGAGCACAACTCGCTCATCGCGAGTGCCGGTTCGCTCGAACGGGCGCTGCTGATCGTGCACGGCCTCGCCGACGACAACGTCTTCCCGGCGCACGCGCTGCGGCTTTCCTCGGCGTTGCTGGCGAAGGGCCGCGCGCACGGCTTCCTGCCGCTCGCGGGCGCGACGCACATGACGCCGCAGGCCGAGGAGGTCGCGGAGAACCTCATGCGCACCCAGGTCGAGTGGATCCACCGGGAACTGGCCGCTCTCGGGAAGGAGGGCTGAAGCAGTCCTCTGTGGACAATAGGCTGACCACGCCCGTACTCGCGGTGCAGGTGCGCGGGCTGGCTCCGTCGCGCTGACTCCTGCCTTGAAACGGCCGGTGCTCCCCAAGGGGGGCGCCGGCCGTTTCGCTGCCGCGCGGGCCCCGCTCGCAGCGTGCCGGTGGGTATCCGTATTGTTGCGCAGGGTAAGGCAAGGTTACCCTAAGAAAGGCGGTTCCATGGCGGATGCGCCCTCAGCGCCGACGGCCTCGTCCGGCGTGGCTTCGGCGGAGTGGCTCGCGGGCGGCCCCGGCGGTGCGGACCGGCTGGCCCAGCTGCTTCCGGCGGCACTGCGCGGAATGGCGGCGGGCACGGCCGAACGCGGCGGTCCGGTTCCGGCAGGCGGCCCGGCCGCGGTGGCGGCGACCCTCGCCCGCACCCAGTCCGCCGACGGGCTCCCTCGGCACGGGGTGGGCGCCGAACAAGCCCTGGAAGAGCTTTCCGCCCTGCTCGCCGCCGGATCCGCCGACCCGGGCGACCCGGCGTGCGCCGCGCATCTGCACTGCCCGCCGCTGGCCGTTTCCGTCGCCGCGGACGTCGTCGCCTCCGCGCTGAACCCGTCGATGGACTCCTGGGACCAGGCCCCGGTCGCGAGCGAGATCGAGCGCGAGTTCGCCACCGGGATCGCTCGGCTCTGCTACCCGGACGCCGCACGCCCGGACGCCGTCATCACCTCCGGCGGCACCGAATCCAACCTTCTCGGCCTCCTGCTCGCCCGGGAATCCGCCGTCACGCGCCCGGTTTGCGGAGCTAATTCGCACCACAGCGTCGCCCGCGCGGCATGGCTGCTCGGACTGCCCGCGCCGGTCGTGGTGCCGTGCGTCGACGACCGGATGGTCCCGTCCGCGCTGGCCGAGGCGTTGGGGCCGCTCGGCGCGCAGGCGGTGGTCGTCGCGACCGCCGGCACCACCAACACCGGCCGGATCGACCCGTTGCCGGAGATCGCCGAAATCTGCCGCCGGACCGGAGCGCGGCTGCACGTCGACGCGGCGTACGGCGGTCTCGCGCTCTGCAGCGAAACCCTTCGCTCGCGCCTCGCCGGTCTGGAGCTGGCCGATTCAGTCGCGCTTGACCTGCACAAATTCGGCTGGCAACCGGTGGCCGCTGGCGTCTTCGCCGCGCGCGGGGAGGCCGATCTGCAGGCGCTCACCGTCCGCGCCGAGTACCTCAACGCCGACGACGACACCGAAGCTGGACTGCCCGATCTGCTCGGCCGTTCGCTGCGCACGTCCCGGCGTCCGGACGCGTTCCGGATGGCGGTCACGCTGCGCGCGCTCGGCACGGCCGGGATTGGGGCACTCGTGGAACGCTGCTGTGCCAACGCTTCCGGCGTGCACGCGATGGTCGAGGACCATCCGGCGCTGCGATCGTGGGGCGAACCCGAACTGTCCACAGTGGTCTTCCGTCCGGTGGCGGCGGACGGAGCGGCCGGAGACGAGTTGGTCGCGCAGGTGCGCCGCACGCTTCTCGAGGACGGCACCGCGGTGATCGGTCGCGGCTCGTTGCCGACCGGACCGGACGGCGAGGCGCAGCTGTGGCTCAAGCTCACCCTCCTGCATCCGCACACCCAACCCGCCGACTACCGCGCGCTGCTCGACGCGGTGGCCACGGTCGCGGCGGACCTGCGCACGAGCGTCACGCGGGAAAGCCCGGTCGCGTCGTGAGGCGTTACGACGTCGCCGGGGTCGGGATCGGGCCGTTCAACCTGTCGCTGGCCGCGCTGGCGGATCCGCTCGACCAGTTGGAAGTCGTGCTGTTCGACGCGCGTCCCGAGTTCCGCTGGCACCCAGGGCTGCTGCTGGACGGCGCGACGCTGCAGGTGCCGTTCCTTGCCGACCTGGTGACGCTCGTCGACCCGACCAACCGCCATTCGTTCCTCAACTACCTGCGCGAACGCGGCCGATTGCTGCCGTTCTACTTCGCCGAGCGGTTCCATCTGCCGCGCGCCGAGTACGACGACTACGGCCGCTGGGCAGCGTCCCGGATGCCGTCGTGCCGGTTCGGGCACGAGGTCACCGGCTTGCGCTGGATCGACCGCGAAGAGGCGTTCGAGCTGACCGTCGAGGGTGCGGAACCGGTGCTGGCGGCGGCGGTCGTGCTCGGCGTCGGCACGCAGCCGAGCGTTCCGAAACCGTTGCAGCCCTTGGTTTCCGCGCCCGACGTGCTCGCGCTGCATTCCGCCGACTACCTCACGCATCGGCCGGAGCTGATCGCTGCGGATTCGGTGACGGTGGTCGGCTCCGGGCAGTCGGGCGCTGAGGTGTTTCTCGACCTGCTGCGTGCGCGATCCACTATGGACGGTCTGCGGTGGCTCGCGCGGACACCGGCGTTCGCGCCGATGGAGTACTCGAAGCTCGGCCTGGAGCAGTTCACCCCCGACTACACGGCGTACTTCCACGGCCTTCCCGAGGCGGTCCGGGACCAGCTTCTCCCCACGCAATGGCAGCTGTACCAAGGAATCGACGCCGAGACGATGGCGGAGATCCACGACGAGCTCTACCGCCGGAGCATCGGCGGCGGCTGGCCGGGTGCGGTGCTGACGCCGGGCGTCGAGGTGGTGTCCGCGACTGTCGGCGACGGGATCGAACTGGGACTGCGCCACGTCCAGCAAGGAACGACCGCGACGCACCGGACGTCCGCGGTGGTGGCTGCTACCGGTTACGCGGAAACGCCGACCGGGCAATTGCTGCAAGGACTTGGCAACGCGGTTCGCCGCGACGCGCAGGGGCGGCTCGTGATCGGTGCCGACTATCGGGTCGAACTCGACGTGCCGGGGCCGTTGTTCGTGCAGAACGCGGAACGGCACACGCACGGTCCCGGCGCGCCGGATCTCGGCCTCGGCGCGTGGCGGGCGGCGGCGATTCTCAACGCCGTATGCGGAAAACCGGTGTACGACCTGCCCGAGCGGACGGCGTTCACCACGTTCGGCCTCGACCAGACGGAGGACCTGTGACCCTGACCGATGACGCTGCTTGGCGGGCCGCTGGCTCGCTCGTCACGCACAAAATGCTCGGCGAGTTGTCCTACGAAG
Organism: Amycolatopsis sp. La24; assembly: GCF_029087445.1. Classification (NCBI taxonomy): domain Bacteria; kingdom Bacillati; phylum Actinomycetota; class Actinomycetes; order Pseudonocardiales; family Pseudonocardiaceae; genus Amycolatopsis; species Amycolatopsis sp. La24. The sequence continues at coordinate 18,458 of NZ_JARACH010000089.1, forward strand.
CGATGCTGGTGCCGGAGCCCGGCGAACCGACGCGGGCCGGACACCGCAGCTGGCAGCTCGACCTGCCCGACGCCGTTTCGTACCGTTTCGAAGCCCGCCGAGGCGCGTTCGAGTCGTGGACAGTGTTGCCCGGCAGCGCAATCCGGAGCGCCAACGGTGTGGAGACTCCGGTGGACGACCCGCGCACGTTGATCGTCGACGCGCGCGAACGGCTCGGTCTCACTGGTCTGCGGTTGGCGGACGTCCTCGCCGAGCTGACCTCGACGGTCGCCAATGAGGCAACCCGGTTGCGCCGCGCACCGAGCGCCGCCGAACTGTCCACGATGGACTACAACCTCGCCGACGGGCACCTGACCGGCCACCCCCGGCTGGTCCTCAACAAGGGCCGCGTCGGGTTTTCCGCTCCTGACCGTGCCCGTTACGCGCCCGAATCCGGTGCCGACATCCGGTTGCGCTGGTACGCCGTGCACCGCGATCTCGCGCAGTTCCGCAGCGTGGCCGGGCTCGACGCGGAAACCCTGCTGCGCGAGGAACTGGACGACCAGACCCGCGCCGAGTTCACCGCCCGCACGGCCCAGCTCGGCGCTCCCGCCGACTACGTCTGGGTGCCGGTGCATCCTTGGCAGGCCGACGAAATCATCGGCACGCTCTACGCGGCCGAGCTGGCGACCGGCCGGATGGCCGAGCTGGGGGAGAGCCGCGACGTCTACCGTCCACATCAGACAGTCCGGACCCTCGCCAACCGCTCCCGGCCAGACCGCCGCGACGTGAAAACCGCCGTCTCCGTGCGCAACACGCTCGTCTACCGCGGTCTGAACTCCGCGGCGACGCTTGCCGGGCCGTCGGTCACCGAATGGCTGCGCGGGATCGACGCGGCCGATCCGTTGCTGTCCGAGAAATACCGTTTCGAGCTGCTCGGCGAGGTGGCGAGCGTTTCGGTCCAGCATCCGCTGTTCGGCTCGCTGGAGGAACTGCCGTACCGGTTCCACGAAACGCTCGGTGCGCTGTGGCGCGAACCGCTTGTCGCCCGGCTCGCCGAGGGGGAGCAGGCGATCTCGTTCGCCGCGCTGCCGTATCGCGATGCCGCTGGCGAGACCGTGCTGACCAGGCTGATCACGCAGTCCGGCGACGGTGCGGAGGCGTGGCTGTCCAGGCTGTTCGACCTGCTGCTCACGCCGTTGCTGCACTGGCTGCTCCAGTACGGCGTCGGATTCTGCCCGCACGGCCAGAATCTCGTGCTCGTGGTGGACGCGGCCGGTCGCCCGCTGCGCATCGCGATCAAGGATTTCGCCCAGGGCGTCGACCTGCTGGACGAGGAACTGCCCTGCTACGCGGATCTGCCGCCAGACGCCGCCGCCGACATGCTGCGCTGGCCCGCCCACCTGCTCGCGCAGTCGCTGTTCAGCTCGGTTTTCTCCGGGCAGCTGCGGTTCTGGGCGGAACTGCTGCTGGACGATCTCGGGTTGGCGCGCGGCGAATTCTGGGCGCTGGTGCGCGAGGTCGTCGGCCGCTACCGCGACGAAAACCCCGAGGTGGCTGAGCGATTCGACGCCTGCCGGTTGTTCGCGCCGGACGTCGAGCGGGTCACGCTCAACCGCGAGCATCTCGCTGGACAGGGCTTCGACAAGGTCGAACGCGACGACGAGTTCGACGTCCGCTGGGGTCGCGTGCCGAACCCCTTGCACGCGCCCGATCCGGACGGTGCCTGGTGAGCCCGTTCGACCGTCCGGTCGGGCCGAGGTCGCTGGCCGTGCGCGCCGAGGCGGGTACGGCGGCGGCTGAGGTGCTGCGTCGAGTGCTCGCCGAGGACAGTGCTCGGCTGGTGCTTCTGGTGCCCGATCCGCACGCGCGGTTCGCGGCCGTCGAGCTGGCCGCGCCGTTCGCCGCTGAGGTGGTGGACAGCGGATACGGCGTGTGCAGCTACGTCTTCGCCTGGACTCCGGAGCGTGAGCCGCTGCCGGAGACCGATGCGCTGAAGCCGTATCTCGGCGGGTTCGGAGACCTGCGCGTGAAGCTCGACGCGGCGACAGCGTTTCCGCTCGGCGACCAGACGTGGGCAGTGGTCGGGGACGCGGAGTTTCCGTCCGGCGAACCGGCTGGGCTTGCGCCGCGGACGGTGTTGCGGACGCAGCTGGCGCGCTTGGAGGAGCACGGGCTGGTTCCGTCGATCGGAATCGAGCACGAGGTGGTTTTCCGTAACCTGGCAGGGGATCCGCTCACCGAGCATGGCGTGGACTACGCCCTCGGCGGCACCGAAGGGCTCGCTCCGCTGCTGGCGGATCTGCGGTCGGCGACGGCCGGTCTCGGCGTGGAATCGGCGCGGGCGGAGTGTCATCCGGGGCAGTACGAAGTTGTCCTGCGGCATCGCGACGCGCTCGCGGCCTGCGACGACGCGTTGCTGCTGCAGACGGTGACCCGGCGGGTGGCCACCCAGCACGGTGCGCAAGCCGACTACCTCGCCGCGCCGGAACCCGGTCAGGGGAATTCGTGCCACGTCCATCTGTCACTGTCTACTTCGGACGGACCGGTCGGGTTTCCGTTCGCGCTGGGGGCTTTTCTGGCCGGAGTGCTGCGGGACGCACGATCGTTGTCCGCGGTGTGGGCACCGACGTGGAACAGCTACGTCCGGCTGCGCACCGCTCCGTTTTCGCCGCGTGAACTGCGGTGGGGACCGGACGACCGGACGTCTTCGGTCCGGTTGTGCGGGACGTCCTCCGCGCCGCGGTTGGAATTCCGCTTCGCAGGCGCGGACGCCCAGCCGCACCTCGTCGTCGCCGCATTGATCGCCGCAGGTACCGCTGGCCTGGCCGAACAGCTGTCGCCGCCTGACGCGGGTGCGCTGAGCGGACAGCTGGCGTCGTCTCCGTGGGAGGCGCTGGCGCTGGTGGAGAGGGGGCGGTTCGCGGAGTTGCTGGGGGAGGACGTCGCCGCGCAACAGGCCGCGTTGCTGCGCGAGGAGCTCGACGCCGCGCTCGGCTCGGTCACCGATCTGCACCGCCGCCGGGGCGCCTTGCGCTCGTGAGGACTTGCGCCGACCGGCGCGGATGCGCAGGCTCGGGTCCGTGAGCGAATACGAGTACGACCTCATCGTCATCGGCTCGGGCCCGGGAGGGCAGAAAGCCGCCATCGCGGCGGCGAAACTGGGGAAGAAAGTCGCCGTCGTCGACCGGCACGACATGGTCGGCGGCGTGTGCGTCAACACGGGCACCATCCCGTCCAAGACGCTGCGCGAAGCCGTGCTGTACCTGACCGGGATGAACCAGCGCGAGCTGTACGGCGCGAGCTACCGGGTGAAACAGGACATCACCATCGCGGACCTGATGGCGCGCACGCAGCACGTCATCGGGCGCGAGGTGCAGGTGGTGCGCGCGCAGCTGCTGCGCAACCACGTCGACCTGATCGGCGGCGTCGGCTCGTTCGCCGACCCGCACACCGTCCTGATCGACGGCAAACACCGCGGCGACCGGCGCACCATCACCGGCCACTACGTCGTGATCGCGACCGGCACCCGTCCCGCACGCCCGGACCACGTCGACTTCGACGCCGCGCGCGTGCTCGACTCCGACGAGATCCTGGCGATGGAGGCGATCCCGTCCTCGTTGGTCGTGGTGGGCGCGGGGGTGATCGGGATCGAATACGCGTCGATGTTCGCCGCGCTCGGTTCGCGGGTGACCGTGGTCGAGCAGCGCGACCAGATGCTCGACTTCTGCGATCCGGAGATCGTGGAATCGCTGAAGTTCCAGCTGCGCGACCTCGGCGTCACGTTCCGGTTCGGGGAGAAGGTCGCGAACGTCGCGGTCTCCGACGACGCCACCGTGACGACGCTGGTCAGCGGCAAGCGGATCCCGGCGGACGCGGTGATGTACTCGGCCGGGCGGCAGGGCATGACCGGTGCGCTGGCGCTGGAGAACGCCGGCCTGACCGCGGACCGGCGCGGTCGTTTGGAGGTCGACGAGCACTATCGAACGTCGGTTGAGCACGTGTACGCGGTCGGCGACGTGATCGGGTTCCCGGCGCTGGCGGCGACGTCGATGGACCAGGGCCGGCTCGCCGCGTACCACGCGTTCGGCGAACCGGCGAACGACATCGGCGCGTTGCAGCCGATCGGGATCTACACGATTCCTGAGATCTCGTACGTCGGCGCGACCGAGGCCCAGCTGACGTCGTCTTCGGTGCCGTACGAGGTCGGTATCGCGCGGTACCGGGAGCTGGCGCGCGGCCAGATTTCCGGGGACAGCTACGGGATGCTGAAGCTGCTGGTGTCGACGGCGGACCGGAAGTTGCTGGGAGTGCACGTCTTCGGCACCGGCGCGACGGATCTCGTCCACATCGGCCAGGCGGTGATGGGCTGCGGCGGGACGGTGGATTACCTGGTGGACGCGGTCTTCAACTACCCGACGCTGTCCGAGGCGTACAAGGTCGCGGCCCTCGACGCGACGAACAAGATCCGCGCGCTGGAGCGGTTCGGCGGCTGAGCCAGCACCTCGCTCGTTCGAGGGGTGTTCGAACATATGTTTGACAGTGCTTTAGAACATGTGTTCGACTGTAGGGGTGCGTTGGGAACAGTTGCGAGCGGGAAAGGAGGAGCCGGCACTCCCCGGTCTCGGTGCCTTCGGGGATGTGGTGCGCTCGGTGCGCGCTCCGGAGTTCGGCGGCGTCACCTTTCACGAGGTGCGCGCCCGGTCCGTGCTGAACCGGGTGCCCGAATCGTCCGCCGTGCCGTTCCGGTGGTCGGTCAATCCGTATCGCGGGTGTTCGCACGCGTGCACGTACTGCCTCGAAGGCGACACGCCGGTGCTGATGGCCGACGGCCGCGCGAAGCCGATCGCCGAGCTGCGCGTGGGCGACCGGATCATGGGCACGCGCGGACACGGCGTCGCGCGCAGGCTGGTGCCCACCGAGGTGCTCGCGCACTGGACCACGGTGCGCCCGGCGTACCGCGTCACGCTCGACGACGGCACCCGGATCGTCGCCGGACCGGACCACCGGTTCCTCAGCTCGCGCGGCTGGAAATACGTCACTGGCAGCAAACTCGGCACCGCGCAGCGGCCGCACCTGGAACCCGGCACCGAACTGGTCGGCGGCGGCCGCTTCACGCGCACGCCGGACGACACGCTCGGCTACCGCGCCGGGTACCTGTGCGGAATGCTGCGCTCAGGCGGGTTCGCCGCGGAATCGGACGCTGCCGCGCGAGCCCTGGCGTATCTGCCGGATTTCGGTTCGTCAGTGGGCTTCATGCGCATCCCGCGCGAACCGGACGCGCACTGGGCGCGTGGTTTCCTGGCCGGGCTCTTCGACCTGGCGGGCGGCTACCGGCGCGGCACGCTCTCCATCGCGCACGACGAGAACGAAGTGGTGGACATGCTGTTCGCAGCACTGGACCGGTTCTCGTTCAGCTACGACACCGTCGGCCACCGCCAGCACCCCGGCCGCAGGCAAGCACGCCTCACCGGCGGCACCGGCGAGGTGCTGCGGTTCCTGCACCTGGTCGACCCGGCCGTCGAGTGGAAACGCTCCCTGGACGGCACCGTGATCGGGGGAGTCCGGCGCACCGTCGCGACCGTCGCGCCGACGGGGCTGGAGCTGCCGCTGTTCGACATCACGACGGGCACCGGCGATTTCATCGCCGACGGGATGGTGTCGCACAACTGCTTCGCCCGGAACACCCACACGTACCTGGATTTCGACGCCGGCCGCGACTTCGACACCCAGGTCGTGGTCAAGGTCAACGCGCCGGAAGTGCTGGCCGCGCAACTGAAACGGCCGAGCTGGCAACGAGAACCAGTCGCGATGGGCACGAACACCGACCCGTACCAGCGCGTCGAAGGCCGCTACCGGCTGATGCCCGGGATCATCCGCGCCCTCGCCGACTCCGGAACCCCGTTGTCGATCCTCACCAAGGGCACCATGCTGAGCCGCGACCTGCCCCTGCTGGAGTCGGTGGGCAAGGACGTCCCGGTCCATTTGGCCGTGTCACTGGCCCTGCTGGACGACGACCTGCAGCGCCGCCTGGAACCCGGCACCCCGACCCCGCGAGCCCGCCTGGACCTGATCCGCAAAGCCGCCGCGGCGGGTCTGCCGTGCTCGGTGATGGTCGCGCCGGTGCTGCCGTACCTCACAGATTCGCCCGAGGCCCTCGACCCGCTTTTCGCCCAACTGGCCGAAGCCGGGGCGACCAGGGTGACAGTCCTGCCCCTGCACCTCCGGCCGGGCGCGCGGGAGTGGTTCGCCGCGTGGCTGAAGCGCGAATATCCCGAGCTGGCACCGCGATACCGCCGCCTGTACGCCCGAGGAAGCTACGTCGACCGCGGCTACCGGGAACGGCTGGGCACAGTGGTAGCCCCATTGCTTCGGCGGCACGGTCTGGACCCGCGAGCCCCCAGGGCGCATTCGGAAACCCGGACGGAACCGGACCCGCCGGACGCGGAGGTGCCTGAACAACGGGTGGGGGAGGCGGAGCAGTTGCGCCTTCTGTGACCTGCCTGGCGCGCGCGGGAACGACATGGTCCAGCCTCGTCGGGGTGCAGACCGCGGCGAGTCCGCTCACCCGCACCCGCCTGAACTCCAGCGCTACGGTCCCGACCAGTCCGCGTCACCCCTGCGTCGGCGCTCCCGTTCCTGCGAATCCGAACTGTCCACGCCATCGCGGGCGCTGACTCCAGGGTTTCTCGCCTCTCGCATTGCCTGGTCAGCGAGGTTTGACCTGGCAGCGCTCGAGACCCGCCCCCGGCGAACCGGAGCCGTCCCAGCCGAAGGCTTACCGGCCTCAGGGAGTCTCGCCCGGTCCTGCCTGCTCGGCTCGCGCCAGCAGCGCTGCCGCCTGGCCGAGCGGCACGGTCCAAGCCGAAGGCTTGCTGGCCTCGGAGAGTCTCGCGCCCGCGCTGCCCGCCCGGCTCGCGCCAGCAGGGCTGCCCCGACGAGCCGGAGCCGCCTCCGTCAAGCGGACACTGCCCGACCCGCGCTGCCCCCGCCGCCCCAAGCCATCCGCAACGCCCGAACCCCGCCCCCACCGCCCGGACCCAAACCTGCCCGCACCCCCGGACACCGAGTTCGTTAGCCTCTGTATCCGGCGAAATGCGTGTTCGGCTCAACCCCGTGCACCCGCCGCACCCGAATCTCGTGGACCTAGGGAGAGCAGTCGCAGTGCTCCGCACTCATCAAGCCGGCACTCTGCGTGCCGGGCAGGCCGGTCAGACCGTCACCCTCACCGGCTGGGTGGCGCGGCGGCGCGATCACGGCGGAGTCATCTTCATCGATCTCCGGGACGCCAGCGGCGTCGCGCAGGTCGTGTTCCGCGAGGGCGAGATGGCCGAGCGCGCGCACGCGCTGCGGTCGGAGTTCTGCGTGAAGGTCGTCGGCGAGGTGTCGAAGCGGCCCGAGGGCAACGCGAACCCGGACATCGCCACCGGCGAGATCGAGGTGCTCGCCACCGAGCTGGAAGTGCTGTCCGAGGCCGCTCCGCTGCCGTTCCCGATCGACGACCGGGTCGACGTCGGCGAGGAGGTCCGGCTCAAGTACCGCTACCTCGACCTGCGCCGCAGCGGTCCGGCGGCCGCGATCCGGCTGCGCAGCGAGGTCAGCCGCACGGCGCGCGAGGTGCTGCACGCGCAGGACTTCGTCGAGGTCGAGACGCCGACGATGACCCGCTCCACCCCGGAAGGCGCCCGCGACTTCCTCGTGCCCGCGCGGCTCAAGCCCGGCTCCTGGTACGCGCTCCCGCAGTCGCCGCAGCTGTTCAAGCAGCTGCTCATGGTCGGCGGCATGGAACGCTACTTCCAGATCGCCCGCTGCTACCGCGACGAGGACTTCCGCGCGGACCGCCAGCCCGAGTTCACCCAGCTCGACATCGAGATGAGCTTCGTCGAGCAGGACGACGTCATCGCGGTCGGCGAAGCGATCGTGAAGTCGCTCTGGAAGCTGATCGGCCACGAGATCGCCACCCCGATCCCGCGGATCACCTACCGCGAGTCGATGGCGAAGTACGGCTCCGACAAGCCGGACCTGCGCTTCGACCTCGAGATCACCGAGCTCACCGACTTCTTCTCGGACACGCCGTTCCGCGTGTTCCAGGCCCCGTACGTCGGCGCGGTCGTCATGGCCGGCGGCGCCTCGCAGCCGCGTCGTCAGCTCGACGCCTGGCAGGAGTGGGCGAAGCAGCGCGGCGCGAAGGGCCTGGCGTACGTCCTGGTCAACGAGGACGGCACGCTCGGCGGCCCGGTCGCCAAGAACCTGTCCGAGACCGAGCGCGCGAACGTCGCGGAAGCCGCGGGCGCGAAGCCCGGCGACTGCATTTTCTTCGCCGCGGGCAAGGTTTCCGCCGCTCAGCCGCTGCTCGGCGCCGCGCGCGACGAGATCGGCCGCCGGCTCGGCCTGATCGACGAGGACGCCTGGTCGTTCGTGTGGGTCGTGGACGCGCCGCTGTTCGCGCCGGTCGAGGACATCGGCGACGACGTCGCGGTCGGCTCCGGCAAGTGGACCGCCGTGCACCACGCGTTCACCTCGCCGACCCCGGAGTGGATCGACAAGTTCGAGCAGGACCCGGGCAACGCGCTCGCCTACGCCTACGACCTCGTCTGCAACGGCAACGAGATCGGCGGCGGCTCGATCCGTATCCACCGCGAGGACGTCCAGAAGCGCGTGTTCGCACTGATGGGCCTCGGCGAGGAGGAAGCGCAGGAGAAGTTCGGCTTCCTGCTCGAGGCGTTCCAGTTCGGCGCGCCCCCGCACGGCGGCATCGCGTTCGGCTGGGACCGCATCGTGATGCTGCTGGCCAAGGCCGACTCGCTGCGCGACGTGATCGCGTTCCCGAAGACCGGCGGCGGCTACGACCCGCTCACCGCCGCGCCCGCGCCGATCACCGCGCAGCAGCGCAAGGAAGCCGGGATCGACGCGAAACCGGCGGTCCCGCAGAGCAAACCGGCCGCACAGGAGAAGTAGTGGCCGCGCACAGCGGGTCCGTCGAGGGCGGCTGGCGGGGCGGGGCGAGCTAGTGCTGCACCTCAGGGCGATCTGCCCGCCGGAGCGCACTGACGAGACGCTGGAGCTGCTGCGCACCCACCCGGGCGCGGCGCACCTGATCGTGCACCGCGGCGCGTCCGTCTCGCCCGAGGGCGACCTCATCGAGGCGGACGTCGCGCGGGAGGCGGCCGACGACATCGTCGACGCCTTGTGCGCGCTCGGTCTCGACCGCAGCGGCGGCATCACCATGGAATCGCTGGACACAGCGCTGTCCGATGCCGCCGACGCGGCCGAGGAAGCCGCTCCCGGCGAAGGCGCGGACGCGGTCGTGTGGCAGGAGCTGCTCGGCCGCACCGGCGAGGAGTCGCGGTGGAACGCCACGTTCCAGGCGTTCCTCGCCATCGCGTGCCTGCTCGCCGCGGTCGGCGTGCTGACCGACTCGTCGGTGACGATCGTCGGCGCGATGGTGGTCGGGCCGGAGTTCGGCCCGCTCGCCGCGATCGCGGTCGGCATGGTGCTGCGCCGCTGGGACCTGGTGCGCCGGGCGGGGGTCGCGCTGGCCGTCGGTTTCCCGGTGTCGATGGCGATCACGCTGCTCGGAGTGCTGCTCGGCAGCTCGGCCGGTCTTTTCGATCCGCACGCGATAGTCAATAACCATCAGGTCGATTTCGTGTATCAGGTCGGACCCGCGTCGTTCGTGGTCGCATTGCTCGCCGGGGCGGCCGGAATGCTCGCGATGACGTCGGCGAAATCGGCCGCGCTCGTCGGCGTGTTCATTTCGGTGACGACGGTCCCCGCGGCCGGTTACGCCATGGTCGCGGCGGTCGCCGGACGCTGGGACCGGACCGGTTTTTCGGTGCTGCAGCTGCTGGTCAACCTCTTCGGAATCGTTCTTGCTGCGGCCATTGTGCTGATAGTTCGCCGACGCAAGCAACGTTCCGACGCGTTGCTGCGTCCGCTTTCCCGTGGGTGATTCCGGGCGCGTCCCGGCGCCCGGAACGTTGTGGTCATGGTTGCTCAGTCACGAGTAGGGTCGGTGACAATGACAGTCGACACCTCCTCCGCCGGCGACGCTGGAGTCCGGGCGGAAGCCGGGGAACTCGCAGTCGCCGCGGCCGTCGCGGCGGGCGAGGCGGTGCTCACGCGCCGGTTCGGGAGCGCGATCACGCTCGTCTCGCCCGAACACCTCTCCGGAAGCGGCCCGGCGACCGTCGTCCGGGCACGGGTCGTGTCTTCCTCCTTCGCTCTGCCGCGCACCCTGGTGGTCAAGCACTATCCGGACCCGCCGGAACCCGGCCGGGTCGACCCGTTCGCCCAGGAAGCCGTGAGCTACCAGCTGTTCACGGCACTGGCGCCGGACGAACGGATGTGCCCGGAACTCCTGGCCCACGACGGCAGCGACCGCGTGCTGGTGATCGAGGACTTGGGCCGCGCACCCACCCTGCGAGACAAATTGGCCGCCCGGGACTCCCGCGCAGCCGAGCGAGCACTGCTCTCGTGGGCCCGTTCGCTCGGCCGCCTGCACGCGAGCACCGCCAGCCGCGAAGCCGATTTCAACGCGCTGCTGCGCCGCCTGGGCGGCCCAGTGCGAACCGACAACGACGGCTTGGCAGGCCTGGCCGACGACGTCGAAGAACTCCTGTCCGAACTGCTGGACGTGCCCGTCCCCGAGTCCGTGCGCGAACGCATCGCCGAAGCCGTCGCCCAAGCCAGGTCGGCCGCCTTCCGCGCGTTCAGCCCGGTCGAACTGGCCCCGGAAAACAACCTGGTCACCGGCTCCGGAGTCCGCTTCCTGGACTTCGAACGCGGCCGGGTCCGAACCGCCCTGGTCGACGCCTCCTGCCTGCGGCTGCCGTTCGTGTCGGACCCGCGCGCGATGGCGCTCCCCGCAGGCATGAGCGAAGCGATGATCGCCGCCTGGCGAGCCGAAATCGTCGACGTATGGCCGTCCTTCGCCGACGACGTCGAGCTGGCGAAGCAACTCACCATCAGCGAAATGCTGCAAGTCTGGCAAATCACCCGGGAACTGCTCCCGCACCTGAACCTGAGCAGGCACGCAACCCCAGTAAGCCGCGAGGCAGCCCTGGTCACCTGGTGGCGCGAACTGGCAAGGCACGCTGGCTACTCGCGCCTGACCGAAGTCGCCGAACACTCCACCAGAGTCGCTGCAGCCCTGGCCGCCCGCCTAGGCCCGCACGCCGACCTGGCCTTCTACCCAGCCTTCCGCTGACCCCGCGCGCACTCCTCGCCGCTTTCCGTGAGGGCCACCCTCATTGACTCTGATTCCTTCAGGGTTCCCCTCACGACCCGCCTCCGGTCGTGAGGGGCCCCTTCACGGACTTGGATTCCCTCAAGGAGTCCTTCACGGCCCACCCGCCAGCCCGCACCCGCCGCGATGCGCCCCAATGCGGCATTTGGTGCGTCAGACGCACCGAACGCCACATTGGGTGCGTCCCACGCACCCAATGCCACATTGGGGCGCTACCCGCACCCCCCGCGACCCCCGCCTCCAGCTCCCCAAACTGCGCACTTCCACCGCCCAACCGCAGCCGATGCGCCCACCGCCGAGGCGCCACTGCTCCCCGCAGCCGATGCACTAAACGATCGATGCGCCAGCCGCTTCCGCAGCAGAAGTACGGAACGATCAAGCCACCAAGCCGCTCCCGCAGCCGATGCACCCAAAGCATCAAGGCCCCCACCCAAACCGCAGCCAGTGCACCCACCGAGCGAGGCACCCAGCCCCTCCCCCAACCCCGATACGAAGCTCACCTGCGGTTCGGGGGTGCTTGTCAAGGCATCTTTCCCGCCTTGACAAGCACCCCCCAACCGTCAGCACAATCCAGCT
>NZ_JARACH010000009.1:0-168164 GCF_029087445.1 Amycolatopsis sp. La24
GGCATGCGACACGAGGTTCGGATCGTCGAACCTCGCCGACACCGCCCCGGCAGTATGCAATGATCGCATCCAGCAGGTGCCCTCTCCCTCGGTGACAATTGCTCTGTCGCAAGAACAATCATCCCAGGCCAGAGGGCACCTGCCCGACCGGACACGACCCACAACACCAATTCACACCGGTGGATCCAGGTCTGATTCCCGCAAGGAGCCCTTCACGGACTTGGTGGGGTGCGAGGGCGGGCGGGCTTGGAACTCGCGGGGGCCGGGCTAGTGCACCCAATGTGGCATTGGGTGCGTGCGACGCAACCAATGCCGCATTGGGTGCGTTCCGGCGGCAGGGCTCGTCCGCGAAAGGCACCCTCCCGACCCGCGCCCGGCAAGGAAGGGAGACCTGCGGAAGCAGCGCCCCGCCGGGCTCCCCTCAGACTTCCGACCGGCCGGGGTCAGTCCTGGTCGGCTTCGGGGAACTCCGGCGGCGCCTGGAGGTCGTGGGCGCGGAACAGCACCGCGTGCGCCACCCCCATCGCCTTGCCGCTCATCGCCGTGAACTGCGGGATGAAGTCGGCGGGCGCGGGGTGGTCCGGAAGCGCGGCCAGGTACGCGGCGTGCGCCTCCAGGGAAGCGACGCCGCGCCGCAGCGGCTCTCCCGTGATGTCGACGCCGTGGGTCGCCCCGGAACCCGGAAGTCCCGGGACCAGGTACCAGCGCGCCGAATGCGGAGCGAGGCCCTCGTCGTCGATCTGCTCCGGGAAGACCCACCGGTTGCCCGCGTCGCGGATCGCGTCGAGGGTCGCGAGTCCCGCGGCGCGGTGGTCGGCCTGGTCGAAGCCGTACGGAGTTTCGACGTCGAATCCGCAGCCGAGCACGACGTCGGGCTTGAACCGGCGGATCTCGCGGGCGATGTCGCGGCGCAGGTCGAGGCCGTAGACGAGCACGCCGTCCGGGTGTTCGAGGACGGTGAGGCGCTCGACGCCGACGGCCGCGCACGCGTTGCGCTGTTCGGCGACGCGCAGGCGGGCCGTCTCCTCGGGCGGGTTCGGCATGCCTGCCTCGCCGCGGGTGAGCAGGAGGTAGCCGACCTCGATGCCGCGCGCCGTCCAGCGCGCGACGGACGCGGACGTGCCGTACTCCATGTCGTCCGGGTGCGCGACGACGCAGAGCACGCGCCGGAAGGACTCCTCGGGCAGGGCAGGCAAGGTCATACCGGACATCTTCGCGCGCGGACGGCCCGCTGTCTGCGTTATCCGGGCTGATTCCGGTCCAGCCCGGCCACCGGGCCGAACACGATCACCGCGGGCGGGCGGACTCCCGCGGCCGCCGCTTCCTCGGCCACCGAGGCGAGCGTCGAGCGCAGCACCCGCTGGGTCCGCATCGTCCCGTCCTCGATCACCGCGACCGGCGTGTCGCCGGGTCGGCCGCCTTCGAGCAGGGCGGCGGCGAACTTCGGCAGCCGTTCGACGCCCATCATCAGCACGATCGTCCCGCGCATCCGGGCCAGCAGCGACCAGTCCACCAGCGACCGCTCGTCCCCCGGCGCGACGTGCCCGGACACGACGACCACCTCGTGCGCGACCCCGCGGTGCGTCACCGGCACGTCGGCCACCGCGGGCACCGCGAACGCCGAGGTGATGCCCGGGACCATGGTCACCGGCACGCCCGCCTCGGCGCACGCCTGGACCTCTTCGAACCCGCGCCCGAACAGGTACGGGTCGCCGCCCTTGAGCCGGACGACGAACTTGCCTTCCTTGGCCTTCTCGATGAGCGTCCGGTTGATCACGTCCTGGCTCGCCGCGCGGCCGTACGGGATCTTCGCCGCGTCGACGACCTCGACCTCGGGCGCGAGCTCGTCCAGCAGATCGCGCGGGCCGAGCCGGTCGACGACCACGACGTCGGCGCGCGAGAGCAGCCGCCGGGCGCGGACGGTGATCAGGTCCGGGTCGCCGGGCCCGCCGCCGACCAGCGCGACGCCGGGCAGCGTGCCTTCCGGATGCGGCTGGCGGCCGTCCTCGATCGTGCCCGCGTGCAGGCCGTCCAGCATCGAATCGCGGACCGCGGCCGAGCGGAGCGGCTCGCCGCCGGACAGGACGCCGAACAGGAGACCGCCGTGCCGTCCGGTCGCCGGGGTCACCGCCGAACCCGACTCGCCCTCGTCGGCGCGGACGCAGAAGACGCGTTCCCGCTCGGCCTCGGCACAGATCGCGGCGTTGGTCTCCGGGTCGTTCGTGCAGGCCAGCGCGTACCAGGCGTCCTTCAGGTCGCCCTCGGCGTAGCGGCGCTGATGCCACACCAGTTCGCCCGCGTCCGCCATCCCCTGCACCGACGGCGTCGTGTGCGGCGACACCAGTTCGACGCGGGCGCCCGCGCTGATCAGGCGGGGCAGCCGGCGCTGGGCGACGGAACCGCCGCCGAACACCACGACGCGGCGGCCGGTCAGGTTGAGGCCGGAAAGGTAGTGCGGGTCGTCCATGCGCGGAAGCATATGGGCGAGGCGCGGTCTCGCACGGCGAGCGTGGGTCATGCCACGCCGGAGTGTGGGTCAGGCCGCTGAGTCCGCCCGCGCGCTTCGCAATTCGGACATGTCGTCGTCGCGCCCGCGCTTCGGGCGTCACTCCACGCGGAAAACCGGACCGCGCGGCACGAACGGCAGCCGAGCGCCGCGCGGAACCAGAAACGCGTGCTCCCGCGACGACCGCACGTGGTCGCACTGCGCGTCGGTGATGATCAGCACCGGGCCGTCCGCCGGGAAATCCGGGGCGCGGCGCAGCAGATCGACGCCGGGCTGCAGCCGGGTGCCGCCGCGGCCGCGGACCTTCACCCGGCCCGCGATGTCTTCCACCGCAAGGTATCCGGCGTCGTAAGCCGCCGCGTCGCAGAACACCACCCGGGCGGCCGGGACGTCGCGGGCCCGCGCGTACGACGCGATCGCGCCGAGCGCCTTGCCCAGCAGTTCCGCGTTCATCGACCCGGACGTGTCCAGCACGACGCCGAAGGTCGCGCGGCGGTCGACGCGTTCCGGACGGACCAGGCCTGGGCGCGGGATGTCCGGCGTCGCCGACTGACGGCGCGACGCCCGCGCGTAGCTGCGCACCGGCCGCTCGGCCCGGACGTGCTCGTCGAACCACAGGGCCAGCTGCGCGTCCCACGGCAGCGGCGGGTGGTCCAGTGCGCGGATCTCCTGTTCCAGCCCGAGCGGCAGCAGGCCGCGGCCCTGCGCGTGGTGATAGACCAGGCCCTGGCTGAGCGCGCGGCGATAGAACTCGTCCAGGTCGACGCCGCCGGCCCGGTCGCCCTCGCGCCACGGCAGCGGCTTGGGTTCCGCGCGGCGCGAGGAGCGGCGGGCGGCGGCGTCCGGTTCGGACAGCCAGTCGCCGAGCACGTCGCCTGCTTCACGGCCGCCCAGCGTGCGCAGTTTGCGGGCGCGGCGCAGGTCGGTGGTCAGCGTGTCGTACACCGATTCCGCGGACAGCCCGGCGAGCTGCGGATCGTGCAGCCCGTCGCCGGGCAGTTCGCCGACGCCGAGGACGACCAGCCAGCCGTTGATCACGTAGTCGCAGGCGACGTTCCACAGGTACGGGTCGCGGCCGAGCGCGCGGCGGTCGTGCCGGAGCGCGGCGTGCAGCATCTCGTGCGCGAGCACGAACCGCCATTCCTCGGCGGTCAGCGCGGCGTGCGGGTTGACGTAGATCTCGCCGTGTTCGGCGTCGACCGCCGCGACCGAGATGTCCCAGGCGCGGACCACCTCCGGATCGGCGATCAGCGTGAACCCGGCGGCCACCGCGCCCAGCAGCGGGAACGACGACGCGAACCAGCCCAGCGCGCGGTCCCACTCCCCCAGGGTCCGCCGGTGCCGGGTCTGGCCGCGCGCGTCGGCGGCCCGCTCCATCGCCTCCGTGGCCGAGGCGATCAGGACCTGCGCGAACCGCTCGGTCCACGGCGCGGACTTCCCGTGGTACTGGACGTGCCAGCGGCTCGGCGGCTCCGCGAGCGCGAGGCACGGCCGGTCGCCGCCGGTGCCGAGCGCGCGGAAGACCTCTGGGACGCCGGTGTCGCGCCAAGAGCGGGCAAGGGAAAGCTCGTCCGTGCCGGGAAGTTCGGGCAGGAGCGTGAGCGGCGTCCCGACCCGCACCGCCTCCGCGAACCGGTGCACCGCAACGCAACACGCCGCGCTGTAGCTCGCGTCGACGGCGCGGTCAGCGGTGATCGCGTCCGCCTCGGCGAGCTGTTCCTCGTCCAGATGGCCGAGGCCGAGATGCAGCAGCAGATGCGCGAACACCCACGCCCACTCGGCGGGATCGGCGTCGCGGGCGCGGTTCGCGGTGACCAGTCCGGTGTCGGCGACAACGGCCCAGGACTCGGCGCCGGTCAGGCTGACGCGGTCCAGGCTCGCGCGCTCCGCGAGCCGCTTCAGCACGGTGTTCGCGCGGACCAGTGCCCAGCCCGCGTCGATCGCTTTGTTGCGGCGTTCCCGGAGGCGGGCGTCGGAACGGACACTGCTCATGCCCGAGCCGCCACCAGCCGCGGCAAATCGCGCGCGGCCTCGACCAGGAACCACGACGGCAGGCGCGGGTTGCCCGCCTCGTCATCCGCGATCACCAGCTGCGCCATCTCCAGCGAGATCTCCGCCAGTTCCACCAGCAGGCTCTTCGCGCGGAACGCGAACTGGCGCACCGCCGCCGACGCGTGCCGCTTGTCCGCGGGCAGGTCGCGGGCAAGCCGGACGCGGAACGTCTCGGCGAGGAAGTAGAGCAGGTCGCGCTCGTCCGGCTCGGCGGGCCAGCGCGCGTCGCCCTTGAGGATGGCTTCCAGGTCGTAGGCGTGCCGCGCGACCTTGAGGTACGACCGGAACGCTCCGGCGTGCTGCGGGGTGAGCGTGGCGTACGCGAGCAGCCCGGCGGTCTCGTCGTCGAGCGGATCGCCCGCCGAGTGCAGCAGGTCGGACAGCATGTGCCAGGACCGCGGCGTGGAGAACGGTTCCTCGGTCTTCGGCGGCTGGCTCCACAGGTGGTCCGGGCGCTGGGTCAGGTACTCGACCACCGCCGGGTGGATGTCGTGGCCCGCCGCCCAGGCGAGCCAGTCGCCCGCCGACGCGCGCAGGTGGAGGTGGACCAGCCGGTTCACCAGCGCCGAGGCCATCGGCCGGGCGAGCGCCTGGTCGGTGGCGCGGTTCCCGGCGCCGATCACCACCGAACCGGGCGGCAGCTCGTAGGAGCCGATCCGGCGGTCGAGGATCAGCGAATAGAACGCCTTCTGCACGTCCGGGGACGCGGCGTTGAGCTCGTCCAGGAACAGGCAGTACGGCTCGTCGCGGGCGATCTGCTCCGGCGGGCAGAACCGGCTGCGGCCGTCGGCGATCTGCGGGACGCCGATCAGGTCCTCGGGCGCGAGCTGGGTGCCGAGCAGCGACACGCATTCGAGTCCGAGCGCCCCCGCGAATTCCCGGACCAGCGACGACTTCCCGATTCCGGGCGCGCCCCAGAGGAAGACCGGCCGGACGACGGCGGTCGTGAGCAGGATGTCGGGCAGCTGGGCAGGCGTGACCGTGAGCTGGGCGTGCACAACGCGGACCTTTCCGGTTTCAGGACATCCTCGTGCGACGCCCGTTTCGTGCCGTTATGGTCCCGCGCCCGGCCCGCTGCCCGCATCCGGTTTTTCAGCTCCGCGCCGCCGTCGGATACGGCAGCAGCGCCATCTCCCGCGCGTTCTTGATCGCGGTCGCCACCTGTTTCTGTTGCTGCGGCGTCAATCCGGTGACCCGGCGGGCCCGGATCTTGCCGCGGTCGGAGATGAATTTCCGCAGCAGGTCGACGTCTTTCCAGTCCACCTGGGTGATTCCGGCCGTGTGGAAGGGATTCGGGCGGCGGCGCGGCGTGCGGTCCGGTTTGGGCACGGCGATCACCAGCTCGACTTCGAGACGCCGGGCAGTTCCCCGTTGTGCGCCATCTGCCGCATGCGCACCCGGGACAGCCCGAATTTCCGCAGGTATCCGCGAGGACGGCCGTCGGCGGCGTCGCGGTTGCGGATCCGCGTGCGGCTCGCGTCGCGCGGCATCCGTTGCAGCGCAACCACTGCGTCCGCCTTCTCGTCGGCCGAGGCGGACGGCGACGCGATCACCGCCTTGAGCGCGCGCCGGCGTTCCACATACCGCGCGGCGATCACCTTCCGCTGCTCGTTCTTCGCGATTTTCGACTTCTTCGCCATCAGCGTTCTTCCTTGAATTCGACGTGCTTGCGCGCCACCGGGTCGTATTTCCGCAGCACCATCCGGTCCGGATTGTTGCGGCGGTTCTTCTTGGTGACATACGTGTAGCCGGTGCCCGCGGTCGACCGCAGTTTGACGATCGGCCGGATGTCGGTGCTTTTCGCCATCTAGAACTTCGCTCCCTTCGCGACGAGATCGGCGACGACGGCGTCGATGCCGCGTTTGTCGATCGTCTTCATTCCCTTCGCCGACACCTTGAGCCGCACGGTGCGGCCGAGGCTCGGCACGTAGTAGCGGCGCGTCTGCAGGTTCGGCTCCCACCGGCGCGACGTGCGGCGGTGCGAATGCGAGACCTGCTTGCCGTAGCCCGGCTTGCGGCCGGTGACCTGGCACACGGCTGACACGGACCCTCCCAAGTTGATAGTGACATTCATGTTCAACTACGCTCGTCACCGTACCCCGCCCCGTCGTCTGGAGATCCAGTGCCCCAACGTCCGCGTGTCCCGCTCGTGCTCTGCAGCGGGATCGCCCGCACCGGCGACCTCGCCGCGCTCCTGCTCCGCGCGAGCCCCGGCACCGCCGTCGTCCACCACGACCTGCGCGACATCGGCTCCGGCGTCGTCCGCCGCCGGATCCTGCTGCGCGGGCGCGACGAGCTGACCCCGCTCGAACTCGCGCACGGCTGCGTCAACTGCACGCTGCGCGAGGACCTGCTGCCGCTGCTGCGCCGGCTGGCCCGGATGCCGCAGGTCGACCGCATCGTGGTGCGGCTGGACGAGGCGATGGAGCCGGAGCCGGTGAGCTGGGCGATCCGCAACGTGCTGGTCGGCGACCGCCCGGTGAGCGACGACGTCGAACTCGAAGCGGTGTTCACCGTGCTGGACTGCGCGACCTGGCTCGCCGACGTCACCGGCGACGATCTGCTCGCCGAGCGCGGCCTGCAGGGCAGCCCCGAGGACGAGCGGACGGTCGCGCAGGTCGCACTGTCCCAAGTGGAATCCGCGGACGTGCTCGTGCTCGCCGGGGCCGCGCCGGACGCGTGGTGCGCGGCCAAATCCGCCGCGGTGCTGGACCGGGTCGCGCCGTCCGTCCCGCGCGTCGAGCTGGCCCGCACCGACGCCGCCGGGCTGTTCGCCGCGATCCCGGCCGACGCCCGCCGCGGCGAGGTCACCGACCTGCACGGCGCGTTGCTGCGCGGCGCGCCGCCGCTGCACCCGGACTGCGGCATCGAACTGCTGCGGTTCACCGCGCAGCGCCCGTTCCATCCGGAGCGGCTGCACGAGGCGATCGACCTGCTGCTCGACGGCGTGGTCCGCACCCGCGGCCGGGCCTGGGTGGCGAGTCAGCCGGACGTCGCGTTCTGGATCGAATCGGCGGGCGGCGGGCTCGGCATCGGGCACGCCGGCCCGTGGCTCGCCTCGCCGGACGGGCCGGACTGGGCCGACGTCTCCCCCGAACGCCGCACGCTCGCCTCGCTGCGCTGGGACCCGGTGCACGGCGACCGCGCACAGGAGCTGGTGATCGTCACCGACCAGGCCGCCCCCGGGGAGATCGAGAGCGCGTTGCAAGCCGCCTTGCTCACCGACGCCGAACTCGCCGAAGGCGAAGCGGCCTGGCGCGCCTACCCCGACCCGTTCGGGGACTGGCACGAGGACCCCTGCGAAGAAACCGAAGAACCCGACCGGCACGCGAACGCCGCCAACCAGAAGGACGAAACCCTGTGAAACCCGGCATCCACCCCGACTACCACCCGGTGGTCTTCAAGGACTCGTCGACCGGCGACGCGTTCCTGACCCGCTCCACCGCCACTTCCGAACGGACGATCGAATGGTCCGACGGGAACACCTATCCGCTCGTGGTGGTGGACATCAGCTCGTGGTCGCATCCGTTCTGGACCGGCACCCAGCGGATCCTCGACTCGGCGGGCCAGGTCGAGAAGTTCCACCGCCGGTACGGGCAGCGCCGCGCAGGGGGTGCGCGCTGATGGCCGTCCCGAAGCGGAAAATGTCGCGCAGCAACACCCGGTCCCGCCGCTCGCAGTGGAAGGCGGCGGCGCCGGACCTGGTGCCGATCGTCGTGGACGGCGAGCGGAAACTGGTGCCGCGCAAGCTGATCAAGCACTTCCAGCGGCTCGAGCGGTGAGCGTCCCGGTCACTGTCCTTTCCGGATTCCTCGGCGCCGGGAAAACCACGCTGCTCAACCGGATCCTCGCCAACCGCGAGGGCCTGCGCGTCGCGGTAATCGTGAACGACATGAGCGAGGTCAACATCGACGCCGCGCTCGTGCGGGACAGCGTGTCGCGGACCGAGGAGCGGCTGGTCGAGATGACCAACGGGTGCATTTGCTGCACCCTGCGCGAGGATCTGCTCGACGAGGTCGCCCGGCTGTGCGAGGACGGCCGGTTCGACCACCTGCTCATCGAGTCGAGCGGCATCTCCGAGCCGATGCCGGTCGCGGCGACGTTCTCCTTCCCCGCCGACGACGGCTCCCCGGTGCTGTCGTCGGCGCGGCTGGACACGATGGTCACCGTCGTGGACGCGGCGAACTTCGCCCGCGAACTGGCGCGCGGGGACAGCCTGGCCGAGCGCAGGCTGGACCAGTACGAGGGCGACGAGCGGACGGTCAGCGACCTGCTGATGGACCAGGTGGAGTTCGCCGATGTGCTGCTGCTGAACAAAACCGACCTCGTCACCCCGGCCGAACGGGACCGGCTGCTCGCCTCCCTGCGCCGCCTCAACCCGGCCGCCGACGTCGTGTCCGCCGAGTTCGGCCGGGTGCCGCTGGAGCGGGTCTTCGGCACCGGCCGGTACGACGCCGAACGCGCGCAGGAAGCGCCGGGCTGGGTGGCGGAACTGAACGGCGATCACGTGCCGGAGACCGAGGAGTACGGCATTTCCAGCGTCGTGTTCCGCTCCGCGCGCGCGTTCGACCCGGTGCGGTTGTGGGAGTTCGTGACCTCGCGACTGGACTCCGGCGAGTTCGGCACCGTGCTGCGGTCGAAGGGATTCTTCAGCCTCAGCACCCGGCCGGGCACGCTCGGGCTGTGGTCACAGGCAGGCAGCGTCGCGCGGTTTGAACCGCAAGGCGTTGCCGACGGGCCGCGGCAGGAGCTGGTGTTCATCGGCGTCGGACTCGAGCACGCCGCGCTGCTCGACGCGCTCGAAACCTGCCTCTCCGACAGCCCCGCCACCGACGACCCGTTCCCCGAATGGGAACCGGTCCACGTCCACTAAGGACAGTTCCGGCTCACGGCCGCACCACCGTGAGCCGGAACCGGCCACCTACCGCAGCCGCGTGTTCCACCGCCTCGCCGACCGCGGACAGCGCGAACTCGTCCACCGAGAACTGCGTCAAGTCCAGCAGTCCGCATCGGGCCAGCGCGATCAGCTTCGGCACCGCGTCGCGCGGGTACATCCACCGGCCGCGCACCGTCACGCTGTTCAGCATCAGCCACGGGTACGGCAGCGCGAGCTCGTCGCCGATCCCGCCCATCAGCACCACGCGGCCGAACTCCCGGACCGTCATCGCGGCCGCGCGCACGGCGGCGACCGACGCCGACGGCGGCAGCAGATCCAGTACCAGATCCACCGGTCCCGCCACGGAGAGCATGGCCTCGCGGTCCTCGTCTTCGTTGCCGCTCACCACGACCGTCCGGACGCGGTGGCCGAAGCGCCGTTCCAGATCGGCCAGCGCGGACCGGTTCCGGCCCGGCGCGATCACCTGACCCGCGCCCATCGCGAGCGCCACAGCCACCGCCGCCCCGCCGTACGTGCCGGTCGCGCCGCTCACCAGCACCGTTTCCCCCGGCTGCAATCCGCCGTCGAGCAGTCCGCCGTACGGCACCAAGCAGATCCCGAGCGCGGCCCAACGGCCCGCGTCGGCCTCGTCGATCTCGCCCAGCGGGGCCGCGTTCTCCGTCGGGACCATGATCTGCTCGGCGAACCCGCCGTTCCGGAAATGGCGCTGCAACGCCAATCCCCCGTCGCCGCGCGCGGTCAAGCCTTGCAGGACGACGTCCGGTGTCACCGCGTCGTCGCGGGAGCGGACCGTCGGGTCGCAGCGGACCCAATCGCCCAGCCGGAGTTTCGTCGCGTCGGGGCCGACTGACCGCACCCGTCCGACCGCGCCGGTGCCCAGGATCGCGGGCAGTTCCAGCGCGTACCGCCGGACGCCGCTGACCACCTCGGCGGTGTAGTGCAGGACCGGCGCCGCGACGACGTCCACCACCACTTCCCCGGTGCCCGGCACCGGCTCCGCGACCTCCTCGACTGACAACGGGAGCCCGAATTCCCTGAGCACAGCAGCCTTCACCGAATCCTCCTTCGTCCCGCCCCCATCGTCGGCACAAACCGGACCGGCAACCAGGAGTCCGTCGCTACCAGGATGGTTCGTCCGTTTCGCACGAGTTGAACAGGCTAGATTTATCAGTCTAGGCTGTCGATTGTGGCGGACCGGACGATCGACACCCAGGCACGGCACGGCGGGCGCTACAAGTGGGTCGCGCTCTCCAACACGACGCTCGGCGTGCTGATGTCGGCGCTGGACGGGTCGATCGTGATCATCTCGCTGCCGGCGATCTTCCGCGGCATCGGGCTCGACCCGCTGGCCCCGGCCAACATCGGCTACCTGCTGTGGATGATCCTCGGCTACCTGCTGGTGTCCGCGGTCCTGGTGGTGACGCTCGGGTGGCTCGGCGACATGTTCGGCCGCGTCCGGATGTACAACATCGGGTTCGTGATCTTCAGCGCCGCCTCGGTGGCCCTGTCGTTCGACCCGTTCCACGCGGGCGGCGGGGCGCTGTGGCTGATCGGCTGGCGGGTGGTGCAGGCCGTCGGCGGCGCGATGCTCACCGCGAACTCCGCCGCGATCCTCACCGACGCCTTCCCGCGCGAACAGCGCGGGATGGCCTTGGGCGTCAACCAGATCACCGCGCTGGCCGGGCAGTTCCTCGGCCTGGTCGCGGGCGGGCTGCTGGCCGAACTCGACTGGCGCGCGGTGTTCTGGGTGAGCGTGCCGTTCGGCATTTTCGGCACCGTCTGGTCGATCCGCAGCCTGCGCGAGATCAGCACGCCGCAGCGGTCGCGGATCGACTGGGGCGGCAACGTGACCTTCGCGCTCGGCACCGCGGTCATCCTCGCCTCGATCACCTACGGCATCCAGCCCTACGGCGGCGCGGCCACCGGCTGGGGCAACCCGTGGGTGCTCGGCGGGCTCGGCGCCGGGATCGCGCTGCTGGCGGGGTTCTGCGTGATCGAGACCAAAGTGCCGTCGCCGATGTTCCAGCTGTCGCTGTTCCGCATCCGCGCCTTCACCGCCGGGAACCTCGCGGCGCTGCTCACCGCGATCGCGCGCGGCGGGATGCAGTTCATGCTGATCATCTGGCTGCAGGGGATCTGGCTCCCGCTGCACGGCTACGACTACGAGCAGACCCCGCTGTGGGCCGGGATCTACCTGCTGCCGCTCACCGCCGGGTTCCTGATCGCGGGACCGGTGTCCGGCTTCCTCTCCGACCGGTTCGGCGCGCGGCTGTTCTCCACCGGCGGGCTGCTGCTGGTCGCCGGGTCCTTCCTCGGACTGCTCGCGCTGCCGGTGGACTTCAGCTACCCGGCGTTCGCGCTGCTGCTCGTGCTGAGCGGGATCGGCCAGGGCATGTTCTCCGCGCCGAACACCTCGGCGATCATGAGCAGCGTGCCGGACAACCAGCGCGGCGTCGCGTCCGGCATGCGCTCGACGTTCCAGAACTCCGGGACGTCGCTGTCCATCGGCGTGTTCTTCTCGCTCATGATCGCCGGGCTGGCCGGATCGCTGCCCGCGACGCTCACCGGCGGGCTGCAGGCGCACGGCGTCCCGGCGGACGTCGCCGCGAACATCGCCCAGCTGCCGCCGGTGAGCACCCTCTTCGCCGCGTTCCTGGGCAGCAACCCGGTGGCGCACCTGGTCGGCCCCGGCGTGCTCGGCCAGCTCTCCCCCGCCGATTCCGCCGCGCTGACCGGCAAGGAGTTCTTCCCCACCCTCATTTCCGGGCCGTTCCACGACGGACTGGTCACCGTGTTCGTCGCGGCCGCGGCGATGGCGCTGGTCGCCGCGCTGGCGTCCGCGTCGCGGGGGAAGCGGTACTTCCACCAGGACTAGGTCAGTCCATGGTGAGCACGATCTTGCCGTGGATGTTCCCCGCCTGATAGGTCCGCATCGCTTCGGCGGCTTCGGCGAGCGGGAAGGTCGCCATGATGCGATGCGTCAGCTCGCCTTTCGCGTACAGGGCCGCCAACCGCGCGAGGCGAGCCGCCGAGCGGTCGTTCACGGTGAGCTTGATGTCCAGCTCGTCGGCGCGGTCGTGCTCGACCAGGGTGAGAATCCGGGACCGGTCCTCAATGAGGTCCAATGTGTACTCCAGCGCGACGCCGCCGACCCCGTCGATCGCCGCCGTGACGCCGTGCGGAGCCACCCGTTCGACGAAATCCTCGCTGTAGGCAAGGGGAATCGCCCCGAGTGCCCGCACCTGCTCGTGCCACGCCGGACGCGCGACGCCGAGCACCTTCGCGCCACGCAACCGGGACAGCTGCACCGCCATCGCCCCGACGGAGCCCGCCGCGCCGTGCACCAGCACCGTGTCGCCGGGACCGACGTTGATCCGCTCGATCGCGATCTCCGCCGTCTGCGCCGCCGCGGTGAACGCGCCCGCGACCTCCCACGGCATCTCCGGCGGCTTGGGCACCACCTGGTCCGCTCCGGCGACGACCAGTTCCTGATACGCGCCCAGCCGCCCGAAGCCGAGCACCTCGTCGCCCGCCGCGAACCCTTCGACGCCTTCCCCGACTTCGTCGACGATTCCGGCGAACTCGTTGCCCGGCACGGTGAACGCGCCCGCCTCCGGCACCGGGATGAGCCCCGCGAGCACCGCGATGTCGAACGCCTGCACCCCCGCGGCCTTCGCCCGGATCCGGACCTCTCCCGGCCCGGGACGCGGTTCCGCCACCTCCTCCAGCCGCAGCACTTCCGGCCCGCCCAGTTCGCGGAACCCCATCGCCTTGCTCATCGCAGCCTCCAGCGCTCGTGTCGATCACCGCCAGTGTTCGACATCAAGCGGACTTGACGTCAAGCCGCGGGGTCGACCGGCGCCGCGCGATGGGCTAGGTTGATCAGCGATGACTACCGGGACGGCCTCGCGCCACTCACGGATCGGCTACCCGGTGCTCTCCTGAGCGCCGCGCGGGCCCCGCCTGCTTCGTCGTGTTGACAGCCACCTCAACCGACGACAGGAGAATTCATGCCCGACAAGACTTTGCGGATCCCCACCCCTGACGGCCAGGCCGACGCGTTCGCCGCGTTCCCCGCCGACGGCGGGCCACACCCCGGTGTGCTGATGTACGCCGACGGATTCGGGATCCGGCCCGTAATCCACGAGATGGCCCGAGAACTGGCCGGACACGGTTATTACGTGCTCGTGCCCAACTACTTCTACCGGCACGGCCCGGTGCCAGTGCTCGAACTTCCGGAGTTCATCGGAGAGGAGGAGCGTCCCGGGGTTTTCGCTCGTGTGCTGCCCATGATCGAAGCGCACACCCCCGAACTGGTCCTTCGCGACGCCGCCGCTTATCTCGAATTCCTCGCTGCCCAGCCCGAAGTCAGCGCGGGGCGGGTCGGGGTCACCGGCTATTGCATCGGCGGCCTTCTCGCGGTCCGCACCGCTGCGGCCCATCCGGATCAGGTGGCCGCCGTCGCCGGATTCCACGCCCCGGTCGGCGCTGCCGGGCCCGAGGTCTTCTCCCGGATCACCGCGGAAGCGCACTTCGGCCACGCGGAATCCGATCTGACGACGGAAACTCTCGCCGAACTCAACCGCGCGCTCGATGCCGCAGGGGTCAGTTGCACGTCCGAGATCTACCCCGGCACGGTCCACGGCTTCACCATGGCCGACACCGACACGTTCGATCCCGCCGCGCTGCGGCAGCACTGGGAAAACCTGGTGCCGCTCCTCGGACGCGCCTTGCCCCGCGCCTGAGGTTCCGCGACCGCTGGCCCGGCGCACCGGTCTGGATCACGACCGGGCGCCGGGTCCGGCCGCTACTCGACCCACCACCAGCCGTCGCCGACCTCGACCGTGGGATGGAGGGCGCAGCCCAGGCCGTCGTCGAGGTAGTCGTGCGAGTCGATCACCACGCCGGGCATGTACTTCGCCGGGGAACCGTCGAAGTGCGCGTATCCGGCCGAGCACGCGAGAAACCCTTTCCAGACGCGGATGTACCACACCGGCGGGCCGTTCCCGGTGTCGATCGACAAGACGTCTTCGGGCAACGGCTCGGTCGGCACGCGGTGTTCGGCATCGCGCAGCACGGCGGCGTACTCCGACCGGTGCATCGCGTACCAGGTCGTGGCATGGAAGTGCACCCAGTTGACACAGACCATCAGCGCGATCACCGCGGCGGTGGCCAGCGCCCACCCGGCCGCGCCGCGTCGGCCCAGCCTCCTGGTCGCCATCCGCGCGCTGACCGCGGTCCCGATCGCGGCGAGCAGCCACGCCGGAGCGAGGTACAGGATCTCGGGCAACGGAATAGCCCGGCCGAGACCGACGGCGAAGTACTTCACCGCGGCCAAGGGCAGCCAGCAGCACCCGAAAACGACTGCAGCCCGCACCAAACCCGGTCTTCGATTTTCCTCGGAACTCCCCACGATCCCTGGACGGGCGACCGGCCGATCGGTTGCGCTACTCCGAGGACGGCGTGTACAGCGCGCCGAGGAACTCCACCAGCAGCCGCTCCCGCAATGCTTCCGGCGCAACCGCCAGCAACGCATTGACCGGAGCCATCCGCTCCGGCAACCCGCCACCACCCGTCAGGCCCGCCGCAGCGAGCAGCCCACCGAACTGCTCAGACGTCAACGTTTCCGGGTCCAACGCGGCCACGAACGCGGCCACGTCCGGATCGACCCGCACCGAGCCTTCCGTCCGCGCCGCCTCGACCGAGGCCGCCATGTCGGCGAGGAATTCCGGCTCGCTGCCGTGGTTCGCGGCGGTGACGGTGAGGTGCAGGTTCAGCGGGGAAGTCCCGTGCGCGAACTGCGGCTGGACGTACCAGCCGCGTGCCTTCATCTCGTCGGCGACGGTGAACAGGTCGAAGCCGTCCGAGCCGGTGAACGCGACCAGCGTCGACACCGGCTCGCCCAGCACGCGCAGGCCCGGAATCGAAGCCACGCCAGCACGAATCCGTCCGACGGCTTCCCGTGTCCGCGAGGCCAGTTGGAGGTAACCGTCGTCGCCGAGGTGGTGCACGACGGCCCACGCGGCGGCGAGCGGACCGCCGGAGCGGGTGCTCTGCAGCGTCGGGTTGAGCATCGTGTAGCCGGGCCAGGCCGCGCTGGCGAAGTAGTGAGTGCGCCGGAGTTCCGCCGAGGCGTGCAGCAAGACGGAGACACCCTTGGCGCAGTAGGCGTATTTGTGCAGGTCCACGGAAATGCTGGTGACGCCCGGAACGCGGAAGTCGAACGGCGGCAAGTCCGCGCCCAGCTTCGCGAAGTACGGCAGTACCCAGCCGCCGATGCACGCGTCCACGTGCATGCGCACCCCGCGTGCCGAAGCGGCGGCGGCGATCTCCTCGATCGGGTCGACGACGCCGTGCGCGTACGACGGCGCGCTCGCGACGACGAGCACGGTGGAGTCGTCGATGGCCGCGGTCATCGCCGCCGGGTCCGCGCGGAAGGTTTCCGGATCGACCGGCACCACGATCTTCCGCACGCCGAACAGATGCGCGGCTTTGTGGAACGCGGCGTGCGCGGTTTCCGGGAGCACGATCGACCGCGAAGCGAGGTCCGGCCGCGCGTCGCGGGCGGCGAGGACCGCCAGCAGACACGATTCGGTGCCGCCGGACGTCACCGTGCCGACCGTTTCCAGCGTCCCGCCGAGCAGTCCGGCCGCGCGGGCGACCAGGTCGTTCTCCATCCGCAGCAGGCTGGGGAACGCGGTCGGGTCGAGTCCGTTGGCGGAGCTGGCCAGCGCGTGCGCGGCGGCGGCGATTTCGTCCACTTCGGACAGTCCGCTGTCGTACACGTAGGCGAGCGTGCGCCCGCCGTGCGTCGGCAGGTCGCCGGAGCGGAGTTCGCGCAGCCGCGCCAGTACGTCGTTCACGCCTGCTTCTCCAGGACCGAACGGCGCAGCAGCGGGATGCCGAGCGCGATCAGCACCGCGGGCAGCACCGACGCGCCGATCACGATGGCGGTGATCGCCGAATGCGGCTGCGGGACGGCGGTCGTGCCGGTGCTCGACACGTAGCTCCCGCCCTGCAGCACGAGCCCGAACAGTCCCGGCCCGAGCGCGAGCCCGAGCGTTTCGGACGCGGTCCACACGCCGGCCGTCACGCCCGCCCTGGTCTCGCCGGTTCGCTCTTCCTCGGCGCTGATCAGGTCCGGCAAGATCGCCAGCGGGAACACCGAAATGCCCGCGTAGCCGACGCCGGCGAGCGCGACGAACACCAGCGTCGCGGCGAACGGGAGCCGGTCAGCGAAGTACATCGCCACCAAGCCGACGAAGAACGACGTGGTGGCGATCCGGAAGCCGGCGAGCTTGCCCCAGCGCGCGCCCACCCGCGGCCACAGCGGCATGGTGACGAGCGCGGGCCCGACGAAGCCGACGAACAGGTAGGTGCGGTAGCTCGGGTCGCCGAGGACGTGCTGCGCGAAGTACGGGATCGCGGCCAGCACGGTGCCGATGCCGAGCGCCTGGATGAAGTAGACGCCCATCAGCCACCGGAACGAACGCCACTGCGCGATGGTGCGCGCCAATTCCTTGAGCCGCACCGTGTTGGGCCGCAGCGAGCCGACCGGCGCGCCCTTCAGGCCGAAGTAGACGCCGAGCGTGGCGGCCAGGATGATCACCGCCATCACCAGGCCCATCACCCGGTAGCCCGCCACGCCGGGCAGCAGGTCGGTGATCGCCGGGGCGCCGCCGCCGGACACCAGCACCGCGACCGCCAGCACGCCGATCCGGACGCTGGTGAGCTTCGTGCGTTCCTCGGCGGAATCGGTCAGCTCGGCCGGGAGCGCGTTGAACGGCACCTGGAAGAACGCGTACGCGGTGGCGCACAGGAAGAACATCACGACGACGTACGTCGCGTCCCACACCGGCGTGCCGAAGCCGGGATGCGCGAACAAGGCGAAGAACAGGATCGCGACGCCGATCCCACCGCGCAGCAGGAAGCGCCGCCTGCTGCCGGTGCGCGCGAGGTCGGCGTCCGACAGCCGCCCGGCGACCGGGTTGAAGACCACGTCCCACGCCTTGGGCACGAACACGATGATCCCGGCCGCCGCGGCGGGCACCGCCATGGTGTCGGTCAGGTACGGGAGCAGGAGCAGCCCCGGCACCGTGCCGAACCCGCCGGTGACGAAGGAGCCGAGCGAGTAGCGGAATCTCGTGCGGCGGGACAGCGACGCCAAAGGTCCTCCTCCAAGGCGGAACGACGAACGCATGCCTAATGGATCTTCGCCGGTTCCGGGTAGTGGTCGGGAGGAATCGTGCCACCGTCGTGATGCACTGGCCGTACCGGGCCGACTACCGCCTCGTGAGCGGCGGTGCCGGTTCTGACCGGCCTCGCCGCTCACGACCTTCTCTCGTCAGGACAGCGCTTTCGCCGCCTTCGCCAGCGACCCGGCGTCCCCGCGCAGCAGCAGAGTCGTCACCACAGTCGCCTCCCACGCCGCCAGCTCTTCGCGGATCTTCTCCGCAGGACCAATCAGCGAAGTGTCCTCGACCAGCGAAGTCGGGATCGCCTTGACCGCTTCTTCCTTCCGCCCCGCCAGGTACAGCTCCTGCACCTTGTCCGCCACGTCCGCGTAGCCGAGCCGGGCGAACACGTCGTGGTGGAAGTTCACGCTCTTCGCGCCCATCCCGCCGATGTACAGCGCCAGCGCCGGCTTGATGAAGCTCGCCGCCTCCTCGACGTCGTCGTGCACGATCACCGGCACCGACGCGGCGACCTCGAACCCGTCCAGGCCGCTCCGCCGCGCGCCCGGGCGGGCGAAGCCCTCCTCCAGCGCGGCCCGGTAGAAGCCGTCGGATTTGGGCGAGAAGAACAGCGGCAGCCAGCCGTCGCAGATCTCCGCGGCCAGCGCGACGTTCTTCGGGCCTTCGGCGGCGAGGTAGATCGGCAGGTCGGCGCGCAGCGGGTGCACGGTCGGCTTGAGCGGTTTGCCCAGTCCGGTCCCGCCCTTGAGCGGCAGCTGGAAGAACTGCCCGTCGAGGGTCACCGGTTCCTCGCGGGCCAGCACCTTGCGCACGATCTCGACGTACTCGCGCGTGCGCGCCAGCGGCTTCGGATACGGCTGCCCGTACCAGCCCTCCACCACCTGCGGCCCGGACGCGCCCAGCCCGAGCACGAAGCGGCCGCCGGACAGGTGGTCCATGGTCAGCGCGCTCATCGCGGTCGCGGTCGGGGTGCGCGCGGACATCTGCACGATGTTGGTGCCGAGCTTGATCCGGCTGGTCGCCGCGCCGACCCAGGCCAGCGGGGTGAACGCGTCCGACCCGTACGCCTCGGCCGACCACACCGAGTCGAATCCGAGCCGTTCGGCTTCGAGCACGGTCTCCTGCGCGCCCGGGATCGGCCCGCTCCCCCAGTACCCGAGGTGAAAGCCCAGCTTCATCAAGCCCTCCTGATCTCGAAGCCCGTGAAGGACTCCTTCCGGGACTCAGAGTCCCGGAAGGAGCCCTTCACGGCACGTCCGGCGAGTAGTGCTCCGGTTTCCCGCGCTCGGCGAGCGGGGGAAGATTGCGGCGCGGGGTTTCGACCGGCGGCGTCCCCGGGGCCAGTTCGCCGCGGGCGCGCCGCCAGCCCGCCCGTGCCCGCGGATGGTAGCGGCGGTCGTGCGGAAGCAGCGAGAACGCCGCGTTGATCAGCTTGCCCACGCGGCGGTGCCGGCGGGCGTCCCGCGCGGTCCAGCGGTAGCCGAGCAAATCGCGCACCTCCGGGTCGTACAGCCCGACGGTCAGCCACACGAACTGTTTCGCGACGACCTTCGCGACCGGTTTCCACAGCGGATCCGGAAGCCACGGCAGGAACGGCGGTTTCGCGATGCCGCGGAGGTCGAGGACGTCGCGGGTGGCCTTGTTGTCCTCCAGCACCTCGGCGCACATGTGCTTCCAGTACCGCTGGAAGTCCTCCCACGATTCCGGCACCGGCCGCATCGTCATGTCGTACATCCGCCACCAGCGCACGTGCTCGTCGAACAGCGTGCGCTTCTCCTCTTCGCCGATGCCGCCCATGAAATGGTCGGCGATCAGGACGGTGCTGACGAAGAACGTCGAATGCGCCCAGTAATACGTGTCCGGGTCGAGCGCGTGGTAGCGGCGGCCCTTCGCGTCCACTCCCTTGATCCGGTCGTGGTAACCGCGCACCTCCAGCGCCGTGCGGTGCGCGAGCGGACCGTCGTAGACCACGCCGCCGATCGGGTACAGCGACCGGAACAGCCGCTGCCAGCGCTCCTCGAAGAACCTCGAATGCTCCTCGACGCCCGCGCCGAGGCCCGGGTGCATGTTCTGCATCGACCCGGCCCACAGCGCGATCAGCAGCCCGCGCCAGTCTCCGAAGTACTTCCAGGTCAGCGAGTCCGGTCCCAGCGGCTCCGGTGCGTCCCTCATCGCGGCTCCTCGGCGGGTCGGCGAAGTGACTACAGCTGTTGTCAGGTTAGGATGTGACAACATCTGTGGTCAACTCGGGACGGGAGCGGGGCATGCCGGGCCGCACGTGGGCGGGCACGACGCTGGACGACCGCAAGGCCCAGCGCCGGGCCCAGCTGCTGGCCGCCGGGCTCGACCTGCTGGGCGCGCAGGGCAGCGCGGCGGTGAGCGTCCGTGCGGTGTGCCGGTCGGCGAAACTGACCGAGCGGTACTTCTACGAAAGCTTCGCCGACCGGGAAAGCCTGGTCGCCGCGGTGTACGAGGACGTCGGAGACCAGGCGAGGAAAGCGTTGGCCGACGCGGTGTCCGGCGAAGCCGATCCGAGCCGCCGGGCCGAACGCGCCGTGACCGCGTTCGTGGAGCTGGTGCTGGACGACCCGCGCAAGGGCCGCGTGCTTCTGCTCGCGCCGCTGACCGATCCGGCGCTGACCCAGCGCGGCCTGCACCTGCTCCCGGCGTTCACCACGCTCGTCGGCGAACAGCTGTCGCGCGGCGACGAAACCGGCCGCCAGCTGGTGGCGATCGGTCTCGTCGGCGCGCTCAGCAACGTGTTCATCGCTTACCTCGACGGCACGCTGAAGGTGAGCCGCGAGCGTCTCGTCGAGCACTGCGTGCAGCTCGTGCTCGGCGCGGACGCTTTCGACCCGGGGGCTCACTGAGCGGCAGCCCGCTCGTCGCGCAGCCGCAGCGCGATGTCGATGATCATGTCCTCCTGACCGCCGACATAGCGTTCTTCGCCGACCTTGTACAGGATTTCGTGCGCCGGGACGCCGTAGCGCTCGGCGGCGCGTTCGGCGTGCAGCAGGAAGCTGGAGTACACGCCGGCGTAGCCCTGGATGATCGACGACCGGTCCATCACCGGCAGCCGGGTCAGGTACTTCTTCACCACGTTCTCCGCGGCTTCCATCAGCACGTCTTTGTCCACGCCGGTTTTGATGCCGAGCCGCTCGAACGTGGCCGCCAGGACCTCGGTCGGCGAGTTGCCCGCCCCCGCGCCGAGCGCGGCGAGCGAACCGTCGATCTGCCGGGCGCCCGCGCGGTACGCGAGCACCGAGTTGGCGACGCCGAAGCTCAGGTTCTGGTGCCCGTGGTAGCCCACCTGGGCATCGTCGCCGAGTTCCGCGACCAGCGCGGCGACCCGGTCGGACGCGTCGTCCAGGATCAGCGCGCCCGCGGAGTCCACGACGTACACGCACTGGCAGCCCGCGTCGGCCATGATCCGGGCCTGCTTCGCCAGGTCCTCCGGGGACGACATGTGCGACAGCATCAGGAAGCCGACGGTTTCCAGGCCGAGATCGCGGGCCGCGCCGAAGTGCTGGATGGACACGTCGGCCTCGGTGCAGTGGGTCGCGATCCGCACCGCGCCCGCGCCGAGGTCGGCCGCCGCGCGCAGGTCGGTGACCGTGCCGAGGCCGGGCAGGAGGAGCACGGCGATCTTCGCCTGCTTCGCCTCGTCGACCGCCGCGGCGATCAGCTTTCGCTCGTCCACCAAGGAAAAGCCGTAGTTGAAGGTCGAACCGCCGAGGCCGTCGCCGTGGGTCACCTCGATCAGCGAGATGCCCGCGTCGTCGAGCGCGCGGACGGTGTCGCGCACCTGCTTTTCGGTGAACTGATGCGCCATGGCGTGGCTGCCGTCGCGCAGAGTGGTGTCGACCAGCCGGACGTCGGTGTTGTTCACGCGGCCACCTCCTGAGCGGCGAAGAGGTCGCCGACGCGCGCGGCGGCGGCGGTCATGATGTCGAGGTTGCCCGCGTACTTGGGCAGGTAGTCGCCGTTGCCCGCGACCTCGAGGAAGACGCCCACGCGGGCCTTGCCGCTCCAGTCCGGCCGCGGCGGGTCGAACTGCGGGTCGGCCTTGAGCGTGTAGCCCGGCACGTACTGCTGGACGTCTTTCACCATGCGGTGCACGGATTCGCTGATCGCGTCGAAGTCGGCGTCCGGGTCGACCGCGCAGAACACCGTGTCGCGCATGATCATCGGCGGGTCCATCGGGTTGATGATGATGATCGCGCGGCCCTTGTCCGCGCCGCCGACCTTCTCGATCGCGTGCGAGGTGGTCTCGGTGAACTCGTCGATGTTCGCGCGCGTGCCCGGCCCGGCCGACCGCGACGACACCGACGCGACGATCTCCGCGTACGACACCGGCGTCACCCGCGAAACCGCGTGCACGATCGGGATGGTCGCCTGGCCGCCGCAGGTGATCATGTTGACGTTGCGGTCGGTCAGCTGGTCGGGCGGGTTCACCGCCGGGCAGGTCAGCGGGCCGACCGCGGCGGGCGTCAGGTCGATCGCGCGGATGCCGGCCTCGGCGTACCGCGGCGCGTTGGCCTTGTGCGCCTTCGCCGACGTCGATTCGAACACCAGCTGCGGCAGTTCCGCGCGCGCCAGCAGCCAGTCGACGCCCTCGGCGGACGTCTCGAGCCCGAGCTTCGCGGCGCGGGCGAGCCCGTCCGACGCCGGGTCGACGCCCACCATGTAGCGCACTTCCACGTGCTCGCTGCGCTGGAGTTTTGCCAGCAAGTCCGTACCGATGTTGCCCGGGCCGACGATCGCGGCCGTCACCTTGCGTTCCGCCATGCCGCCACGGTGCTCGCCGGGATGGGGCACACTCAACCCATGCGTACCACTGGACGGAACGGCGACGGGCTCGTGACCGCGCGGGTCGCCGCCGTGCTGGAAGCCTTCCGCCCCGGCGACGACGCGCTCGGCGTGTCCGAGCTGGCGCGCCGGACCGGCCTGGCGAAGACGACCGTGCACCGGCTCGCCGGGCACCTGGCCGACACCGGCCTGCTGGAACGCGACGGCACCTCGGTCCGATTAGGACTGCGGCTCTTCGAGATCGGCCAGCTCGCGGTGCGCCGCCGCGGCCTGGTGGAGGCGGCTCGGCCGTATCTGGCGGATCTGCGGGAGGCCACGCGGAACACGGTGCATCTGGCGGTCCTGGAAGGCACCGAGGTGGTGTACCTGGACGTGCTGCGCGGCCCGGACGCGCCGGATCTGCCCTCGCGCACCGGCGGGCGGTTTCCCGCGCACGCGACCGGGGTCGGGAAGGCGATCCTGTCCTGCTCCCCCGACGACGTCGTGACGCGCGTGATCGACGCCGGGCTGCCCCGGGTCAGCCCGCGGACGATCACCGCGCCCGGGTTGCTGCGCCGCCAATTGGCGCGGATCCGCGAGGACGGGATCGCCTTCGAGCGCGAGGAATCCGGCGTCGGCGTGGTCTGCGCAGCGAGCCCGCTGGTCGACGCGAACGGACTCGCCGTGGCGGCGGTGTCGATCTCCGGATGGGCAACGCGGATGCGCACCGAACGCGTCGCACCCGCGGTGCGGACGGTGGCACTGGCGTTGTCGCGGACGGTTTCCGAGACCTGATCAGCCCTTGCTCATCCGCAGGATCAACGCGACCGCATCCTCCGAATGCCCTTCCGGAGTCAGCACCTCCTGCAACAACAAACCACGAATCGCCGCGACGGCGACAGTCGCCATCGTCAGCGCCTCCCTGGCACTCCGCCCCTCCCGTTCCGCAAGCGAAGCCAGCATCTTCGTCAGGTCGTCCAGCGAATCCACCAGCTCGCGGAAGTCCTCCGGCCGGTACGCCGCCAGCCCTGCGACATGAAAGAACCCGCGAACCCGAGACAGCTGCTCCGGGCGGGTATAGGTCCGCCAGATCGCCACGACGAACTCGTCGAAGGTGCTGTCGCGAGCCGTCTCGAACAGTGCCTCGTTGTCGCGGGTTCGCTGCGCCTTGAGCATTGCCGCCAGGACCCCCGGCAGCGATCCGAAGTGGTAGCGCAGCAGGGCATGACTGGTGTCGGCCCGGGCGGCGACCTCGCGCAGCGACACGTCCGGCGAGGGAAGGGTCCCGTCGAAGGCGTCGAGAAGCCGCGCCAGAAGACGCTCGCGGGCGTCGCCCTGGGGTTCCGTGCTTGACAAGGTCACCTCCGCAGTTTATCCATTGGAAAAGAACGGTGCAACGGCGGAGGGACAGCTCGTGGGACGGTTTCAGGTTGTCGGCGCGACGGTCGTCGACGGGTCGGGGCGAGATCCCGCCGACGTCACGGTCACGGTCGAAGACGGGTTGATCGCGGAGTCCGACGCGTCCGGCGAGCGCTTCGCTGCCGACGGGCTGACGATGACGCCCGGCCTGATCGACGCGCACGTCCACCTGGGGCTGTCGAGCCCGATCGAGCCGCAGTTCGCGTTTCGGCTCAGTGCCGCCGAGCTCGCGGCGGACATCTTCGCCACGGCCGGCGCGGCGCTCGACGCCGGGTTCACGACGGTCCGGGACACCGGCGGCATCGACGGCGGCGTCGTCACCACGATCGCCAAGGGCAAGGTCCGGGGGCCGCGCGTGCTGTCGTGCGGACCGGTTCAATGCCAGACCGGCGGCCACGGCTACTACGGAGCCGAATGGGAGCCGACCGAACGGTGGAGCGACCATCACATCCCGGGCCTGTGCGCCCTGTCCATGCAGTCGGGCAACGCGAACGAGCTGCGCAGCAACGTGCGCGAGGCCTTCCGTCGCGGAGCCTCTTTCTTGAAGCTCTGCGTGACCGGCGGGGTGGTCAGCTCGCATGACCAGCTGACCGACACCCAGTTCACCGGCGAAGAAATCGCTGTCGCGGTTCAAGAAGCCGCCGCGCGCGGCACCTACGTGACGGTTCACGCGCACAACAACGAAGGCATCCGGAACGCCGTCGAGGCCGGGGTGCGCTGCGTCGAGCACGGCACCGACATCGACGAGCCGACAGCCGCCTTGATGGCCGCGCACGACGTTGCCCTGGTGCCCACGTTCGCCGTCGTTGAACAACTGCTTCGAGACACTGCGAGCACTGGCCTCAACGAGTCGATCCGCGAGCGAGTGCTGGGTGTTCGCGAGCGGATGGCCGAGGCGCTCGCCGTCGCCAAGAAGGCCGGGCTGCGGATCGGGCTGGGGTCTGACCTCATCGGACCGGCCCAGCACCACCGAGGCGAAGAACTCGCCTTGCGAGCCGGTCTGGAGACGCCGATGGATGCGCTCGTGGCAGCCACGAAAACCAACGCCGAGATCCTCGGCCTTGCCGGCGAAGTGGGAGTCATCGCTCCCGGCTTTCAGGCGGATTTCGTGCTCTGGAACGGAAACCCGCTCGAGAATCCGCAGCTTTTCTCCGACCCGGCCAACGCGATCGTCGTCGTCCAGGCCGGACGCGTAGTGAAGGACCTCCGATGAGCACCCTGTGGCACGGCTGCTTCGCCGACACCGAATACTTCGAAATGCGTTCCAGCAGCGGGTACGACTACGGCGTCTGGGTCACCACGCCGCCGGGCTACGACCCCGCCACGACGCGGGCACCGGCCGTCTACGTGCTCGACGGCAACTGGGCCGTGGGCCAGACCGCCCCGCTGATCGTCACGCAGGCGGATCCCATGCAGCAGATCCAGCCGTACCTGCAGGTCAGCGTCGGCTACGCGGGCGAGGACGCGCAACATTGGGCGCGGCTGCGCAACCGCGACCTCGTGCCGCCCGGCGAACCCGTCGCCCCGGAATTCGTGGATGCCGTGGAGATGGGCGTCAGCACGGGCCGGATGACCCGCGAGGAGGCCGACGCCTACCTCGCCGAACTGCGCGACACCCGCGCCGACGCGTTCCTGGCCTTCCTCGCCGAGGAACTCCACCCGCGCATCGAACGCGACTACGGTGCCGCCGAGCGCGGTCACGGCCTCTTCGGCTACTCCTACGGCGGGCTTTTCAGCCTCTACGCCTGGCTCAGCGGCTGCCCGCTCTTCGAGAGCGTCGGAGCGGGCAGCCCCGGCGTTATCGGTGAAGACAGCCAGGTTTTCGCTCAACTCCGCGAGCTTGGCGACCGGCGGCCGGCTGCCAAGCTGCACGTGACCGTCAACGACCGGGAGCTTTTCGGAGACCTGGCCGTCTACCAGAATCTCGCGAAACACGCGGCCACGTTCCTGCACCGCGTCACGTCGCCCGCCGTCACCAGCGAGGTCTTGCGCGAAACGCACGTGACCGGGTTGCAGGCGTCGTTCCTCAGCTACCTCAGGACGTGCCGGTCCCAGTAGCGGCGTGGACTGCGGGTCGCCGGGCTGCCCACGGCATCGCTTCCTCCAGGAAGGCGGCGACCCGCAGCAGCAACGATTCCGAACACACCGGCCCGCCCAGCTGCACTCCGATCGGCAACCCCCGCGAGGACTCGCCCAGCGGGAGGCTGATCGCCGGAGCACCGATCAGGTTGAACAACGGCGTGAACGAGCAAACGTCGAAAAGCTGCTTCGTCCACTCGGCCGCGGTGAGATCCGCGTTCGCGTCCAGACGGCCCAGCAGCGGCGCCGGGGTGTTGATCGTCGGAGTCAGCAGCAGGTCGTATCCGCTGAAGAACCGGCCTGCCTCCCGGGAAACGACGTTCATCGCGCCCAACGCCTCGGTCAGTTCCATCGCGCTGATCGAACGGCCGTACTCGACGCACGCCCACGTGGTGCGTTCGAGATTCTCGGGACTCGCCGCGACCCCGGTCAGCTCTTCGATCCCGGCGACCGAACCGGCCAGGAATCCGGACCACAGCACGTGATTCGTGTGCAGGAACGCTTCCCAGTCGAAGACCGGCGTCGCGCGTTCGACGTGGTGGCCCGCCGCTTCGAGTACCTCGGCCACGGCTTCGACCGCGCGCGCCACCTCCGGGTCGACGTAGCTGCCAGCCCAGGATTCGGTGTGCAGGCCGATGCGCAGCCGTCCGGGATCGGTGCCGACCTCGTCGAGCCACGGGCGCGCGGGCGGGGCGAGGACGTACGGGTCGCCCGGATAGCTCACCGCGACCTCGTCCAGCAAGGCCGCGGTGTCCCGGACCGTCCGCGACACCGCAAGTTCCACACCCATGCCGTACAACGGATCGGCGTAGTCCGGGCCGGTCGGCACCCGGCCGCGGCTGGGCTTCAGTCCGACGAGGCCGTTGCAGGCCGCCGGTACGCGGATCGAGCCGCCGCCGTCGTTGGCGTGCGCGATCGGGAGCGCCCCGGCCGCGACGAGCGCCGCCGAACCGCCACTGGATCCGCCGGCGCTGTGCTCGGTGTTCCACGGATTGCGCGTCGAACCGTAGGCCAACGCTTCGGAATTGCCGTTGAACCCCAGCTCCGGCGTGGTCGTGACCGCCAGCGTCGCCAGACCCGCCGCGCGGAAGCGTTCCATCAGGTGGGTGTCCGCCGGCGGCACAATGCCTTGGCCGAGCATCCGCGTGCCCATCCGGGTCGGCACTCCGGCAGCGTGCAGCACGAGATCCTTGATCGCGAACGGAACCCCGGCGAACCGGCCGTCGCGCGAGTAGTCAAGCGGACGCTCGAACGGGCCGTCGGCGACCGCGTTCAGCTCCGGGTTCACCTTGCCGATCGCTTCGACCGCCAGCGCCGCGACCTCCTCGGCGGTGACCTCCCCGGAGGCGATGACGGAGGCCAGCGCGGTCGCGTCGAGGGCGGCGTATTCGTCAAGGTTCATCGATGTCTCCTTCAGCCGGGGAACGGAAGGCTATGAGCGGGCGCGGGCGGCGGCATCGGCCGAAAAGCCGTTCCGTCGCCGCCGCGGATGTGCGTCCCGTTGACATCCGCGGCGGCGGCCGTTCATGCTCCGTCCGGCAGCGGAGGTGCGGAAATGACCGCGGATGTGCAGTGGTGGGCCCGGCTCGCCCAGGACGTGCGCGCGGCGGGCCGCGGCGAACTGCCCGTCGAAACCCCGCTCCGCGCGGTGCGGGACAAACTCGGTTTCGCCTGCGTCGCGTTGGTGAGCGGCAGCAAACAGCACACCACGACGGTCAACCTCGGCTATCCCGCGGACATGCTCGGCTACCTGACCACGACCTACCGCTGGAAATGCCCGATCCACCTGCGCGCCGCCCGGCTGGGCCTGCCGCTGCGCTTCGTCGACATCCCGGAGGTCCACGAGACCAGGACGTACCGGGAAGGCATTCAGCCCTACGGTTTCCGCGAAGGCGTGACACTGCCGCTCTCGCCCGGTTCCGGTCCGGAGCGCAGCTTTGTTGCGCTGAGTTCCCTTCACGATCGGCCGTTGGACGACGGATCCGTCCTCGCGCTCACGATGCTGTCTCATGATTTCGCCGCGCTGGCCGACCCCGGTGCGGAACCGGGCGATCCCGCGGCCGACGTCGTCCTGCTCGTCTCACCGGCGAGGGTCGACGTGCGCTCGGCTGCGACGGAGTGCCTGCCGCTGAGCGAACACGAGGCCCGGCTCGCCGCGCGGTGCACCACGGGCGAGCGGACCGGATTCCGCCATCGGGACGCGGACGGCGTCTGGTGGCAGGTGCTCGCCCGGGCGCGCCGTCCGGACGGAGTGCTGCTGCGGATTTCCCGCCTGCCCGATCCCGGGCCGTTGACCGGGCGGGAGCTGGATGTCGTCGGGCTGGTCGCGCGCGGATGGTCGAACGAGCGGATCTCGGCGGCACTGGGGATCGCAGTTCGGACGGTGCGCAGCCACGTCGAGTCCTCGCTGGTGAAGCTCGACTGCCCGAACCGGACCGCGCTGGCTCGGCACGCGCTCGAGCACGACCTCGACACGTTCGGCGCGCTGGAGGCCGCGCACCGCTGATTGTGTCACAATCCTTGCGCTCCCGATGGGGCCGTGTTTCACTCCTCCTGCCCACGAATCGCGCAAACGCCGATGGAGCACGAAGTTCACCGGCTCGCGATTGTGTACCGATCCCCCGGCGGCCAGGAGGCAGCGGATGACCACGTTCGAACCCGAGCACCTGCCCCGGCGGGCGATCAAGCGGCGGCTGCCCCGGCCGTCGGAGATCCGGCCGCTGCTCAAATTCCGGCAGCCCCGGTTCGACGTCCGCGAGCGCCGCCTCGCCACCGCGCACACCATCGACGACCTGCGCACCATCGCCCGCCGCCGCACACCGCGGCCGGTTTTCGACTACGTCGACGGCGCGGCGGAGCAGGAAATCAGCCTCGGCCGGGCGCGGCAGGCCTTCGAAAACGTCGAGTTGCATCCGCGCGTGCTGCAGGACGTCACCGAGGTGGACCCGTCGACGTCCGTCCTCGGTGGACAGTCCGCGCTGCCGCTTGTGCTGGCACCGACCGGTTTCACCCGGATGATGCACCACGAGGGCGAGATCGCCGTCGCCCGCGCGGCCGCCCGCGCCGGGATCCCGTACGTGCTCTCGACAATGGGCACCACCGACCTCGAAGACGTCCGCGCCAGCGCACCGTCCGCGCGGCAATGGTTCCAGCTCTATCTCTGGAAAGACCGCGCCGCGAGCGAAGCACTGGTCGAACGCGCAGCTCAGGCCGGGTACGAGGCGCTCGTTCTCACGGTCGACACCCCGATCGGCGGGGCGCGGATGCGCGATGTCCGGAATGGACTGACGATCCCGCCGACGCTGACCGTCCGCACCCTCGCCGGGATCGCGGTCCGGCCGTCCTGGTGGATGAACCTGCTGACCACCGAACCGTTGCAGTTCGCCGCGTTGAGCAGCTTCGACGGCACCGTCGAGGAACTGATCGGCACGATGTTCGACCCGTCACTGACCGTCGAAGACCTGCGGTGGCTGCGCGGGCTGTGGCCGGGAAAGCTGATCGTCAAAGGGATTCAGAGTGTCGCGGACGCCAAGGAGATGGCCGCTTCCGGCGTCGACGCCCTCGTGCTCTCGAACCACGGCGGCCGCCAGCTCGACCGCGCGCCGACCCCGCTCGAACTGCTGCCGCGCGTCGTGGACGCCGTCGGGGACGACTGCGAGGTCATCCTCGACACCGGCGTCCGGACCGGCGCGGACCTCGTTGCCGCACGGGCGCTGGGCGCGTCGGCCGCGATGGTCGGCCGGGCCTACCTGTACGGCCTGATGGCGGCCGGCGAGCAAGGCGTCGAGCGCGCGATCGAGATCCTCCGCGCCGAGTACGTGCGGACGTTGCGGCTTCTCGGCGTCAAGCGCACCGACGAGATCACCGCGGAACACGCCTCTCTGCGGCTGCCCGCCCGGCTGTGACGGCGGGCTCGGCTAAGATCGGCAGTCGCTGTGGGAAGTTCTGCTGAAACGAGTGGCGAAGTGCGCGAACAGGCGGGCAGTACGCCGGGAAGCATCGCGCAAGCCCTCCGCGACGACCTCCTGGACGGCCTCCTCGAGCCCGGGACGCGGCTCACCGAGGAATCGCTGAGCGCCCGCTTCGGCGCCGGACGGCATTCGGTGCGGTCCGGCCTGCAGACGCTGGTGTCCGAGGGCCTCCTCGAGCACCAGCGCAACAAGGGGATCGTCGTTCCCGCGGTGACGACCGAACGCATCGACGCGATGTGCTCGTACCGCTCCATCCTGGAACTCGGCGCGCTCCGGCTGGCTCTGCTGCAGAACGCGAACTTCGACGCGGTGGACGAGGCGGTGCGGCGACTCGAAGCGATGACCGCCGAAACACCGTGGCGGCACGTGATCGAGGCACACAGCGCGGTGCACACGGAAATCGTGAAGGCCAGCGGGAATCCTCGCGTGCTCGCCGCGCACCGGGCCTGCGAGAACGAACTGAACTGCATGCTCGCGACGATCCGCGCCGAGTCCTCCGCCGCCCACCTGGCGACGACGCACCGGCACCTCGTCGACCAGCTCCGCATCGGCGGCCAGACCGCTCTGAAGGCCCTGGAGGACGACCTCGAACTCGGCGGCCGCGCGATGATGCACCTCGCGCTGCGCCGCCGGAACGAGGTGCCCCACCTGCTTCCGTGAGCGTTCCTGCCGGGGCTCCGGCTCCCCTACAGAGCAGCCACCGCCCGCTCCCCCGGCACCGCCCGCACCGCCACCGGTCCCTCGTCCAGCAACCCGCGCCGAGCCAGTTCCGGCCGCACCCCCTCGCCGAACCAGTACGCCTCCTCCAGATGCGGATACCCGGACAGCACGAACTCCGAGACCCCGGCCTCGCGGTACTCCTCGATCAAGTCCGCGATCTCCGCATGACTCCCCACGAGCGCCGTCCCCGCGCCGCCGCGCACCAGGCCGATCCCGGCCCACAGCGCCGGATGGATCTCCAGCTCCCGCGCCGTCGTCCCGGCCCGGCCGCCGTGCAGCGCGACCATCCGCCGCTGCCCCACCGACTCGCTCGCCGCCAGCTGCGACTGCGCCTTCGCGATCTGCTCCGGGCTCAACGCGTCCAGCAGCTTCTGCGCCTCCGCCCAAGCCTCCGCCGACGTGTCGCGCGCGATCGTGTGCAGCCGGACGCCGAACCGGACCGTGCGCCCCTGCTGCTCAGCCAGTTCCCGCACCTTGCCGATCTTCTCCGCGACCTGCGCGGGCGGTTCGCCCCAGGTCAGGTAGACGTCGGCGTGCCGCGCGGCGACCGGGAGCGCCGCCGCCGACGAACCGCCGAAGTACAGCGGCGGCGCCGGATCCGGCGCGGCGAGCGTCGTGGCTCCTTCGACGCGCAGGTGGTCGCCGGCGAAGTCGAACGGTTTGCCCGACCACACGCCGCGCACGATCGACAAGAACTCGTCGGTCCGGGCGTACCGGGCGTCGTGGTCGTGCCAGTCGCCGAACCGGCGCTGTTCGACCGCGTCGCCGCCGGTCACGATGTTCAGCAGGACCCGGCCGCCGGACAGCCGCTGGAAGGTGCCTGCCATCTGCGCGGCGAGCGTCGGCGAGATGACGCCCGGCCGGAACGCGACCAGGAACTTCAGCCTGCTCGTCTCGCGGATCAGCGCGGCGGTGGTCAGCCAGGCGTCCTCGCACCAGGTGCCGGTCGGGGTCAGCACGCCCTCGAAACCCAGCTGTTCGGCCGCGCGGGCGACCTGCGCGAGGTAGTCGAGATCCGCCGGTCGCTGCGCACTCGGACCCTGGGACTTGCTGGCGTGGAAGCGTTCCACGATCGTCCGGCCGTCCCCGGTGGTCGGCAGGAACCAGTGCAGTTTCAGGCTCATCCGTTCCTCCTCGCGGCCTCGATGTCAGGCCCGTAGCGGCGGTCGACGAACGCCGCGAAGTCGACCTTCCCGGGCAGCGTGCCCTCGTTCGTGAACGCGTCGGAGAGCTGTTGTTCGGACGCGACGACGGCATCGTCCAGCGGGATCGGCCGGTCCCTTCCGGCGGAGACTGCCTTCTTCGCCACCTCCGGTTTCAACCCGGTCTCCGCCGCCCACGCGCGCGCCCATTCGTCAGGGTGCGAATTGGACCAGAGCTGCGCTTTCACCACGCGCTGCACGAAATCCTTGATCGCCGAGTTCTTGCCCGGATCGGCCAGCGCGGTCGTGCTGGCGGTCTCGAACGCGAGCCCGTTGGACGCGTCGCGGCCGTCGGCGAGCACGCGGGCGTGCGCGTCGATCTGGGCCTGTGCGGTGTAGGGATCCCAGATCGCCCACGCGTCGATCTGGTGCTGGGTGAACGCCGCGAACGCCTCGGACGGCTGCAGGAACGAGATCTTGATGTCCTTGGTGGAGAGACCAGCCTTCTTGAGCGTGTTGAGCAGCTGCCCGTGCGCCGAACTTCCCTTCGCGACACCGACCGTCTTTCCCCGCAGGGAAGCGACATCCGTCAGCGGCGAATCCGGCGGCACCAGAATGGTTTCCCGCTCCACATTGCTCTTCGCCACGCTCACCACGGAGATCTTCGCCTTCGACGC
This sequence comes from Amycolatopsis sp. La24, assembly GCF_029087445.1. NCBI lineage: Bacteria > Bacillati > Actinomycetota > Actinomycetes > Pseudonocardiales > Pseudonocardiaceae > Amycolatopsis > Amycolatopsis sp. La24. The sequence goes on from NZ_JARACH010000009.1 coordinate 32,447, forward strand.
GGCCGCGAAAATCGGCGGCGTGTTGCCCACCCGGCCGACGTCGATCGCTCCCGCCGAAGCCGCCTCCAGCAGCGGCGGCCCGGAAGTGAACGTGGACCATTCGATCCGGTAGGGCGTGCCGGTCAGCTGATTCGCCGCGGTGAGCAGGGATTTCACCCCGCCCTTCTGATCGCCGACGCGCAGCGTGACCTTCTTCAGCTCCGCGGGCGAAACCGCGACGGGGACCGGCGCGCGACCGTCCGAAGCGGACGACGAGCAGGCGGCGAGCCCGGTCAGCAGAAGCGCTGCGGCCAGGACGTTACGCAAGTGCACCTTCGGTCACTCCCAGATCGGCCAGGACGCGGCTGCGCACCTCGGCGTGGTCGGCGGCCTTCCGCGGACGCGGCTGGCCGAGAACGTGTTCGGCGACGATGTGGCCCTCGCCAAGGACGAGAATCCGGTCGGCGAGCACGAGCGCTTCGTCGACGTCGTGGGTCACCAGCAGCACGGCGGGCTCGTGCATGCGCCACAGGTCCTCGACGAGCCGGTGCATCGCCAGCCGGGTCAACGCGTCGAGCGCGCCGAACGGTTCGTCCAGGAGCAGCAGATCCGGCTCGCGGACCAAGGCCCGGGCGAGCGAAACCCGTTGCGCCTCACCGCCGGACAGCGTGAGCGGCCACTTGTCGGCATGCTCCGCCAGCCGCACCTCGGCCAGCGCTTTCTCCGCGACCGCGCGGTCGTTGTCCGGACGCAGGCCGAGCACGATGTTGCGCCAGACCTTGCGCCACGGCAGCAACCGCGGCTGCTGGAACGCGACGGAAACCGTGCCGTCCACGGTGGCCGTGCCCTCGATCTCCTGGTCCAGCCCGGCCAGCACCTTCAGCAGCGTCGACTTCCCGGACCCGCTCCGCCCGAGCAATGCCACGAACTCGCCACGGCCGATGTCCAGGTTCAGTCTGTTGAGGACAGTGCGGTCGCCGAATTTCTTCGCGAGGTCACGGACCTCGACTACCGGGCTCGCCATCGCAAAGCCCTCCTTTCGAGCAGCCGGACGAGCGCGTCGGTGATGAGGCCCAGCACGGCGTAGACCACCACGACGTCGGTGCGCAGGAATTCGCGGGCATTGTTGATGAGATAACCGATCCCGGCGTCCGCGTTGACCGTCTCGCCGACGATCAGCGCCAGCCACGCGACCCCGAGCGACTGCCGCAGCCCGACCAGCGCCTGCGGCAACGCGCCTGGCAGGACGACGTGCCACAGCCGTTCGGAGCGGGTGAATCCCAGTGCCCGCGCGGCTTCCACGAGTTGCGGGTCGGCGGTGCGGATTCCCGAGTGGACATTCAAGTACAGCGGAAACGCCACGCCCAGCGCCACCAGGAAGATCTTGGTCTCTTCGCCGATCCCGAACCACAGGATGAACAACGGGATCAACCCGAGGAACGGCAAGGTCCGCAGCATCTGCACCGGCGGATCGACCAATGCCTCACCCCAGCGGGACAACCCCGCGACGGCCCCGAGCAGTAGTCCGGCGAGCGCCCCGAGCGCGAATCCCGCGCCGACGCGGCCGAGCGAAACCGCGAAGGCGCTGCCGAGTTCGCCGCTGCGCGCGACGTCGACTCCGGCTTGCAGGACAGTCCAGGGCGAGCTGAGTTTGTCGGGCGGCAACGCGCCGGTCGAGCTGGCGATCTGCCACGCCGCGACCAGTGCGACCGGGCTGATCCAGCGGCGCAGCGACGGCAGCCGCCGCGGCGCGCGCTTCGGCACGGCCGTTTCGGCGCGCGGCAGCACGCCCGTGGTGGAAATCGACACGGATTTCTCCCGGGTGGGGTTTTCGGTTCAGGGAAAGGAATTCAGCGGCGGGCCGGACAGACCGCGCTCGCCTGCTGCCGGAGGTCGACGTGCAGGCGGCACACGAGGAGGACGCCGCGCTTCATGTCCCCGAGCTTCGATCCCCGGACGGGTGAAGTCAATGTGGGGCCGGACGGCTCTCACGCACTGGAATCCGCGCGGCGGTGTACGGGTTTTGTTCACCGGACGGGCAGCCTTGTGCCCGGGATCCGGGACGGGTTTCCCGGTCCGCTGCCGAACACCGGCGCGCGGGCGTCACGAAATTGTCGGTGCCGTGGGGTACAAGATCACCATGTACTTTTTCCAGGCACAGCAAGCACTCTCCACAGAGCCGAACCGGCGGCGGGCCGGCTCAGCCGCCGAACATCATCCGCCATTCCTCGAGCGATCGGGGCCGGAACACGAAATTCGAGCTCTTCACCCGGGACAGCGACGCCGAAGACTCTGGCGAATACTGGTGTCCCGGGTACACCACTGGGTCGCCGGGCAGCGTCGCCAGCCATTGCAGGCTGCGGAAAATCGCGTCCGCGTCGCCGCCGGGGAAGTCGGTCCGGCCGCAGCCTTCGAGGAACAGCGTGTCCCCGGAGACCAGCCGGTCGCCGACCAGGAAGCACTGGCTGCCCGGCGTGTGCCCGGGCGTGTGGAGCAGCCGGATGTCGATCGAGCCGACCGTCACCACGTCGTCGTGGTCGTGCGCGCGCAGGTCGGTGTCCGACACGCCGGTCACCCGGCGCACCCACTCGCTTTCCTGCGCGTTGACGTGGATCGGCACCGGCCGCAGCGCGAGCAGTTCCGCGATCCCGGGCAGCGAGAAGCCCATCATGTCGCCGCCGACGTGGTCGGGGTGGTGATGCGTCGCGAGCACGCCGGTCAGCCGCATCCCGTCGGCTTCCAGCGTCTCGACCAGGTCGCCCACCGCGTACGCGGGGTCCACCAGCACCGCCTCGCCCGATTCGCGGTCCCCGATCAGGTAAGCGAAATTCACCATCTGGGTCGCGACGGGGTCCCCGACGGCGAAATCGCGGCCGGCGAGCAACTGGCGGAAGTAGAGCTGGTCTGCCATGCCCGCAGCGTAACGTCACTCCCCCACGGAGCCGTCGGCCAGTTCCCGCAGCGCGTCGAGATGCCCGACGTGCCGCGCGGTCTCCTGCACGACATGCGCCAGCACCCAGCGGACGGTGAACTCCCCCGACCGGCGCGTGCGGTCCTCCGGCGAAAGCCCGGCCAGCGCTGCCGCCGCCCGTTCCCCTTCCGCCCGGTAAGCCGCGACGACCTTGGCGACGTCGTCTTCCGGCGTCAAGTCCCAGCTCGGGTCCGGCGAGCCCGGCCAGAGCGAGGGCTCGTCGGAGCCGCCCGCCTCGATCACCAGCCACCACCGCTCGACGGCGGTCAGATGTTTGAGCACGCCCAGCGCGCTGGTGCGCGGCGAACTCGGCAGCGGCGCCGCGGCCGCCTGCTCCCGGGTCAGCCCGGTGATCTTCTGCACCGCGGTCGCCCGGAGGAAGTCGAGGAACCGCGTCTGCACGGTCATCTCGTCGCCGTCGAGCGGATCCGGCCAGACGCGTTCTGCCTCCGCCATGGCCCCGACCCTACTGGCGCCGGAGAGGAATACGCTCGGCCTCATGGTGTGGGGATTTCTGTGTGCGCTGCTGTCCGCGGTGGCCTACGGCGTCGCTTCGGTGATGCAGGCGGTGGCCGCGAAGGCCGCGCCGGACGAGGGCGGCGCCGGGGTCGACCCGCGTTTGCTGCTCCGGGTGCTGAAGCAGTGGAAGTTCGTCGTCGGACTGCTGCTCGACGGCGTCGGCTTCGTCGCGCAGATCGCTGCCCTGCACGTCCTGCCGCTGTTTCTGGTCCAGGCGACGCAAGCCGCGAGCCTGGCGGTGACGGCCGTCGCGGTGCGGGTGTTCGGAGTCCGGCTCGGAGCGCGGGAATGGACCGCTGTCGGCGTCGTGGTCGCCGGGCTCGCGCTGCTCGGTTCGTCCGCGGAAAGCGAAGGTTCCAGCGAGGTCGGCCTCGGTTTCCGCCTGACGCTCGCCGGTGCCGCCGTGGTTCTCGGGATCGCCGGTCTCCTTGTCGGGCGCGCGGGCGACCGCGTACGCACCGCTGGGCTCGGGCTGGTCGCCGGGCTGTGCTTCGGACTGGTCGCGGTGGCGGGCCGGGTCATCCAGAGCCTCGCGCCGCTGGACCTGCTGCGCGACCCCGCGCTGTACGTCGTCGCGGTGGCGGGCGCGCTGGCCATGCTGTTCTTCGCCACCGCACTGCAACGCGGCAGCGTCACCACCGCCACCGCGATGATGGTGCTCGGCGAAACGGTCATGCCGTCGCTGATCGGCGTCCTGCTGCTGGGCGACCGGACCCGGCCCGGGTTCGCCGTGGTCGCACTGATCGGCTTCGTCCTCGCCGTGGCCGCCGCGCTGGCCCTGGCCCGCTTCGGCGAGCCCGAACCGGCTGTCGCCTCCGTCGGAGACCATCCGCCGGAAGCAGAGCCCGCGGGACGCGACGTCCGCCGATGACGCCGCCCGACACGGTCTTGGTGAAAGGTTAGGCTAGCCTTCTCCAGCGGACGAAAGGGAGGAACCGGCGACCCGACCGGCCTCGTCCGCACGAACGGAGGCGCCGATGACCACCGGCCGGGACGTCCTGCGCAGTGCGATCGCCGGACAACGGAAATCCGTCGTCGCCGCAGCCGTCCTCGCGGCGGGGCACCAGGGTGGCGAGGCGCTCGTCCCGGTAGTGATCGGCGTGGTGCTGGACCGGGCCGTCGCCGACAGCTCCGTGCTGACGCTCCTCGGCTGGCTGGCCGTGCTGGCGGTGGTCTTCCTGGTGCTCTCCTCCAGCTACCGCTTCGGCGCGCGGGCCGCAGAGGGCGCGTCCGAGCGGGCCGCGCACGAGATCCGGCTCGCGGTCAGCCGTCGCGTCCTGCATCCTCGCGGCGGCGCGGAGAACGGTGCGCTCGCCGGGGAACTGGTGAGCGTCGGAACCTCGGACGCCCGCCGGGTCGGGATGATCAACGCGGTGCTTCCGTTCGGCATCGCCGCGCTCGCCGGGCTGGTCGTGAGCGCGGTCGTGCTCCTCCGGATGTCGGTGCCGCTCGGGCTGCTCGTCCTTCTCGGCACCCCGCCGCTGCTGTTCCTCGCCCATCTCATCGGGAAACCGCTGGAGAAGCGCAGCGCACTGGAACAGGAACGCGCCGCGCACGCCTCCGGGGTCGCGGCCGACCTGGTCAGCGGGCTGCGCGTGCTGAAAGGCATCGGCGCGGAACCGGCGGCGACCGCGCGGTATCGACGCACCAGCCGGGATTCCCTGCGAGCGACCATCCGCGCGGCTCGCGCGCAGGCGTGGCACAACGGCGCCCTGCTCGCGCTCACCGGGATCTTCATCGCGATCGTCGCCCTCCTCGGCGGCTCGCTCGCCGCGAACGGCGAGATCTCCGTCGGCGACCTCGTCGCCGCGGTCGGGCTGGCGCAGTTCCTGCAGACGCCGTTCACCATCTTCGCCTGGGTCAATGGCCAACTCGCCCAGGGCCGCGCTTCCGCCGCCCGAGTCGCCGCAGTGCTCAGCACACCTCCCGCAGTCCCGGACGGCACCGGCGAACTGCCCGCCCCAGCGACAGGCAGCGTTGAGCTTTCCGCGGTATCGCACGGAAAACTCAACGAACTCGACCTCACCGTCCCGCCCGGCGAACTGCTCGGCATCGTCACCACCGACCCCGCCACGGCCACCGATCTCCTCGACTGCCTAGGCCGCTTCGCCGATCCACACGCCGGCACCGTCCACGTCGACGAGGTGAATCTGTCCACTGTGGACCCCGACCGAGTCCGCGAGGTCGTCCTAGTCGCCGCGCACGACACAGACCTCTTCGAAGGCACCGTGGAAGACAACGTCCGCGGCGGCATGCCCGCCATCCCGGACGGAGTGCTCACCGCCTCAGCCGCCGACGAGGTCGCCGCGACTCTCCCCTCCGGCACCGCCACCACCGTCACCGAACGCGGCCGCTCCCTGTCCGGCGGACAACGACAACGGGTCGCCCTCGCCCGCGCCCTCGCCACCGAAGCTCCGGTCCTGGTGCTGCACGATCCGACCACCGCCGTCGACACCGTCACCGAAGCCCGCATCGCCGCCGGGGTCGCGGAACTTCGCCGCACCCGCACCACCATCGTGGTCACCACGAGCCCGGCGCTGCTCGCCGTCACCGACCGGGTCGTACTCCTCCAGGACGGCCAGGTCGCCGCCGAAGGCACCCACCCCGAACTCGTCCGCACGAACGCGACCTACCGAGCGGCGGTCCTCTCATGACCCAACGCGTCGCGGAACCTCGCCCCCACCGCACCACGATCGTCGTCACCGCACTCCTCGAACACGGCCACATCACCACCCAAGGCACCCACCCCGAACCCGTCCACACCGAACCCGCCTACCGAACGGCGGCCCTCTCATGAACCAACACATCGCGGAACCGCGCCCCCACCGCACCACGATCGTCGTCACCGCACTCCCCGAACTCGGCCACACCGAACCCGCCCACCGAACGGCGGTCCTCCCATGACCCAACGCGAACTCCTCCCCACCGCCCCCGGCCCGCGCATCCGGGCCGTCCTGCTCGACCTCCTGCGGCAAGCGAAAGCCCGCGCGATCGGGTCCTTCGCCTTCGTCGTCGGCGCGACCGCGATCGGCCTGCTCACCGCTCCCCTGCTCGGCCGCGTCGTCGACCTCGTCGCCACCCGGCAGCCCGCGGCCGCGCTCGCGTACCCGATCGCCGGTCTGGTCCTGGTCGCCGCGACGTCCGCGGTCGCCACCGCCATCGGCGTCTCGATGCTCGCCCGGCTCGGCGAAACCATGCTCGCCGACCTGCGCGAACGGTTCATCGACCGCGCCCTCGGCCTGCCGCTGGAGCAGGTCGAAAAAGCCGGTTCCGGCGACCTGACCGCCCGGGTCACCAACGACGTCTCCGTCGTCGCCGACGCGGTCCGGCAAGCGCTGCCCGCGCTCGCCCGTTCGGTGCTGACGATCGTGCTGACCCTGGTCGCGATGGCGATCCTCGACTGGCGTTTCCTCGCCGCCGCCCTGCTGGCGGTCCCGATCCAGCTCCACACCGTCCGCTGGTACGTCCGCCGCGCGACCCCGTTGTATGCCGCCCAGCGAACCGCCGTCGGCGCGCAGCAGCAACAGCTTCTCGACACCATCGGCGGTGCCAAAACCGTCCGCGCATTCCGGCTCGCGGACGCGCACGTCGACCGGGTCCGCGAACGGTCTAACGGCGCGGTGGAGCTGGCATTGCGCGGAGTCCGCCTCGCCACCCGGTTCTACGGCCGGCTGAATCTCGCCGAGTTCGTCGGCCTTTCCGCGGTACTGGCGGCCGGTTTTCTGTTGGTGGGCGCGAATCTCGCGACGGTCGGCGTCGCGACGGCGGCCGCGTTGTACTTCCACAGCCTGTTCGGGCCGATCAACACCGCACTCGCGCTGGTCGACGACGCGCAGGCGGCCACCGCGAGCCTGTCCCGGCTGATCGGCGTCGCGGATCTGCCCGCACCGGCCGAACCCACCCGCGTCGGCCGTCCCGTCGACGCCTCAGTGAAGGCAGCCGGCGTCGGACACTCCTATGTGGACGACCATCCGGTGCTGCGCGACGTCGACCTCGAGGTCGCGCCGGGCGAACGCATCGCGCTGGTCGGGGCGAGCGGGGCCGGGAAGACGACGCTGGCCAAGCTGATCGCCGGGATCCACCAGGCCAGCAGCGGCACGGTGTCCATCGGCGGCGTTCCGCTCGACCAGCTCGGCCCGGCCGCCACCCGGCGCGCGGTCGCGTTGATCAGCCAGGAAGTGCACGTCTTCAGCGGGCCGCTGGCCGACGATCTCCGCCTCGCCGCTCCCGAAGCCAGCGACGAAGACCTCCAGGCGGCACTGGCCAAGGTCGGCGCGGCCGAGTGGGTCGAGGCATTGCCGGACGGGCTCGCGACAGTCGTCGGCGAGGGCGGGCATCGGCTGACCGTCACGCAGGCTCAGCAGCTCGCGCTCGTACGGTTGGTGCTCGCCGATCCGCCGGTCGCGATCCTCGACGAGGCGACGGCCGAGGCCGGCAGCGCAGGGGCGAAAACGCTGGAAGCCGCTGCAGCCGCCGCGCTCGAGGGCCGCACTGGCCTGATCGTGGCGCACCAGTTGACCCAGGCGGCGGCTTCGGACCGCATTGTCGTTCTGGACGCCGGAGTGGTCGTGGAGTCCGGGACGCACGACGAACTGGTCGCGGCCGGAGGCCGGTACGCCACCCTCTGGACCGCCTGGTCCGGCCTGCGCAGCCACCGTCCGTGAGGGGAACCCTGGTCGAGTTCCCCGCACGGCCTTCAGGAGGTTCGGCGCAGCGAAAGCGGGCGCAGGTCGGTCCAGGTGCGCTCGATGTGGTCCAGGCAGGCCTGCCGCGCGTCCGGTCCGAAGGCGGTCCGCCACCCGTCGGGCACGGCCACGAAATCCGGCCACAGGCTGTGCTGGCCCTCGTCGTTCACGAGGACCCGGTAAACGCCGTCGGGGTTTTCGAACGGATTGGTCATCGCTCAGTCCTTTCCCTGCCTCAGCGGATCCCGCTGACCGCGTACTCCACCGGATCCGCTCCGGCCGCCCGCCGGTCCACAATGGACTGCAGGATCTCGCCCACCCGCACCGCGGTGTTCGACAGCAGCGACGACGTGATCCCGTGCGTGTGCTCGGTGCCGCCCTGCAAGTAGAGCCCGCCGCGCACGGACGGGTCGGTGGTGATCCGGTAGTCGCGTTCGACCTTCAACCGGCCCTCGCCGTCCCGGCGGCAGTGACCGGCCAGGCCGCCGAGCAGCGGCGTCGGGTCCGCGGGCAGGTAGCCGGTCGCGTAGACGACCGCGTCGGCGTCCAGCACCGAACGCTCGCCGGTCGCCAGCGATTCGACCGTCGCGCGCACGTGCGTGCCCTGGTCGGCGACCTCGACCGGACGCGAAACGTTGAACAGCCGCAACCGTTCCACGCCGAGCACCTTTTCCTGGTAGCGCCGCCGGTACAGCTCGTCGATGAGATCGAGGTCGACCGCGGAGTAGTTCGTCGCGCCGTGGTAGCGCATCAGGCGTTCCTTGACCGGTTCGCTTGCCGCGTAGAAGGAATCGACCCCCTCCGGGTCGAAAATCCGGTTGGCGAACGCGCTGTCGTCGGCGGGGCTGTAGCCGTAGCGCGCGAACACCGCGCACACCTCGGCGCGCGGGAACTCGTCGTGCAGCAAGGCGGCGACCTCCGCCGCGCTCTGCCCGGCGCCGATCACCACGAACCGCCGCGCGTCCGTGCCGCGCAACGACTCGACGCGGTGCAGCAGCTCGCTGTTGTGCCAGATCCGGTCTCCGGCGACGACCCCGTCCGGCAGCTTCGCGCGCAATCCGGTGCCCAGGACGAGGTTCCGCGCCCGCAGCTCGACGATTTCGCCGTCCACGCGGGCGCGCACGTCGAAGAACGCGACCTCGGCGCCGTCGTGCACCGGTTCGACCGAAACGACTTCGCTGCCGTAGGACACCAGGTCGTCGACCTTCGCCGCGGCCCATTCGAAGTAGTCGTGGAACTCGACGCGCAGCGGGAACAGGGTCTTGTGGTTGATGAAATCGACCAGCCGCCCCTTCTCGTGCAGGTAGTTCAGGAAGGTGAACGCGCTCGCCGGGTTCCGCATCGTCGCCAGGTCCTTGAGGAACGACACCTGCATGGTCGCGGTGTCGATCAGCATCCCGCGATGCCAGCCGAAGCGGGGCTGGCGCTCCAGGAAGTGCGCCGTGACCGTCTCCCCCGAGCCCGCGTTGTGCTCGGCGAGGGCGATCGCGAGCGCGAGGTTGGACGGCCCGAACCCGACTCCGACCACGTCGTACACCGGCACCCGGCTGTCCTCGGCCCCTGCTCGTGACATGAAAGTCCCCTAGCGCGGCACTGCCGCATCACCGTTCTCGACTGACCAATCCTCAAGAAACCCTAACCTAACTTAGGTAAGCCTCAACTAGTACTGTCTGGGTGATGTTCGTCCCGACCACGAAAGGTGCACCGCCGATGCGCGTGGCCATGTTCGGCTACCAGACCTGGGGACACCGCACCCTCAAGGCCCTCCTCGACGCAGGCCAGGACGTGCGGCTGGTGGTCACCCACCCGCCGAGCGACCACGCCTACGAACGGATCTGGAGCGATTCGGTCGCCGGACTGGCCGAGGAGCACGGAATCCGCACTCTGCTGCGCACCCGCCCGGACGACGCGGAACTGCTCGACGAACTGAAGGCGGCGGACCTCGACCTGATGGTCGCGAACAACTGGCGCACCTGGCTGCCGCCGGAGATCTTCGACCTCCCGCGCCACGGGACCCTCAACGTGCACGACTCGCTGCTGCCCGCGTACGCCGGCTTCTCCCCCATCATCTGGGCGCTCATCAACGGTGAACCGGAAGTCGGCGTCACGGCGCACATGATGAACGACGAACTCGACGCGGGCGACATCGTCGCCCAGCGCGCGGTCGCGGTCGGCCCGCGCGACACCACCACGGATCTGTTCCACCGCACCGTGGATCTCATCGAACCGCTCGTGACCGAAGCACTGGGCCTGATCGAATCCGGCACGGTGGTCCCCATCGCGCAGGACCGGACCAAGGCGAGCTTCTTCCACAAACGCGCCCCGCGCGACAGCCTCATCGACTGGACCTGGTCGGCCGAGGAACTGGACCGCCTGGTGCGCGCCCAATCCGACCCGTACCCCAACGCCTTCACCTACCACCGCGGCGAGCAACTGCGCATCGTGCGCGCCTCGGTTTCGGACGGCCACTACGGCGGAACCCCGGGCCGCATCTTCATCCGCGAAGGCGAGGGCGTGGTGATCGTCGCCGGACGGGACGCACGGCGCGGCCAGTCGCCGGGGCTCCGGATCGAACGCGTCCGCACGGCTGACGACCGGGAACTGTCGGCGGCGGAGTACTTCACGACCATGGGCGGGTATCTCACCGACCGTCCGTAGCCGCCGCCCTCGGCCTCGGACCCCACCCCCGCGACGAGCCGGGTCCGAGGCCGAGATTCAAGTTAGGCTAGCTTACCTACCTCGCAGCGCTAGCCTGTCGGCATGAGCGCTGTTCTGGTGATGGGCGCGACCGGAAAGGTCGGCCGGCACGTGGTGGCCCGCTTGCGGGAACTGGGGCACGCGGCGCGGCCCGTCTCCCGGTCCAGCCCGGTCCGCTTCGACTGGGCGGACCGTTCCACCTGGCAGCCCGCGCTCGCCGGGGCGGACACGCTGTACCTCAACGTATGGGGCGTGGTCGGCACGGCGGATCCCGCGGAGTTCACGGAACTGGCGGTGCGGTCGGGAGTCCGGCGGATCGTGGCATTGTCCGGCCGCGGCGACGACGGCGAGGACTACCTGCTGAAAACCCCGTACGGCCCCTGGGCGCAGGCGGTGATCGACGGCGAGCGCGCGGCCGGCGAGAGCGGCGCGGAATGGACGATCGTGCGCCCGTGCTGGTTCGCGCAGACCTTCGAGGAAGACCCGAAACTGTCCGAACTGCGCGACGGCGAAGTCGCGATCCCGGTCGGCGACGGCGCAGTGCCCTTCGTGGACGCCACCGACATCGCCGCGGTCGCCGTCGCCGCCCTCACCGAAGACGGGCATCAGGAGCAGACCTACGAACTTTCCGGACCGGAACCGCTGACGTTCCCGGAGGCGGTAGCCGAGATCGCGAGGGCGACCGGCCGGGAGATCAGGCAGATGCCGGTGGAGATACCGGAGTACGTGCGCCGCCTGATCGGCCGCGGCTACGACCGGGCGTCGGCGGAAATGCTGGCAGGCCCGTTCGAATGGCTGCACCGGGGGAAAACCGGCTTCCTCAGCGACGGCGTCCAGCGCGCGATCGGGCGCGAGCCGAGGGGTTTCGCCGACTACGCCAAGCGGGCAGCGGCGACGGGCGTGTGGTCCGCGGGCGCACCGAAGTGACCGCGGTTCCGTTCTAGCGCTCGGAAACCTTGCCCCCGTCGACTTCCAGCCGCCGAGTCACCGAAACCGCGTCCAGCATCCGGCGGTCGTGCGTCACCAGCAGCAGCGTGCCCGGGTAACTGTCCAAAGCGGACTCGAGCTGTTCGATCGCGGGCAGGTCCAGGTGGTTGGTCGGCTCGTCCAGCACCAGCAGGTTGACGCCACGCGCCTGCAGCAGCGCCAGCGCCGCGCGGGTGCGCTCGCCCGGCGAAAGCGTCGCGGCCGAGCGCAGCACGTGTGCGGCCTTGAGCCCGAATTTCGCCAGCAGGGTACGGACTTCCGCGTCGGCGAGCGACGGGACCTCCTGCGCGAACGCGTCCGCCAGCGGGAGGTCGCCGAGGAACAGCCTGCGGGCCTGGTCGACCTCGCCGACCACCACGCCCGGTCCGAGCGCGGCGTCGCCCTCGTCCAGCGGCAGCCGGCCCAGCAACGCCGCCAGCAGCGTGGATTTGCCCGCGCCGTTCGCCCCGGTGATGGCGACCTTGTCCGCCCAGTCGATCTGCAGGTCCACCGGCCCGAGCGTGAACTCGCCGCGCCGCACGACCGCGCCCCGCAGCGTCGCGACCACCGCGCCCGCGCGCGGAGCGGCCGCGATCTCCATCCGCAGCTCCCACTCCTTGCGGGGCTCCTCGACGACGTCGAGCCGCTCGATCATCCGGTCCGTCTGGCGTGCCTTCGAGGCTTGCTTCTCGGTGGCCTCGCTGCGGAATTTGCGGCCGACCTTGTCGTTGTCGGTCGCCTTGCGGCGGGCGTTCTTGACGCCCTTCTCCATCCACGCGCGCTGCATGCCCGCCCGGGCCTCCAGCGCCGCCCGGGTATTGGCATATTCCTCGTAGTCCTCGCGCGCGTGCCGCCGCGCGACCGCCCGTTCCTCCAAATAGGACTCGTACCCGCCGCCGTACGTCTTCACTTGCTGCTGCGCCAGGTCCAGCTCCACCACGCGGTCCACCGTGCGGGCCAGGAACTCGCGGTCGTGGCTCACCAGCACGGTTCCCCCGCGCAGCCCGGTGACGAACCGTTCCAGCCGGGCGAGCCCGTCGAGGTCGAGGTCGTTCGTCGGCTCGTCGAGCAGGAAAATGTCGTAGCGGCTGAGCAGCAGCGACGCCAGCCCGGCGCGCGCGGCCTGCCCGCCGGAGAGCGAAACCATCGGCTGGTCGAGGTCGACCGCCAGCCCGAGATCCGCGGCGACCTCGCCGGCGCGGTCGTCCAGGTCGGCGCCGCCCAGCGCGAGCCAGCGGTCCAGCGCGGTGCCGTATGCGTCGTCGGCGCCGTCCTCCCCCGCGGTAAGCGCATCCGTCGCCGCGTCGAGTGCGGCTTGCGCGGCCGCGACCCCGGTGCGCCGCGCGAGGAAGGCGCGCACCGACTCCCCCTCGCGCCGCTCCGGTTCCTGCGGCAGGTGCCCGACGGTGGCGGTCGGCGGGTTCAGCCGGACCTCCCCGGATTCCGGGCGGGCCAGCCCGGCCAGCGTCCGCAGCAGGGTGGACTTCCCGGCGCCGTTGACGCCGACGAGCCCGATCACCTCGCCAGGGGCGACGACGAGATCGAGACCGGAGAAGAGGACGCGGTCACCGTGGCCCGCGGCCAGGTCCTTCGCGACGAGTGTGGCGCTCATATCGCAGCCGAGTTTACGGGGAGCCCGCGCGCAGCGTGCCGCGTGTCGGCTCCGTCACTCCGAGTGGGTACTCTGGGCGGGTTGCCGGGTCCAACAAGAGCAGTGAGGTCGGTGAAAAGCGATGGCGGAACCCGCCCCGGTCCCGTTCGGACAGGGGAAGCAGCGGGCTCCCCGGCCGACCGTCAGCAGGCGGCGCGAGGTGAGCCACGCCAGCGCGCGGTCGCTGCTGATGACCGTGCTGGGCGAGTACGTGCTGCCCCGCGACCGTCCGGTGTGGACGTCGATCCTGGTCGAATCGCTCGGCATGCTCGACATCGAGGAGAAGTCCGCGCGCCAGGCGCTGGCCCGGTCCGCGGGCGAGGGCTGGCTGGTGTCCGAGCGCATCGGCCGCCGCGTCCGGTGGTCGCTGACCCCGCCCGGGCGGCGGCTGCTCACCGAGGGCGCCGAGCGCATATACGCCTTCGGCCGCGACGCGCACGCCTGGGAAAACCGCTGGCTGATGCTGATCGTCTCGGTGCCGGAGGCGAAACGCGACCTGCGCCACCGCCTCCGTACCCGCCTCACCTGGGCCGGTTTCGGTTCGCCGGTAGCGGGCGTCTGGGTGAGCCCCGATCCGAGCCGCGAGCCCGAGGCGCAGAAGATCGTCGCGGAGCTCGGCCTCGAAGCGCAGGCCATGTCCTTCACCGCCGAGTACGGCGCGATCGGCGACCAGGAAAGCATGGTCGCGCGGTCGTGGGACCTGTCCGAGCTGACCGACCGCTACGAGGACTTCATCGACCGCTTCACCGGCGTGTCGCCCTCGGGCGCGCAGGCGGTCCTGCGCGCGCAGACCGAACTGGTGCACGAGTGGCGGCGTTTCCCGTTCCTCGACCCGCAGCTGCCCGCGGAGCTGCTGCCCGCGAGCTGGAGCGGAGCCAAGGCAGCCGAACTGTTCCACCGCAAACACGTGGAATGGCGGCCGGCCGCACAGGCGTACTGGGACGAACTCACCGCGAACGAGGAGCAAGCATGACGAGGCTGGAACGCGACGGCGGGCTCGCCGTGCTCACCATCGACGAACCGCCGCTCAACCTGTACACGAAGCCGCTGCAGGACGCGCTTCTCGACGCGATCGGCTCGCTGGAGGAAACCCCCGCCCGAGCCCTCCTGATCCGCGCCGAAGGCCGCGTCGTCAGCGGCGGCGTCGATGTCGCGCTCTTCGACGCTCAGTCTTCTGCGGCCGAAGCCAAAGTGCTGTTCGACGAGATGCTCAGCCTCCCGGATCGCCTTGCCGCACTGCCGTTCCCGACCGTCTTCGCCGCCCACGGCCTGTGCCTGACGTGGGCTTTCGAGGTCGCGATGGCCTGCGATCTGCTGCTCGCGTCCTCCCGCGCGAAGTTCGGATTGGTCGAGAAGGTCGTCGGCCTGACCCCCACCATGGGCGGCACCCAACGCCTAGCCGCCCGGGCCGGGGTCGCCCGCGCGAAGGAGTTCGTCTTCACCGGCACTCCTTTCGACGCCGCCACGCTGGAGCGGTGGAACGTCGTCAACCGGGTCCTGCCAGACGAAGGCTTCGACGAGGCAGCCCGGGAATTCACGCGGCAACTCGCCGAGGGACCGACGCAGGCTCATGCCGCCACGAAGCAGATCCTGGCGCACTTCGAACACGGCGGGGTGCCAGAGGCGAACGAGCACGTGACTGCCATTGCGGCAGAGCTGTACAACACCGAGGACTTGCGGGGCGCGGTGAAGTCGTTCCTCGCCGAGGGCCCGGGGAAGGCTCGGTTCAGCGGCCGCTGATGCGGCTTCGCTGCCCCTTGCGCCGGGGTCGGTTTTTATGCCGGTTTGTGCAGGTCAGGAGATAAAGGAGACCTCGTTGCAGAGGCGGTTGGAGGACCCGCTAGAGTAGTCGCATCGCACTTCACGAGGGGTTCCTCGGGGAGTGAGGAGTCCGGGCTGTGGCGCAGTTTGGTAGCGCACTTGACTGGGGGTCAAGGGGTCGCAGGTTCAAATCCTGTCAGCCCGACCGGACGAACAAGCCGCTTGGCTTGGGTGAGAACCCAGGTCGGGCGGCTTTTTTGCTGCGGGGACTTGGTCTTGCCCACGACGTCCCCAGCAGCCGCTTGGGTACCAGATGGGGACCCCGTCGCGTCCGATGTGGAGGGTGATCCGGCCTCTCCCCCGATCAATGGGAAAAGCGGGTTGCGGGCCGGATAGCATTCCCGGGTGTCGGATGTGGGGGACGAACCTTTCGGCTGGGCCAATGATCCGTCGGTGGTCATGATGTGCCTGACCTTTGTCCGGGACGCGTCCCTGGACGAGATCTTCAGGGTGCTCGCCGCGCAGCCGTTCGGGACAGTGGCCACGCCCTTCTCGTTGGGCGACCTGACAGACAGCACCAACAGCGGCATTCGCATCGCGCAGGACGGTCAGTGGGCGGTGGTCGTCGAGCTGGAATCCCTGGCGGCTACCAAATCGGAGATCCTCGCCGCGCTGTCCCGCGGGCGTGAGGTCGTGCAGGTTTTTCGCACCGGATCGGGGATGGAGAACTTCAGCTACTGGCGCGACGGCGAACAGTGGTGCCAGTTCGACCCGATCCATCCCTCCGTCCGGACCGGAAGCCGCCCCGACAGTCTGGTCGCCGAGATGCGGGCCTGCGGCATCTCCCCCGACGGCGGGGCAATGGTGGAGGGCCACGGGCTGTACCGGCTGGCGGCGGCGCTGACCGGCCTGGTCGCTGACACGGCGCTCGTGCTCGATGCCGCGCTTCCGGCCGGAGCGATTCCCCGGCGACGTCGCAGGCAGCTGCCGGACGGTCCATGATTGAGAACCACGGCCAGACTGGCTTCGTGGACAACAACATCGACCTCGACGCCGCCGAGCAGCAGATCGCACAACGGCGGGTCGGCTGGCGCAGGCTCGGCATTGTCGCGGGCGAGACCACCTGGCGGGAGTGCGACGGATGGCCGCACCGGATCACGACTGATCGCGCGACGGTCGCCGACGCCGATTCGATCGGTGTCGAGCTCGCCAAAGGCACGCAGCTGGGAATCATCGTGCTGTTCGCCGGCGGCTGGGCGGACTTCATGTTCTATAACGGCGTCGACGACGGCACCGGCATCGTGGAGGCGCCCGGGTGGAACGATCCGCTTGACGTCGACAGATTCGGCCAGCTCCTTGATCGGCTCACCGAGCTGTTCTCGTAGCTGCGCACCTGGTGCCAAGCCGGAGAACAAAAGAGTTCGCCTGACGTCAACCGCGGGCGAGCAGTGCGTACGCGGTGGAAGCGGCTTGCCGAAGGAGGCTCGCGTCCGAGCGGGCGCGGGCCAGGACGTAGCCGCCCTGCACTACTGACAGCACCATCGTCGCCAGCTCCGCCGCCGGGAGGTCGGCCCGTACGGCACCGGCTTCCTGAGCGTCCTGGATCGCGGGCTCGAGCAGTTCGGCGACCCGGCGGAAAGCCTCGCCGATGGGCTCGATCAGGCGCGGGTCGTCGAGCACCGCGCGGTCGTACGTGAGACCGCCGATCTTGCACCCGGCCAGTGCGTCTCGCTCGTCCAGCAGGTAGCGGCGCACCCGGGCTAGACCGGGTTCCGTTCCGGAGAGGGCGGCTTCCGCAGCTGCGACGACGGCGTTCGCATTCGCGGCGATCGCGGCGGTTCCCAGGTCGGTCTTCGCCGGGAAGTGGTGGTAGAAGCTGCCCTGGCCGACCCCGCTGGCGGCCATCACCTGGCGCGGGCTCGTCGCCGTGTAGCCGGACTGCCAGATCAGCTCCGCGCCCGTCTCGATCAGCTTCGTGCGGTTGTCGCTCACGCTCCAAGCATACCTACCTCTAGGTATGGTGGCTGCATGAGCGAAGACATCACGTCGGACCGGCACCGTTTCGCGATCGGCACTATCGGAGGACCGACCGCGGTCATCGACTACGGCGGGCTGCGGTTCGTGACCGATCCGACCTTCGATCCGCCCGGCGATTACGGTGCGTACCGCAAAACCGAGGGCCCGGCGGTTTCGCCCGCCGCGCTGGGGAGGGTGGACGCGGTTCTCCTCAGCCATGACCTCCATTGGGACAACTTCGACCGCGAGGGCCGAGTTTTCGCCAGGAGCGCTCCGTTGATCGTCACGGGCAGGCAGAGTGCCGAGCGCCTCGGGGCTCCGGCGATCGGGCTTGGCGATTTCGAGATGCACGGGATAGCGGATGTGCGCGTGCACGTGGTTCCGGCGCAGCACGGGCCTCTCGACGGAGAGCGCGACGACGCCGGCAACATCAACACCGAAGTCCACGGGTTCGTCCTGG
Source organism: Amycolatopsis sp. La24 (assembly GCF_029087445.1). Taxonomy (NCBI): domain Bacteria; kingdom Bacillati; phylum Actinomycetota; class Actinomycetes; order Pseudonocardiales; family Pseudonocardiaceae; genus Amycolatopsis; species Amycolatopsis sp. La24. The sequence goes on from NZ_JARACH010000009.1 coordinate 50,152, forward strand.
AATCCGCCGGGCTGCCTACGGTGTACGTCAGCGGCGACAACGCGGGCATCGGGCCGGTCAAGGCGGTCGGGGCCGCGTTTCCCGGGATCGACGTCGCGGTTCTGCACGCCGGGGCCGCGCGGGTGCCGGGCAAGAACGCGGGGCGGGCGCTGACTCTCACCTCCGCCCGGGCCGCCGACGTGGCCGCGTTGCTCGATGCCGGCCAGGTCGTCGCGGTCCATCACGAGGGCTGGTCCGTCTACAGCGAGAATTTCGCTGATCTGGAGCGCGAGTTCGCCGAAGCCGGGATCCGGTCTCGTCTGGTTCCGACGAAACCTGGCCGGTGGGCGCTCCGGCACTAAGGGGTTTCGTCCTAAACGAAACCCGAGCCGGGTTCAGTGCTCGTCTGCCACGCGCTGCGCCCGGCCGGAGAGTTCGGTCTTGCGGATCTTGCCCGTCGCGGTCATCGGGAACTCGCCGACGACCTCCACCAGCGGCACTTTGTACGGCGCCATCGCGGTTTTCGCCCACGTGCGCAGGTCCGAGGCGGTCACCGACGCGTCCGGGGCGAGGCTCACGAAGGCCACCGGCACCTGTCCCGATTCCGGATGCTCCGCGGGCACGACCGCGGCGGTGCGGACCGCGGGGTGCCGGGACAGCAGGAGTTCCACCTCGGCCGGGAACACGCTCATCCCCTTGACCTTGATCAAATCCTTGTCCCGCCCCAGATAGTGCAGGCAGCCGTTCTCGTCGAGGCGGCCGTTGTCGCCGGTGTGCAGCCAGCCGCCGGTCAACTGCGCGGCCGTCGCGTCGGGGCGGTTCCAGTAACCGGTCATCACCGACGGGCTGCGCACCACGATCTCCCCCGCTTCGCCGAGCGGAAGCGGGTCGAGCGTGCCGAAGCGGACCACGGCGAGGTCTGTGCCGGGCATCGGGACACCGCAGAACACTGGCTCCGCCAACAGGTCCTGGTCCTCGCCCGCCATGCCGTAGGGCGTCGCGTCGAAGGTGTGCGTCTCGGTCATCCCGTACGCCGCTTCGCAAAGCACCGAATGCGCGCCGACGGCCTCGCGCCACGCCGCGCGCACGTCCTGGGTCAGCTTGCGCACGAACGAAACCGCCATCGGCATCTTGAGACTGGACAGGTCGCGGGCCGCGAGGTCGGGGCGCTCCAGGAGTTCGAGGTAGTTCTCCACCGTGCCGACCATGGACGTCACGCCGTGCCGTTCGATCGCCGTCAGCGCGGCCTCCGCGTCCCACCGGGTCATCAGCACCGACGTGCCGCCGAGGACGATCGGGTTCAGGATTCCCAGATCCTCGCCGGCGATCCAGAAGACCGGCAGGTAGCACAACGGTACATACCCGGTCTCCACGGTGTGTCCGGTCGCCGCCACGGCCGTCGCCGCGGTGTAGAGCATGTGCCGCTGTGTGTGCTGGCAGCCCTTGGGCAGACCGGTCGTCCCGCCGGTGTAGTTCAAGGCCGCCAACGCGTCCAGGTCGGCCGGGTGCTCCGGCGCGGGCGGGTGCGCGGCCGCTTCCGCCCAGGCGGTGGCGGCGAAACCGTCGGGCAGCACCGGGGAACCGCCCGCCGCCGACAACTCCCCCAGCGCCGTCACGAGCACCTGCCGCACCCGCGTCTCCGGCAGCGCGGCCGCCACGACCGGCAGCACGGTGTCGACCGCGACCAGGACCGTCGCGCCGCTGTCGGCGAGTTCGTAGACGAGTTCCTCCCGCTGGAACATCGGGTTCACCGGCACGTGCACCGCGCCGAGCCGCAGGACTGCCAGCATCGCCACGGTGAACTGCGGGCAGTTCGGCAGGTCCACCGCCACCCGGTCCCCTGCCCGCACGCCCGCGGCGGCCAGCCATCCGGCGACCCGGGCGACCAGGTCGGCGAGCTCGCGGTAGGCGATCGTCCGTCCTTCGTAGACGATCGCGGGCTGGTCGGGCCGTTCCCGCGCCCAGTGGTCGACGTGCCCGGGAATGCTCAGTTCGCCGAGCGGCAGCACGAGGCGGTCCGGGGTGTTCGCCGGCCGTACCCGGGCCTGGCGAGCGCGGACGTCGTCGAGATAGGTCTCGAGGTCCATGTGAGACTCCTTCGTCACCACGTGTCGATGCGCTTGCGGGGACCGGCCGTGCGCTCGCGCGGCAGCGTCCGGGTGATCCAGGCGCGGGTGTCGGCCGGGTCGATCACGTCGTCCATTTCGAAGACGGTCGCCGCGGCCAGCGCCTTGCCGCGGCGGTAGCTTTCGGCGAGCAGCCGGTCGAACTCGCGCTGTTTCTCGGCGTGGTCGGAGATCGCGTCGAGTTCGCGGCGGTAGCCCAACCGCACCGCGCCCTCCAGGCCCATCCCGCCGACCTCGCCGGTCGGCCACGCGACCATCGCCTCGGGCACCCGGAACCCGCCGGCCGCCATGGCCATCGCGCCGAGCCCGTACGCCTTGCGCAGCACCACGCCCACCATCGGCACGTCCAGATGCGCGCCCTCGACGAACATCCGGCCGAACCGGCGCACGGTCGCGGTCCGCTCGGCGTCCGGGCCGACCATGAACCCCGGCGTGTCCACCAGCGACACGACCGGGAGCCCGTGCGCGTCGCACAGCTGCAGGAACCGGGCGGCCTTGTCCGCGGCGTCGGCGTCGATCGCGCCGCCGAGGTGGCGCGGGTTGTTGGCCAGCAACCCCATCGGCCTGCCCTCGATGCGCACGAGCGCCGTGACGACGCCCGCCCCGAAGCCGCGGCGCAGCTCCAGCACCGAATCCTCGTCGGCCAGCAGCTCGATCGCGCGCCGCACGTCGTAGACCCGGACCCGGTTTTCCGGCACCACGTGCCGCAACCGGCGCTGGTCCGCGACTGTCCATTCGCGACGGTCGCCCTGGAAGTACGACAGGTACCGCCGCGCCAGCTCCACTGCCTCGGCCTCGTCCGCGGCGACCAGATCGAGCACGCCGTTGGGTTCCTGCACCGAAACCGGGCCGATCTCCTCCGGCCGGTGCGTGCCGAGGCCGCCGCCCTCGATCATCGCCGGGCCGCCCATGCCGACGTTCGCGTCCGCGGTCGCGATCACCACGTCGCACACCCCGAGCAGCGCAGCGTTTCCGGCGAAGCAGCGGCCGGACGCGATGCCGACGGTCGGCACCAGCCCGTTGAGCCTGCCCATCGCGGCGAACGTGTCGAGATCGAGCCCGCCCGCCGTCACCACGTCGGTGTCGCCCGGCCGCCCGCCGCCGCCTTCGGCGAACAGCACGAGCGGAAGCCGTTGCCGCGCAGCGAGATCCAGCATGCGGTCGGTCTTCTCGTGGTTCATGAAACCCTGGGTGCCAGCGAGCACGGTGTAGTCGTAGGAGAGCACGACGCAGCGCGCGTCGGCGGTGTGCTCGGCGTTGACCGTGCCGATTCCCGCGACCAGGCCGTCCGCCGGGGTGGCGGCGATCAGGTCCGCTTCGGTGCGGCGCTGGCGTTGCGCGGCGATCACGAGCGCGCCGTACTCCAGGAAACTGCCGTCGTCGCACAGATCCGCGATGTTCTCCCGCGCGGTCCGGTGCCCGGTGCGCCGACGCTTCGCCACCGCTTCCGAGCGTGCCTCGTCGAGACCGACCCGGTGCCGCTCCAGCACTTCTTCGAGGTCCGGCCGCACGTGCGCGGGGTCCGGTTCGGCCGGTCCGCTGCTCGCCCTGTGCTGGTCGGCGTCCGCAGTCAGTTCCACGAGCGGCTGCCCGGGCCGGGCGAGGTCACCGACTCCGATGTGGACAGACCGCACCACGCCCGCGACCGGCGCCGCGAGCACGTGTTCCATCTTCATCGCTTCGAGCACCACGACCGGGTCGCCAGCCGCGACGCGAGCGCCTGACTCGGCGACGAAGACCACCGAACCGGCGAAGTCGGCCGCGATCCCGTCGCCTTCCGCCGCAGCCGGACGATGTTCCGGCACCAGCTCGGCGAGGTGTTCGTCCACAAAGGACGTCGTCGCCGATCCCTGCCGGACTTCGTCGCGGGACAACAGTTCCCGGAGGAAGTCCGTGTTCGTGCCCGGTCCGTCGACCCGCACCTCGGCCAGCGCCGAACGGGCGGCGTCGATCGCCGCGGGCAGCTCCGCCGACGGGACGTGCGTGACGATTTTCGCCAGCAGCGAGTCGTACGTCGTGGTCGCGACCGCGCCGGCGTGCGCGGCGGTGTCGACCCGCACCCCCGGCCCGCCCGGCAGGTCCAGGGCCTCGATCCGCCCAGCCGTGGCGTGCGCGGTGCCGTCCGGCCGCAGTTCCTCCAGGTTGACCCGGCACTGCACGGCCGTCCCGCGTGCGGGCGGGATGTCTTCCTGCGCGAGCCCGAGTTCCCCGAGCGCCGCGCCCGCCGCGATCCGCAGCTGGGCGACCACCAGATCCAGTCCCGTGACCGCCTCGGTGACGGTGTGCTCGACCTGGATCCGCGGGTTCGCCTCCAGGAACGCGAACCGCGCCGGATCGTCCGCGTCGACCAGGAATTCGACGGTGCACAATCCGCGATAAGACACCGCGGCTGTCATCCTCGTCGCCGCGTCGCGCAGGCTCGCCCGGCACTCTTCGGGCACCGTGCGGGCGGGCGCGACCTCGACCACCTTCTGGTGGCGGCGCTGCAGGCTGCACTCGCGGTCCCACACGTGGCTGACCGAGCCCGTGCCGTCGCCGACGATCTGCACCTCGACATGCCGCGCCCGCGGCACCAGCTCCTCCACGAACACGGTGTCATCGCCGAACGCCCGCAACGCCTCCGACCGGCACCGCTCGATCGCCCCCGGCAGTTCGGCCGCGTCGACGACTCGCCGGATCCCGCGTCCCCCGCCGCCCGCGACGGCCTTGACCATCACCCCGCGCCCCGCGCCGAGGCTCGCGAGGAACGCGCCAGCCTCGGCGACGTCCGAGGTCGAGCGGAGCACCGGCACACCGAGCTTCTCCGCCAGCCGCCGCGCGTCCGCCTTGTCCCCGAACGTCCGCAGCACCGCCGCGTCCGGCCCGGCGAACCGGACCCCGCGCGCCGCGCACAGCTCCGCCAGCGCGGCGCTTTCGGACAGGAAGCCGTAACCCGGGTGCAGCAGCTCGCAGCCGGTGCGTTCGGCAGCCGACACGAGCTGGTCCGCGTTGAGGTACGGCCGGTCCCCGGCGAGTACCACGACCTCGTCGGCCAGCCGGTGCACCGGGCCGTCGGGCTCCTCGGCGGCTTTGACGGCCACCGCCCGCCAGCCGAGAGCGCGGGCGGCGCGCAGGACGCGGAGGGCGATCTCGCCGCGGTTGGCGATGAGGACGGAAGGCAAGGGCTGCTCCTTCGGGACGTGAGCCGCCCTCATCCTGCGTTGACATTGACGTCAACGTCAATAGGTATGCTGGCGCCCATGGCATCCGGAACCTGGGCCGTGCGCGAGAAGCTCGACCGCGCCGACAGCGCGACCCGGCACGTGCTGCTGGCCGCCGCCCGCCGCGTCTTCGAGACAAAGGGCTTCGCGCTGGCCACCGTCGCGGACATCACCCGCGAGGCCGGCGTCGGGCGCGCCACGTTCTACGTGTACTTCGCGGCCAAGGAGGAGGTTTTCGCGGTGCTCGCGCGCCAGGTGCGCGACCAGCTGGTGCAGGCGCAGGAGCTGACCGGCCTCGACCCGGACGACCCGTGGGCGGTGGCGGCGGCCACCACCACCGCGTACCTCGACGCGTACGCGGAAAACCTGTCCTTCCTGACCGTCCTCGACCACCAGGCGATCGCGGACCCGGCGATGGCCGAACTGCGCGAGGAGATCCACGAGCTGCCCACGAAACGGGGCGGCCGCTACATCCGGCGGCTCGCCGAGCGAGGGCTGGCCGACCCGGCCGCCGACCCGGAGACGGTCTCGCTCGGCGGCGGCGGTCTCGTCGCGGTCCTCGCCCCCGTGCTGGCCCGGCACCCCGAACGCCGGGACCGGATCCTCGCCGATCTCACCCGGATGTACCTGCGGCTGCTGGGGCTGCCGCCGGAGAAGCCCGCCGGCCGGAGCTGACCCCGCCGCCGCGAAGCTTCTGTCATCTCGGCGCGCCGGATGCTAAACAGGACCTCCCTGGTTTCACCGCCGCTTTACCCGGTGCGCCCGGTCCGGGGTCCTGGGCGCACCGCCGAGAAAGGGTTGCCATGCCTGTGAAGCGCATCTTCACCTCCACAATGGCCACCGGGCTCGCCGCCGTCTGCGCACTGGCCGCGGCGCCCGCTGCCTCGGCGAGACCGGCGCCGCCGCCGACTCCGGTAGCGCAGGGTTCCGGAGGCGCGGTCGTCTCCGACACCGTCGAGTCCACCCAGGCCGGGATCGACGTGCTGCGCCGGGGCGGCACCGCAGCGGACGCCGCGGTCGCCGTCGCCGCGACGCTCGGCGTGACCGACCCATACGTCGCCGGGCTCGGCGGCGGCGGGTACTTCGTCTACTACGACGCCCGCACCAAGACCGTGTCCACCATCGACGGGCGCGAGACCACACCCGCGGGCGACTCGTCGTCGATGTTCATCGACCCGGCCACCGGCAAGCCGTACGCCTTCGAGACCGCTGTCGAGAGCGGCCGGTCCGTCGGCGTGCCGGGAATGCTCGCCACCTGGCAGCGTGCGCTGCAGCGCTGGGGCAAGTTCAGTCTCGCGGACAACCTCAAGCCCGCGGAAAAGGTCGCGCAGCGCGGGTTCGTAGTCACGCCGGAGTTCGAGCGGCAGACGCAGTCCGTGGCGGCGAAGCTGGGCCACTTCTCCCCCAGCGCCCAGCTGTTCCTGCCCGGCGGAGCCGCCCCGAAGGCCGGTTCCGTGCTGCGCAACCCCGATCTCGCCGCGACCTACCGGCAGATCGCGCGCGAGGGCATCGGCGCGTTCTACGGCGGCTCGGTCGGCCGCGATCTCGTGCGCACGGTGCAGAACCCGCCGGCCGCGCCGGGCACCGCGACCCCGCTGACCGGCCCGATGCAGCTGTCCGACCTGCGCGCTTACCGAGCGCTCGACGGCACGCCGACGCACATCAACTACCGCGGCTACGACGTGTACGGCATGGCGCCGTCGTCCAGCGGCGGCATCACCGTCGGCGAATCGCTGAACATTCTCGGCAACTTCCCGATGTCCACAATGGACCAGACCCAGGCGCTGCACCACTACCTGGAGGCGAGCCGGCTCGCTTTCGCCGACCGCAACCGGTACATCGGCGACTCGCGCTACGTCAACGTGCCGCAGCAGCAACTGCTCTCCAAGCAGTTCGCCGCGACCCGCGCGTGCCTGATCGACCCGGCCAAGGCGGGGTCGAGCCCAGTCGCGCCGGGCGACCCGTACGCGACCGGTTCGGGCTGCGCCACCGCTCCGGCTGCGTCCTCGGACAGCAATGAGCAGCACACGAACCACTTCGTCGTCACCGACAAGCAGGGCAACATCGTGTCCTACACCAACACGATCGAGCAGCTGGCCGGCAGCGGGATCACCGTGCCGGGACGCGGTTTCCTGCTGAACAACGAGCTCACCGACTTCAACTTCGCCCCGACGCAGGGTTCGGCGCCCGACCCGAACCTGCCCGCGCCGGGCAAGCGGCCGCGGTCGAGCATGTCGCCGACGATCGTGCTGCACGACGGCAAGCCCTTCCTCGCGGTCGGTTCGCCGGGCGGCGCGACGATCATCACGACCGTCCTGCAGATCCTGGTCAACCGGCTCGACCTCGGCATGACCCTGCCGGACGCGATCGCCGCCCCGCGCGCCTCCCAGCGCAACGCGGCGACCACGGACGCCGAACCGGGATTCCTCGCCCTGCCCGTGGTGAAGGGTCTCGAGGCGCTGGGGCAGCAGTTCAAGAACGCCGGCAGCATCGGCGTGGCGGCGGGGATCGAATTCCTGCCGCACGGACAGCTGCTGGCCGCCGGGGAACCGGCACGGCGCGGCGGCACTTCCGCGGCCGTGGTGAACGGGAAGCACTGACGCCTGGACGGCCCGCCGCCTTTCCGGGCGGCGGGCCGTCTCGATCGGCGTTGCCGCTCCCCGTGCTGAGCCGCGGCAGACCGCGACGGGTTCGCGCTCACACGGGAAGCAGCGATGGACGTTTCGCGCTGCGGCCGTCCCCGGAAGACCTGCCGAGCAACCGCCGGACCAGCCAAGGGCCGAGAAACTCCGCCAGCCACCGGAGTTCCGCGCCGACCGTGCGCCACACCGGTTCGCGGACGGCGGGCGGCAGCGGGGCGCTCCAGCTGTCGTCGCTGCCGGGGAGGCCGAGGCTGTGCGCGACGGCCGCCGCGATGCGGGCGTGTCCGATCGGGTTGGCGTGCAAGCGATCCGCGCACCAGAGGCGTGGGTCGCTGGCGACCTCGTGCCGGTCGCAGTCCACGACTGTTACCCCGTATCGGGTTGCCGCGGAACGGATCCGGCGGTTGAGATCAGCGACTCGCGGGCGCAACGGCGCGGCGATCGGCGCGATTCGGCCGAGGTCGGGGAAGGCGAGGGTGACCACTTCGGCGCCCGCGGCGGTGAGTGCGGCGAACATGGCCGTCAGGTGCGCTTCCACGGCGCCGGCGTCGTAGCCGGGGCGGAGCACGTCGTTCATTCCGGCGACCACGGTGGCCAGCGTCGGCCGCAGAGCCAGGGCCGGAGCGAGCTGTTCGGCACGCACCTGGCCCGCGAGGCGTCCGCGGACGGCGAGGTTGGCGTACTCCACCCGCTCGCCGGTCGCGGCGAGATGCTGGGCGAACCGGTCCGCCCAGCCGCGGTGGCCAGTGGCCTCGTCGCCGTCCCCGATGCCCTCGGTCTGGCTGTCGCCCAAGGCCACGTAACGGATGGTCACGCACCGGCCTCCTGTTTGATCTGCTCGAACCGGGCGGCCATCGCTTCGCTCAGCGCCGTCGCCGCGGAGAGCGGGCGCACCATGACCACGAAGTCGTCGATCAGCCCGTTGTCGTCGGTGTGCAGGAAATCGCAGCCGTTGATCTCCTTGTCCCCCACCTTCGCAGTGAAGACCAGGGCATGGTCGTGCCCGTCGGCGCTGGAGATCTCCCGGACGTAGCGGAAGTCGGCGAAAACCCGGCTCACGGCGCGCAGGATGGCCGAGGTGACCGGCTTGCCTGGGTACGGCCGGTACGCGACCGGGCTGGTGAAGGTCACGTCGTCGGCGAGCAGGGCTTCCACGGCGGTGTGGTCGCCGCTTTCGACGGCCTTGCGGAACGGGTGCACGCTGCCTCCTACTAACTTTGTTGATTAGGTGCAGCCGAGATTAATCACCGGGGTGTTACCGTGTCCAGGTGTCCTTGAAGTTCGCGATCCTCGCCGCTCTGCTGGAGGGCGAGTTCTCCGGTTACGACCTGGCCAAGTCGTTCGACGCGTCGGTCGCCAACTTCTGGCAGACGACCCCGCAGCAGCTCTACCGCGAACTCGAACGGCTCTCGACCGAGGGCATGATCGCGCCGCGCGTCGTCGAGCAGGAGCGCCGGCCGAACAAGCGCGTGTTCCGCCTTACGCCCGCCGGGCGGCGCGCGCTGCACGAGTTCACCGCGACGCCGGTCCAGCCCACCACGATCCGGGACGACCTCCTGGTCAAGGTGCAGGGAAGCGACGCGGGCGACGCCGAAGCCGTGATCGCCGCCGTCGAGGAGCGCATGGAGTGGAGCCGCGCCAAGCTCGCCCGGTTCGAGCGGCTGCGCGAGCGCATGCTGGACGGCCGGCCGGAAAGCGACTATCTGCGCGAGAACGACCGCGTCGGGCCTTATCTGACGTTGCTGCGCGGAATCTCGTTCGAGAAGGAGAACCTGCGGTGGGGCGAGCACGCCGCGCGGATCCTCCGGCAGCGCGCCGAATCGGGCGTTTCCAGGCCTGCCTAGCGCGAAGGTGGCGGAACCGTCCTGGGTGACGTATACCCGTGCGGTGACGGGTACGACGGTGGGGCTGTTGCATCCGGGCCGGATGGGTTCGGCGATCGCGGCGCAACTGATCGCGGGCGGGCATCGGGTGTTGTGGTGCCCGGCCGGGCGGTCGGCGGGAACCGCGCGCCGAGCCGAGGAGACCGGGCTGACCGCGGTGGAGACGATTCCCCAGCTCCTCGAACGGAGCGCGGTCGTGTTCTCGATCTGCCCGCCCGCCGCGGCCGAGGAGGTCGCCGGATGTCTCGGGGACTACCGCGGCATCTGCGTCGAGGCGAACGCGATCAGTCCGCATCGGACGGTCGCGATCGCCGGCCGGGTCCGCGCGACCGTGGTGGACGGATCGATCATCGGTCCTCCCCCGGACGAGCGCTCGACCGCCCGCGTCTACCTGTCCGGCCCGGACGAAGCCGTCGAACTGGTGCGGGGACTGCTGGCCGGGAGCAGGGCCGAACCGGTGCCGCTGGGCGGACGGATCGGCGCGGCGAGCGCGGTGAAGATGGCCTACGGATCGTTCCAGAAGGCCTCGCGTGCGCTGGCCGCGGTCAGCCATGCGATCGCCGACGACTACGGCGTCGGCGACCACCTGCTCAAGGAAGCGAACGCCTTCGGCGGCAACGCACTGGCGGACACCGACGGGCTGCCTTCCGCGGCCGCGCGGGCCTGGCGATGGGCGCCGGAAATGCTGGAGGTCGCCGAAACCGCACGGGCGCTCGGTCTCCCGGACGCCCTCGCCACCGGCGCGGCCGAGGTGATGTCGCGCTGGGCGGACGACAAGGACGACTTCGGCCTCGACCTTCCGGCCACGCTGCGCCGCCTGCACCGCGAGTGACCGGACCGGGCCGCGATCTCGCCCGGCGATGCCGCAAGACTGAGGCTTAGCTCGCGCCCGCAGTCCACACGCGACTGACGGGGATTCTTGGCGGCCCGGGCGTCACCCGCGAGCCCCCCCCCGGCCGATGCCGGGGTCGCCCGAGTGACCGCGGCCACTCGATACGCGCCTTGCCAGACCCCAGTTGATCTGTTGTGCTTAGCCTTACCTAATCACCCGGACCGGCAAAGGGGTGTCGTCGGCGATGTACGCATGTGTCTGCGCGGCTGTGACGATGCCGCAGGTCGAGGCCGCCGTCATGGCCGGAGCCCGCAGCGTCGAGGAGATCGGCGAGCGCTGCGCCGCCGGGACCGGCTGCGGAACCTGTCACGAACGGCTGAACCGGATCCTTCTCGAGCGCGCCGCACCGCAGGACCTCGCGCACAGCGCCTGACCGGCACGCTCCGCTCCGGTTGTGAGCCGCATCACGCGTGGGTAGCATCCGGACCGGTCGAGGCCGGAGGTGCGGACGATGCAAGGCGACGAGGAAGTTCTCGCGCTGCTCAACGAGCAGCTGACCAGCGAGCTGACCGCGATCAACCAGTACTTCCTGCACGCCCGCATGCAGGCGAACTGGGGATTCACGAAGCTGGCCGCGCAAACCCGCGCCGAGTCGATCGAGGAAATGCACCACGCCGAATGGCTGACCGACCGCATCCTGCTCCTCGGCGGCCTCCCGAACTACCAGCGGCTCCTGCCGATCAACGTCGGCCAGACGATCCCCGAGATGTTCTCCTCGGACCTCGCGATCGAAATCGATGTCCTCGACCGGCTCCGGCCCGGCATCCCGATGTGCCGCGCCCACGGCGACGCAGGCAGCGCGAACCTGCTCGAGAAAATCCTTCTCGACGAGGAGCACCACGTCGATTACCTGGAAACGCAGCTGGAGCTGATCGACAAACTCGGCGAGCAGCTGTATCTGGCGCAGCTCGTGGATCAACCGCCCACCGCAGGCTGACCGCGGCCCGGGTAACGAAACACCGCGGCACGGCGACTCACTGGCACAGAATCCGGCACTGCCGAACCCCGGAGGACGCCGTGTCCGACGACGACCGCACAGAGACGACCCCGCCGATCCCGGCCGCGCCGCCGTCCCCTCAGTCGGAATTCGACTATCCGGCCATCGGGACCGAAAAAGTCCTCGACGGCGGCATTCTTCCTGACCCCGCGGAAGACCGCGACAAATGACCGCCGGGCCCGAACCGGCGGACAGCGCGAAGAAATCCGGGCCGGTCATCGCGAGCCTGATAGACAAAGAGATCGACAACGCTCGCGCGAACGCGAGTTCCCTGCAGGTCCGCGGACTGGCGGTGATCAGTTCTTCCGGAACGCTGGTCACGCTGCTTTTCGGGCTCTCCGCGCTGTCGACGAAAGCCCAGAACTTCGTGCTCCCGGACGCGGTCAAGCTTCCGCTGTACCTGGCGGCCGCACTGCTGGTGCTCGCCGCGGCCGCCGGAATCTTCACTAACGCGCCGCGAAGAAGCGACGCGATCGCGCTGAAAAACCTCACGCCGTTGATCGCCGAGGACCGCTACTGGAACGCGCCGTCGATTTACGCGGAAAGGGAAGTCGCCAAAACCCGGCTCACGGTGCTGCAGAACTCGCGAGCGATCAACATCAGCACCGCGCGGACCCTGCTCGTCGCGATCGTTCTCGAGATCGCCGGGGTCGCGTGCGTCACCTGGGCCGTCACGAGCCTCGTCTCGGCCTGAGCTCCGCGGGCGGGTCGTGCGCCCGGTCAGCCCTGGGTTTCCGCCGGGAAGCCGTGCCTGCGGGCGGCCACGACGACCACGATCACCGGCAGCATCAGCAGCAGCACGGTCCACGGGAACGAGCCGCTGCCCGCGAGGCCGAGCAACACCCCGCCGACGACACCGCCCGCCGCCATGGCGACGTTCCACAGGGTCACGAGCATCGCCTGTGCGGCGTCGGCGGATTCGCCGCCCGCCTCCCCCGCCGCGGTCTGCAGCAGGGTGGGCACGCCGCCCCAGCCGAGGCCCCAGAGCACCGCCGACGCGTAGATCAGCACCGGATCGTGCGCGATGGTGGCCAGCAGCAGCGCGGCCGCGGCGACGAGCAGCGAGCTGACGATGGTCAGCAGCCGCAGCCGCCGGTGGATCTGCGCGCCGACGAGCCAGATGCTCGCGATCGAGGCGATGCCGAAGGCGAGCAGGACGAGGTCGGTGCTTCCGCCCATGCCGAGCCCGGCGAGGAAGGTGGCGATGTATGCGTACAGGATCGTGTGCGCCAGCACGAAAACCAGCGTCACGAACAGCACCGGGACGACCCCGGGCACCCGCAGTGTCGGCAGCAGCTTCGGCCGCTCGCCGCTGCGGTGGCCAGGAAAGTCCGGCACTGCGGCGGCGATCCAGACCAGCAGCAGTGCCGTCAAGGCGGTCATGGCGAGGAACGCGGTGCGCCAGCCCGCGGCCTGGCCGAGGAAGGTCCCGGCGGGCACGCCGAGGCACAGCGCGACCGGGATGCCCGCCATCGCGATTGCGATCGCCCGGCCCTGCAAATGGGCGGGGACCATCCGTCGCGCGTACCCGGCGAGCAGCGCCCAGGCCAGCCCGGCGGCGACGCCCGCGACGAACCGCGCGACCATCGTCAGGAAGTACTCGGACGACACCGCCGTGACCGTGTTGGCAACGGCGAACCCGGCCATCGCGGTCAGCAGCAGCGGTTTCCTTCGCCAGCCCGCGGTGGCTCCGGAGAGCGGGGTCGCGGTCAGCACGGTGCCGAGCGCGTAGATCGTGACGGTCTGGCCGGTCGCGGACTCGCTCACGCCCAGCGAACCGCTCATCGCGGGAAGCAGGCCGGCGGGCAAGGTTTCGGTGAGGCTCGTGATGAACACGGCGGTGGCGAGGGCGAGCAGCGCGAACAGCGGAAACCGCGGTCCGGCCGGGTCTTCTCCCGCTGCGGTCTCCGCAGTGGATTCTGGTGTGGTGCTCATGCTCCGGCTTCTCTTCTGGAAGTGACTGCTGGTGGAGGTCGCTTCCGGACCCGGTCGTCGGACCGTTCCTTCCGCGCCCCGGCGACCACTCTGCGGACGGGGGCTTCGGGATTGCTTACGATCGGCTGACGGCGATCTGACGACAGCGCGGGGGCGACGGGATGCGGTTCGGGGTTCTCGGCCCGCTGGCGGTGTGGGACGACGCGGGGGAACCGGTCGCCGTGCCCGAGGCCAAGGTCCGCAGGCTGCTCGCGGTGTTGCTGGCCAGCGACGGCGGTCCGGTCTCCGCTGACCGGCTCCTTTACGACCTCTGGGGCAGCGAGCTGCCGGGCAAGCCCCTCGGTGCGCTGCAGGCGAAGGTGTCCCAGCTGCGCCGGGTCGTCGGCCGGGAGCGGCTGGAACGCCAGCCCGCCGGATACCGGCTGCGGATCGAGCACTCCGAAGACCTCGACGCCCGGCGGTTCCGCGAACTCGTCGCCAAGGCCCGCTCGACGCCGGACCCGCGCAGCCGGGCGGCGCTGCTCACCGAGGCGCTGGAGTTGTGGCGCGGAGCGGCGTACGCGGACTTCGCGGACGAGGATTTCGCGCGGGCGGACGCGCACCGGCTGACCGAGCAGCGACTGACCGCGGCAGAGGAACAGGCGAAAGCCTGGCTGGAAACGGGAGACCACGCTGCCGCGGCCGACGAACTCGCGGTCCTCGTGCCCGCGCACCCGCTGCGGGAAAGCTTGCGCGCGGTGCAGATGCGAGCCCTGTACCTGAGTGGGCGGCAGGGCGAAGCCCTCGCCTCCTACGCGGAACTGCGCGAACGTCTCGCCGAGGAGCTGGGCGTCGACCCCGGCCGGGAGCTGCGGGCCCTGCACGAAGCGATGCTCCGGCAGGATCCTGGGCTCGCCGCCGGACCGCCGCCGCACGGCAACCTGCTCAGCCCGCTTGCCGCCACCGCACCGCAACTGCACGGCAACCTGCTCACCGGGCTCGCCGCCACCGCACCGCAGCTGCACGGCAACCCTCCCACCCCGCACGCCGCCGCCGGACCGCTTCCGCACGGCGACCTGCCCACCGGGCTCGCTTCCGCCGCGCCGCAGCCGCACGGCAACCCGCCCACCCCGCTCGCCGCCGCACCGCGCCCGCACAGCAACCTGCCCAGCGCACTCACCCCGCTCGCCGCCGCACCGCGCCCGCACAGCAACCTGCCCAGCGCGCTCACCCCGCTCGCCGCCGCACCGCGCCCGCACAGCAACCTGCCCAGCGCACTCACCCCGCTCGCCGCCGGACCGCGCCCGCACAGCAACCTGCCCAGCGCACTCGCCCCGCTCATCGGCCGGGAGCAGGCACTCGCGCAGCTGACCGGCCTGCTGGGCACAACGCGGCTCGTCACCCTCACTGGCCCCGGCGGGGTCGGCAAGTCGCGCCTGGCCGTGGCGGCCGCAGCCGAAGCCGCTGCGGAATTCCCGGACGGCGTCCGGCTGGTCGAGTTCGCCGGGGTGCGCGACGGGACGGCCGAGGATCTCGCCGAAGTTGCCGCAGCCGCGTTCGGCATCCGCGACGATTCCTCCGGGACACCGTCAAGCGCCGGGGCCTCCGCACCCGCGCGGCGTCTCGCGGCCGCACTGCGCGACCGGCGCGCGCTGCTCGTGCTGGACAACTGCGAGCACGTGGTTGACGCCGCCGCCGAGCTCACCGAACTGCTCCTGCACTCCGCACCTGGACTGCGCGTTCTGGCCACCAGCCAGGAACCTCTCGGTCTCCCAGGCGAAGGCGTCTTCGCGGTGGAACCGCTCCCGACGACGGAAGCGGTGAGGCTGTTCGTCGAACGGGCCGCCGCGTCCGCGCCCGGTTTTCCCCGGCAGCCGGAAGACTGCGAGTCCGCAGATCTCGAGGCCGTCACCGAAATCTGCCGTCGGCTCGACGGCATCCCGCTCGCGCTCGAACTCGCCGCCACCCGCGTCCGCGGCCTCGGCGTCCGTGAGCTGGCGACGCGGCTCAGCGACCGGTTTTCGCTCCTGACCCGGGGAAAGCGCGGCGCCCCGGCACGACAGCAGACTCTGCGCGCGGTGATCGACTGGAGCTGGGAGTTGCTGAGCGCACCGGAGCGGATCGTGTTGCGGCGGCTGGCCGTCCACCGCGACGGCTGCGACCTGGAAGCCGCCGAAGCGGTGTGCGCGGGAGACGGCGTCCGGCACGAGGAGGTGCTCGACCTCGTGACGCGGCTCGTGGACCGTTCTCTCGTCGTCGTGGCGAACGGGCCCGCCGGGATCCGCTACCGGCTCCTGGAATCGGTTGCCGCCTACGCCACCGAACGCCTCCACGAAATGTCGGACGCTGCCGAAACCCGCATCCGGCACCTGCGCCACTATCTGGCTCTCGCCGAGCGAGCCGAGCCCCGGTTGCGCGGCAACGAACAGCGAACCTGGCTCACGCGTCTGGACGCCGAAGCCGGGAACATGCGCGCGGCTTTGGACGAGGCGGTCCGCGCGAGCGCCGCAAAGGAGGCCGTCCGGCTGACGACGGCGCTCTCGTGGTGGTGGCTGCTTCGCGGCCGTCTCGCCGAAGGCCGCCGCGCCCTCTCGACCGTTCTCGACGCGGTATCCCCGGACGCGGAACTCGCTGTGCTGCACCACGCTTTCGCCCTGCTGACCGGCGACCAATCCGCCGCCCCCGCCGACGCCGCGGCCATTCGCGACCCGATCCGCCGCGGTCGTGCGCTGTGGCTGCGGGCCTACAGCCTGTTCAGCGTCGGCGACGCGACAGCCAGTGCCGAAACGAACGCCCTCGCCCTCGATCTCTTCACCGCCGAGGACGACCAGTGGGGCGTCGCCGCGGCGTTGGGCCTGCGGGCCATGCTCGCGTTGGTCCGCGGCGACCTCGCCAGTCTCGGCCGCGACGGCGTCCGCAGCGCCGCGCTCTTCCGCACTCTCGGCGACCGCTGGGGCGAAATGCAGACCATTCCGCCGTTGGCCGCTCTCGCCGAGATCAAGGGCGACTACCAGGACGCGGCGGACCGTCAGCGCGCCGGCCTCGCGATCGCCCGCGAACTGGACCTGCAGGCCGAGGTGTCCGCCCGGCTGTCCGGCCTCGGCAGGCTCGCGCTGCTGGAGCGCGACTGGGAACGCGCTCGCGAACTGCATCAGCAGGCGCACCGCATCGCCGCCGAGCACGGCTACACCTACGGCCAGATCCACGCCGAGATGGGCCTCGCTCTCGGTGCGCGCCGCTCCGGCGACCTCGACACCGCCGAGAAGCACCTGCACCACATCCGCGACAGCTACGCCGGCCTGTCCTCCTTGGCCGGGGACCATTTGCTGTACGCGGAGCTCGGATTCATCGCCGAACTCCGCAGCGATACAGGGCAGGCAGCAGCTTTTCATCTCCGGAGCCTGGACATCGCCCGGACGCTCGACGAACCGCGCGCGCTGGCGCTGTCCTTGGAAGGCTTGGCGGGAGCGGCCGCCCGGAAGGACTCCGCCGAATGCGCCGCACTGCTGCTGGGCGCCGCCGACGCCGCCCGCCGCCGGGTGGATGCACCGCTCCCCCGCGCCGAACGCGGCGACACGGACCGCATTACCGCGGCCGCACAAGCGGTCCTTTCGGAATCCGGCTTCGCCGAGGCGTTCCAGCGTGGCGCGGCGCTGTCCGTCGAAGCCGCGATCGCGGCGGGAACGGCGGAGTGCGCGAATTCCGCGCGGATGCGGAACTGCCCGGCAGGATAAAGTGCAGGCGGAGCGAGGGGGCGTGATGACGGCAGGCGAGGGGCAGTCCCAGCTGCGCTCGGCTGTTCTCGCGCGGGCCTGGCAGCGGATCCCGGACGTCGAGGTGCTTTCGGCGGCCGACGGCGGGCCGCTGACGCGCACGATCAAGAAGATCATCGACCCGCTCGTGATCCGCACCGCGGCGCGGACCCGGCTGGGCCGTCCGCTGCTGGATCCGGCCGCCGCGGCGGAAGTGACCGAGTTGCTGCTGGCCGATTCGGCTCGGCTGCGCGCCACGGCAGCGTGGTTCACCCACCTCAAGCGGCAGCGGCGGGCCTTGCGCATCACCGCGGGGAACGTTCAGGACGTGTGTTTTCCCCTCGCCTACGAACTCGCGACCGGCTTCGGCATGCCGGACGATTCCGCGCCGGAGCGGGCCGCGGCGGCGTTGCGCGAGTGGCACGGCCAAGACGATGCGGCCCGGGTCGATCAGGTGAGCCAATACCTCGCTGATCCCCAGCGCGCCGCTGAACTGACCGCTGAATTGCGCCGTCGCTGGGCTGCGGCGCCGGACGGATCTCCCGCAGCATTCGTCACGCTGCTCGACGCGGTCGCCGACGGCTTCACCGACGAGGCTTGGGAGAAGCTCGCCGACTCCCCCGCCGGGCACGCGTTCGGTCTCGCGTTGCGGCAGCCCGGCGGTACTGCCGTGCTCACCCGGGCCGTCCGCGATATTTCCGGTCTGCCCACGCCTGATCTCGGCCTGCAACGCGGCGAACGCACTGCTGTACCCCCGTTGAGCCAGCGCGACGAAACGGGGAACGGGCTTCTCGAACGCAGCATCGAACGCCGGGTCCGAGCGACGCTGCGCCGGGTGGACGGGCGAAGCGCCGTCGCCGACCTGGTCGACGGGGAACTCCGCCGTGCAGCCGCCGGGTTCGGGCTGGAATTGCCCGTGCTGGCAACGTGTTTCGTGCTCGGGGTCGTCCTCGCGCCCGCGCTTCGGCCGCTCGACGGGCCCCGCGACCTCCCGGGCTTCGCCCAGCGGCTCAACGCTCAGGTCGCGCGGGAGGGATACGTCCTGTACGCACGGCGGGCGCTGGCCGGTTCGACGCCCCTCACCGCGCAGCCGGACGCCGAGATCCTCCGGGAACTGCGCGAATTCGCGAAGCGCTTCCTCGCCCGGTTGTGGGCGCGGCTGCACGGCTTCGACGTCAGCGGAGAGGTCCCGGACGACTTCCGAGACCTCCTCACCGGGGTGGTCCGGTCGACCTCGCTCGACCTGCGGACAAAAGTACGCCGCGCACTCGTCGCCAACCTGCCGCGATTGGAGGCCGCCTCGTGACCCATCCGGTGCACACTCCGGTCCTCGCGGCGGACGGCGGCCTCATTCGCTTTGCGCTGACGGATCTGCTGCGCGCTTCGGCACTGTCGATGCGGATCGAACTCGCCGACGCCAGCGCGGCTGAACCGTGGCTGACCAGGCTCGTCGGCGCCGAAGCCAGCGTGGCCGCGCTCCGGGACGGATACGTCGACGTCCCGGCGAGCCCGGAGTTGGCCCGCCTCGCACTGCTGCTGTGGGCGCGGCGGTGGTGGCCTGCCAGCCCGCTGCTCGGGATCCCGTCGCTCGATCCGGCGCTGCTGGATTTCGAAGCGGCCGTCGCGACCGCAGACGTCGCCGAGGGCCTGCTCGACGGGTTCGAGGCCACCCCGGCTGAACTGTTCGACCAGGCCGTCGGCGCGGGTCTGGTCGCCGCGGCCGGACCGGTGGCCGACGAAGTCCGCCTTCTGTGCGAGCAGCTTTCGGCCTGGTTCGACCGCGAGGACGACCTCGATCGGGCCGAAGCCGCGGCCTCACTGGCGGCTCGGGTGGCTCCAGGGCAACGCGCGTACGCCTTGGCGGCGGGTTCCGGTCCTGCCGCGTCTGGCGAGGGTGTGCTGGCAGAGGGACGCGCCAGTGTCGACTGGGCGCGGGTGCCGCCCGGTGTTCTGGACGCCGCGGAGGACACGGTCGCCTGGCGGATCGTCGCGACCAGGACTGCTGCCCGGCTCGACGTCGAAGTCTCGGGCGCGCTCGACGACGCGTCGCTCACCGCGGTGGCGACCCGCGACGGTGCGCCGTTCGCCGAGGTCGCCCTGCACCTGGGCAGCGCGGGGTTCGCCGGAACGACCGACTTGGACGAAGCCGGTGCCAGGCTCGCAGCGACGTCCTCCGGCCGGATCGATCTCATCGTCGGCGCGGCAGGCCCGGACGTCGACGGCACCACGTCCGAGGACCGCGCCGAGGTGATCTCCCTGGTGCGGGCCCGCGAATCGC
Organism: Amycolatopsis sp. La24; assembly: GCF_029087445.1. Taxonomy (NCBI): domain Bacteria; kingdom Bacillati; phylum Actinomycetota; class Actinomycetes; order Pseudonocardiales; family Pseudonocardiaceae; genus Amycolatopsis; species Amycolatopsis sp. La24. The sequence goes on from NZ_JARACH010000009.1 coordinate 69,815, forward strand.
TGCCGCCGGAGGCCCGCACCTTGGCGGAGCGGGCCGCAGCCGACGAGGAGTTCTGACGTGCTCGTGGGGTTGCCACCTCCGCTCGCGTCGCCGGACCGGCCGCTGCCTACGGAACTGGCCGATGCGGTGTCGCACGGCTACAACTGCCGTTGTGTCGCAAGGCATTTCGGTCTCGACCCAGTGGCGTACCAGGAATTGCCCGCCTGCTCGCTGAGCCAAGCCGAGTACGACGCGCTGCTCGCCGAAGCCTTCGCCGTCCAGAACGAGGCCAAGAGACTCGCCGCGGCACGAGATGTCGCCGGGGCACAGCGGGCTTACGCACGGATGCGACAGCTCGCTCAGCAGCTCGACCGCGTCAGCCTCGAAGTCGCCGCGGTCAGCGATCTGGCCACGGTCTGCTACTCCGCGGGCGACCTCCGCAATGCGCGCCAGTGCGCGGAAGCCGTCCTCAACGTCTTCGCGCTCAGCACTGCCGCGATAGTCCACTTCGGACAGTACGCCGAACTGCGGATGATCGAAGGCTCCCGCGAGGTAGCGGAACGCGTCCTCATCTCACTGTCCACAGAGGAGGGCGACCTCGCCAGGGCACGCGAGTTGCTGGCGGATCAGCGGCGGCGCGCGGCGTTCCGGAAGGCCGCCGAACCCGGCCAGTTCCCGCGCGAACAACTCGACCCGCACGGTGCCGACGAACTGGAGTTGCGCATCCTCGAAGTGCGCGTGCAGGTGGCCGCCGGGGACCCGGCCGGTGCGCGGGACGCGATCGACGAGATCCTCACTAGCCTGGACCGCCTCGCGGACATAGCCGAGGTCCGCGACCAGGTGGCGGCGCTGCAAGCCATGGCGCGAGCCGAACGCGCCCGGATCCGCCAGGCAGGCGGCGAGGAAGCGGACGCGACGGCGGATTTCCTGCGGCTCAACGCCCGGCACGAAGGTCCGACAGCGGCGAAATTCGCCATCAGCCTGGCCGAAACCCGCGCGCTCGACGGAGATCTCCGCGGCGCGATGGCGGCGATAGTCCAGGCCCGAGACGAACTCGCTGCCGCAGGGGTGACCGGCGACGTCGCCGAGGCGAGCTACGCGCTGGGCAGCTTGCTCCTGCTCGCGGGTGCTGCAGGGCAGGCGCGAGAACAGTTCGAGCACGCGGGAAAGCTGTGGGCCGCGAACGGCGACACGCCCGGCGCGCGACGGCTCGCAGCGGCGCTGGCACGCTGTGCGGCGGCCGACGGCGACTGGACGTCGGCGGAAGAGCACGTGGCCCAGCTCCAGGCGGCGGCGCGCGAGTCGGGCGAATGGCTGGAGTGCCTGCGAGCCGATTATCTCGCGGCCGCGATCGGCTACGAACGCGGCGAAGACCCGCGAGCGGTGCTGGACCTGCTGTTGCCGGTGACCCTCGCCGCGCAGGAGTACCGGTTCGCGTTCGCGTCGGCTCAGGCCCGCACAGCGTGGGCGAACAGCGTCGCGGGTCCGGCGACGGAGTTGCTGATGGTCCTGCTGACCCAACTCGGCGAAACGCGACTGACCGCGGAGCTGATCGAACGCGCGTGCGCAGTCGGGGCGTACCCGGAGGACCGTTCGCTGAACCTCACCGGCGCGCTCCCTGCGCTGGCCCCGGCGGTCGAGGACGGTCAGCTTCCCTTGGCAGCATTGGGTTCGGTCACCTCGTCGCTACCGCTCCGGCTCGCCGCGCCGCCCGGGCTGCGGTGGTCGCCGTCCTCGCCGATGGAGCTGGACGCCTGGTCCCAGCTGGCCGCCGAACGTTACGGATGCGGATCGGTGCCGGGGACTGTCGAGACCTGGCCCGCCGCCGCACCCGGTCGCGAGACATTCATCCTGCGCTACGCCGACGCCGGGCACACCTACCTCAGCTGGCGCACCACCAGCGACCTCGACTCTGTCCGCACGCACCCCATCGACGCCGATCTCGTCGACACCGCGCGCGGCTTCCTCGCCGAGGCTTCCCCGACACCGCGGGAAGGCGAGCCGGTCGCGGCCGCGGTCCGTCGTTCGCTCGACGCTTTCGGCAGTTTCGCCGCGGAGCAACGCCTTGCTCGCGTCCTCGCGCTCAACCTCCTGCCCGCCGATCTCGTCGCGCAACTCCGGCGCGCCACGCGTCCGCTGTTGCGAATCCAGCCGTCCCCCGCGCTCGCCGCGGTCCCGTGGGGCCTGCTCGCCCTGCCCGACCGTCGCCCGGACCACGCGCTCGACGCCGACGACGTCGACACTTGCTTCGACAGCGACGTCCGAATCCTCGACCTCGCCGACGTCTCGCTGCTCGCCCCCGCCGGAATCCCGCGCCGCGAACCGGCTCCCGCCGGACCGCCCGTCTACCTGCTCGACCCGCGGATCCCCGGGCAGAGCGCGTTCGGCGAATTGGGCTCCGTGCTCGGCAAGCAAACCGCCGCTTCCCCGCTGATCCGCCACCTCGACGCACAACTCGCCGCAGGCCCCGTCCGCCCCGCCGCCGCGCGCGGCCTCGACCTGGTCCGCCGCACCGACACCGACCGCCAGCTCCTCGCCGACCTGCTGGCGGAACCGTGTTCGCGGCTGCTGTTCGCGGGGCACGTCAGCCGCATCCAGGACGTCCACGGTGCGCAGACCGCGCTGCATTTGTCGTGCTCGGCCGACCTGCCCGGCACCGCCGCACCGATCGGGGCGCACCGGCCGTTCACCGCTGCCGACCTGGCACTGTCCGAAGTGGACATGCCCCCGCGGGTCGCGCTGATCGGCTGCGCCAGCGCGAGCGACTTCGGCCTGCCGGAACCGTTCGGCGTCCTGCTCGCCGCGGTCGCCGCCGGGGCCGGGCTGGTGGCCGCAACGGTGTGGGCGCTGCCGACGTCGGCCGCGGTGCCGGGCGCGGATCCGATGGCTGAGTTGATCATCGCCGTGGACACCGCGCTTGCCGGAGCGGACCCGGTTGCTGAGGTGTGTGCCTGGCAGCGGGCCCGGCTCGCCCACTGGCGCGAACGACCCGAACCAGCCCATTCCCCGATCTTCTGGGCAGCCCTGACCTGCCTCGACGCCACCGACGACGCCAAAACTTGGGTTCGGTAGCAGCCCGCCCGCCCGAAGCTGTGTCCAGCACACCGACACAGCGAAAGGCACCCGATGTTCAAGAAGATCCGCGACAAGATCAACGAAGCCACCCAGCAGGGCATGGCGAAGGGCGCGCAGGACTTCCAGCAGCACGCCGAGCTGTTCCGGCAGGCGGCCGCCGCGCAGGGGCACGACATCACGCCGCAGTTGCCGACGCCGCAGCTCGCCGCGCAGGCGTACCGCAACGTCGCGGCCGACCCCGAGACGGCTGCGTTCCTGGCGCTGCCGATGCACGAGCAGCTGCGCCAGCAGCAGGAACTGCAGGCCTACGGCACCGAACTGCGCCGGTTGTACGACACCGGCGAGAAGGCCACCCTGGTGATCCGCGCGCTGGAGCCCACCGGCCGGACGGTCGCCGGGCAGGCGCAGTACACCGCCACCCTGGAGGTCACCCGCGCCGACGGCATGATGTACCGCACGGTCACCCCGCTGATCACCCCGCAGGCGACGATCCAGCAGTACGCACCCGGCACCCGGCACGAAGCCCGTCTCGACCCCGCCGATCCGGCGAAGGTCGCCGTGTTCGGGCCGATCGCGTAGGCGGCCGCGGTGTTCAACTCCTTGGCATTCGGGCTCGCGGACGACCCTGAACAGAACCGGGCGTCGACCCGGCGGCTGTGGCTTCTCGGGATTCCCACGACGCTCGCCTGGGCGGTCGCCGGCTGGTCCGGCGCGCTCGGGCTGCTGGACGGCTTCCGCCTGATGTCGCTGAACCGCGTCGGCGCGTGGGGGGCCGACGCGGGACCGGCGGGTTCCCTCGTGTTGTTCTTCAGCCTGGCGGTGACGATCGCGTCGTCGCTGGGGTTCGCGATGCTGTGGGGCGGCGGGATGTCGTTGCGCCGCATGGGAATCAGCTTCCGGGCCAGCTCGCTGGCAGCAGCACTCGGCGTGACGCTGGGTAGCGGTGTGGCGGCTCCGTCGTGGACACCGCCCGAATCGGTCGGCGAGCGACTGCCCTTCCTCGACGGCAAGGCCGAGCCGTGGTCCGATGTGGACTGGGTGATCTACTACGAGCCGTTTCTGGTGCCCGCGGTGTCCGGGCTCATCACACTGGTGCTAATCGTGGTGCTGCTGCGGTCTTTCCTCCGCGCGGCCGAGGCGGACGATCGCGAGCAGGCGCTGCGGCACTGCGGCCGCCAGGCGACGGGCGTCCTCACCCGGGTGGATTTCACCAACGTCTGGGTGATGGGGAATCCGCGATTCAGCGTCCACGTGCGGTTTCCCACCGAGACCGGCGAGCGCGAGGCCGTGACCACGATGATCACGCCGCTCTTCCAAGCCCCTTCCGAGGGTTCGGCAGTGCGGGTCCGCTACGACCCGCAGGACCCGAAAGCCGTTCTGGTGGAACCGGTTTCCCGCTGACCAAGTCTGGAGCACGTCCATGCGCACGATCGCGCTCGGTTTCCTGACCGGCATCGTCGTCGGAGCGACCGTCTGCTCGCTCGTCGTCGGGATCATCGTCGAAAGTGTTCCGCTGTTCGTGGCCGGGTTCGGAATTCCGCTCGGCTACGGCGTTCTCGTCTGGCTCGGCGGTCTGCCGCGACGCGCCCGCGAGGCGGCAGTCCCGCAGACAGTGGCACTCGCCCGGATCGAAAGCCTCCGCGCCGGCGGCACCGAAACGGGCGATCTCCCGGTCGAGTTCGTCCTCACGGTGGCACCGGACGGGGAGCCGGCGCATCGCGCGACGGCGACCCGCACGGTCAACCTGGCCGATCTCCCGAACTACCGCAAGGGCGACGTCCTGGTGGTCGCTTACCCGCCGGAGCGCCCGTGGAAGGTCCGGCTCGTGGACAACCCGACGCCGGAATGGCAGCGCCGGGCGGCGGAAGCGGTCATCGAACCCGCTCCCGAGTCCGCTCTGGTCGCCCCGCCGCCGGAGGGGTGCGCGGCCGGTGCCCTCACCCTCGTCGGGATACTGCTCGGCGCGGGCGCCGTTCTCGGGCTCTTCCGCGCCGAACTGTTCGCTCCGGAAGCTCCGTCACCGCCTCCCGCGTCCTCCACCGAGACCACTTCCTCAGGGTCCGCGACGGTCGACGTCGGCCCCGAGCAATCGTTGCTGGACGAGGGAGAACTGCGCCGCGCCGTCGACGGGCTGGCCCAGGCCACGGACGTCTCGCAGACGCTCACCGCGGTCGTCCAGGAGCACCGGCTGACGGTCGTCTTCGCCCCGACCGAGGTCCAGGTCCCGCGATTCGATCTCCGCACCCTGCCCGTCACCGAGATCCCGCGCCTGGTCCGGAAAGCCTTGCAGACCCTCGACGTCGGGACACCGCAGACCTGGCAGGTCACCATCGCGCAGCTGCCGTCCGCACGCACCATCCGCGTCACGGTGACCGGCCCCAACGGCAGCGCTTCCCTCGCTGGGTGATCAGCCCGTCAGTCCCAGCGAAGCGCCGAGCAGCAAAAGTCCTTTGGCGGTGCGCGGATCCGCGCCGGTCAGGTTGGCGATGCGCGACAGGCGATTGTCCACTGTGTTCGGATGGACGTGCAGCTTCCGCGCGGTCTCGCGACGGTTGAAGTCAGTCTCGAAATAGGTCCGCAGTGTCGTCGTCAGATCAGGCTCGCCATCCAGCCGCGACGCCAGCGCGCGCAACTGCGGGGTGGCCGCGCTGTCGTGGTTGAGCTGGTATTCGAAGAGGTGATCCGCAAGCACCGCAACGGTATCCGGGACTGCGTTCAACCGCAGCAGCCGCTCCGCTTCCGCTACCGCCGCCGGGACTTCCGACAGTTCTGCCGCGTGGGCGAACGCGCCGGTGATCTCCACGCCCGTGGTCTGATGCGCTCGCGGCACCGCCAACCGCGCCTCATCCAGCACCGCTTCGGCATTGTCCGAACCGGACGGAAGCAACAACAGGCCGCCGTCGGGATCCAGCGCGGCCAGCACGTCTCCGGAGAGTTCGCGACGCAGGTGCTGCAACAGCAACCGCACCTTCCTCTGCCCGGCGAGATGGCGGCCGACCGCGTCGCCGACGGAATCCGCTGGGTCCACGGCGAACCGCAGCGCCAGCACGCCGTACGCCGGGGCTAGCCGGACGTCCGCCGGCTCCGGGACCGACTCCCCCGCCGCCAGCCGCCGCACCAGCGCCCGCGCCGCCTCGCGTTGTTCGTGGTCCGCGGTCTGGAATTCCTTCTGGTGCGCCTGCACCGCCGCGTTCATCACCCGGTGCGTGCACTTCAGCAGCACCGCCGCCGCGCCGTCCGGCGGAGACCCGCCGGACAGGTCGTCGACCTCCGCCCACATCTCCTCGGCCACCAGGAGGTAGGCGTGCACGAACTCGCCGACCGGCAGCCCCTCCGCGCCTCGCTCCCGGCCGCGTTGCCGGAACAGCTCCAGCTCGTCCTCGCGCGGCTCGTCCCCCTCCCGCGCCGCGCGGGAGAACATCCGGCCGAACTCGCGGACCGTGTGCGCCATGTGCTGGTGCAGGTGCGCGGGCGCCTTGCCGCGGTAGTGCGGCGAGGTCTCGACGTACCGGCGGATCGTCCGCTCGGCCAGCTTCGGCAGCCGGTGCTCGAAGCTGCGCCACGACAGTTGTGACATGTCACAGCACGGTAGCCGAAACCCTGGGCAATGTGCGCTACCAGCTGGAGAGGCCAGCGGCGACAGTTGGGGTTGTGTCCATGACCGCGATCACAGGAGGTCCCGCACCGATGCGCTGCGAGCCGCTGTTCCGCCCGAAATCGGTCGCCGTGGTCGGCGTTTCCGCGACCACCGCGCTCTCCTGGGGACGGATCGCGCTGGACCGGCTGCTGCGCGGCGGCTACGGCGGCGAGATCTTCGCGGTCTCCCGCGGCCCGCTCGACCTGCCCGGCGTCCGCACGGTCGGCTCGCTCGCCGAGATCGGCTACGGCCCCGACCTCGTGGTCCTCGCGACCCCGGCGGAAACGGTTCCCGCGCTGGTCAGGGAGGCGCGCGAACTCGGCTCCGGAGCGGTCGTCGTCTTCGCGTCGGGTTTCGCCGAGGGCGGCAACACCGCGCTGGAAGACGAACTGCGCGAAGCCGCCGGGGACCTGCCGGTGCTCGGCCCGAACTGCCTGGGCGTGGTGAGCCACCCGGCCGGAGTACAGCTGTCGACGACGGTTTTCCTCGACCGCGAGCGCGTGCCGCCGGGTCCGATCGCGATCGTCACGCAGAGCGGCGCGATGGGATTCGTGCTCGCTGACCTGCTCGAACAGGCCGGGATCGGCTACTCCTACTACGCGAGCGTCGGGAACGAAGCCTGCCTGTCCAGCCACGAAATCGGCAGCGACCTGCTCGACCAGCCCGACGTCGAGGTGCTCGTGCTCTACCTCGAAGGCGTGCGTGACGCGGATGGTCTCCGCGCGCTCGGCCGTCAGGCGCGGGCAGCGGGCAAGACCGTGGTCGCGCTCGCGGTGGGCAGCAGCGCCGCCGGTCGACAGGCCGCGCTGTCGCACACGGCGGCCGTCGCCGGTGATCACTTCTTGCTCGCTTCGCTGTGCCGTCAGGAAGGAATCCACCTGGTCACCGACGACGACCAGCTCGTGGACGCGGTGCTCTGCGCCCGCAAAGGCACGACGCTGCCTCCGGCACCAAGGCTCGCCGTGCTCACCATGTCCGGCGGCGCGGGCGGCATCCTCGCCGACAACCTGACCGCGCTGGGAGTGCGGATTCCGCCGCTTTCCGGTGCGACGCGCGCGAAACTCGCGGAGGTCGGCGGCGTCGAGGCCGCTGATGAGAACCCCGTCGACCTCGGCGGCAACATCGACCGCTGGCTCGACCGGGTCGGCGATCTGCTCGGCGCGCTCGACGAAGACCCGGAACTGGACGGCGTCGTGCTCTATCTGACGTTCGGCGACCGGTTCCGCGAGCCCTACCACCGGCTGGCCGCGGCCGCCGCTGCGATGCGGACGCCGACGTGGTTCGTCTGGGCCTGCGCGCCGCCCGGCGAGCTGGCGAACGTCGGACGGCCGGACACCGTGCTGCCCAGCATCGGCGCTCTCGTGCGCCGACTTCGGGTGCTGGTGCCCGACCGGGTCCCCGAGCCCGCGAGCCACACCACGGCCGATGACCGTCCAGTGTGGACTGAACTGCGCGCCATCCCGCTGTTGGAAGGCGCTGGCATTCCGCACGTGGACACCGTCGCCGGGGCCGATCTTGCCGCCAAGGCAAGACAAAACGGCTGGCCGGGGCCGTATGTGGTCAAAGGCGACGCCGCCGACGTGCCGCACCGGGCCCGGGCCGGACTCGTCCGCGTCGGCGTCACGGCGGCTGAACTCCCCGCGGTGCTGGACACCCTCCAAGCGCGGCTGGACGAGGTCTCCACCGACCCGGGCCGCATCCTCGTCGTGCAACCCCTGCTGCCGCACACCGCCGAACTCGCCCTCGGGGCGACGCGAGACCCGTTGTACGGCACGGCAATCGTCCTCGGCGCGGGCGGCGACCGTGCCGAAGACCCCACTGCGCCCCGGCGCGCGCTGCTGCTCCCGGCTACCCCAGAGCAGCGGACGGAACTGGCCGCGTGGGCCGGCGACGTCCTCGCCGCACCGGTCCCCGCCGTCGCCGCCGCGATCGACGGGCTCGTCCGCATCCTCGGCGACCATCCGGAATTCGCCGAAGCCGACCTCAACCCGCTCTGCGTCACCGGCGACGACCTGGTCGCCGTCGACGCGCTCTTCACCGAGAACGCTCAGGAGGCATCCCGTGACTGACCTGCTCGACTACGCCGACAAGGTCTGGCGAGGCGAGGCCGACACTCGCGTCTACCACACCGGCACGCTGCGCAAGGACGGTCTGCACGAGCTGGCCGAGGGCGTCTGGATGTGGCCGGCGTTCGGCAACGTCTTCCTCTTCCCCACCGCCGACGGCCTGTTCTGCTTCGACACCGGCGAACGCCGCACCGCGAAGGACCTGTTCGGCGCGACCCGCGCCCGCACCGACGCGCCGCTGCACACCGCCGTCTACTCGCACGGGCACATCGACCACGTCTTCGGCGTCGGCCCGTTCGACCTCGAAGCCGAGGAGCGCGGCTGGCGTCGCCCGTCCGTGCTGGCCCACGAGAATACGCCGCCGCGCTTCGAGCGGTACGAACGCACCCGCGGCTACAACACGGTGATCAACCAGCGGCAGTTCCAGTCGCCCGGATTCCGCTGGCCGGACCGGTACCGGCACCCCGACGTCACCTACCGCGACACCACGACCCTGCGGATCGGCGACCTGGACGTCCAGCTGAAGCACGGCCGCGGCGAGACGGACGACGCGACGATCGCGTGGCTGCCCGAGCGGAAAATCCTGTGCTGCGGCGACTTTTTCATCTGGTCCTCCCCCAACCCGGGCAACCCGCAGAAGGTCCAGCGCTACGCCGCCGAGTGGGCGCGGGCGCTGCGCTGGATGGCCGGGTTGGGCGCGGAGCTGCTGCTGCCCGGGCACGGCGTGCCGATCGTGGGCGCGGACCGGATCCGGACCGCGCTGTCCGACACCGCCGAGTTCCTCGCGACCCTGCACGACCAGACCGTGGACGCGATGAACGCGGGAGCCACGCTCGACGAGGTCGTACACGGCGTCACCGCGCCCGCCGAACTGCTGGCCAAGCCGTATCTGAAACCGTCCTACGACGAGCCGGAATTCGTCGTCCGCAACGTCTGGCGGCTCTACGGCGGTTGGTACGACGGCAACCCGGCCAACCTCAAACCCGCGCGCCGCGCCGAGCTGTCCCGCGAACTCGCCGACCTGTCCGGCGGCTCCGACCGGCTGGCCGCGCGGGCGCGGGAACTGCTCGCCGCGGGCGAACACCGGCTGGCCGGGCACTTCGCCCAACTCGCCGTGGACGCGGCCCCGGACGACGAAACCGCGCACACCGCCCGCGCGGAAGTGTTCACCGCATTGGAAAAGGCCGCGACCTCGACGATGGCCAAGGGCGTCTACGCCTGGGCCGCCGCCGAATCCCAAGCCGTGCTCGACGGAACCGACCGCGCCGAACAACTGCGCGCCCGCACCGCGGGCCGCACCCGCTGGGCCTTCTGACCCGCCTTCCGCACCACCCCGTCCGACAACGACGTTGAAATGGGGACCCCACGATGAACGCTCCCGCTCTCCCCGCCGAAACCGCCGCCGGCGGGCGCACCCGCGGCACCAGCGCCCGCGGCTGGGTCGTCACCGGGCTGCTGCTGGTGTTCATGCTGATCAACTTCGCGGACAAGGCCGTGCTCGGCCTCGCCGCGAAACCGCTGATGCACGATCTCGGCCTGTCGCCCGAGGCGTACGGCCTGATCAGCAGCGGGTTCTACTTCCTGTTCAGCATTTCCGCGATCGTGGTCGGCTTCGTGTCGAACCGCGTGCCGACCAAGTGGATCCTGCTGGTGCTGGGCGTCGTCTGGGCGCTGACGCAGGCCCCGATGCTCGGCACCGTCGGATTCGGCGCAGTGCTGGTCAGCCGGATCGTTCTGGGCGCGGCCGAGGGCCCGGCGAATCCGCTGGCCATGCACGCGGCGTACAAGTGGTTCCCCAACGAGAAACGCGGCCTGCCGAGCGCGTTGCTGAACGCCGGTTCCGGCATCGGCGTGGCACTCGCGTCGCCGCTGCTGACCGCACTGATCGTCGGCTACGGCTGGCGGTGGGCGTTCTTCGCGCTGCTCGTCGTCGGCCTCCTGTGGTCGGTGCTGTGGGCGATCTTCGGGCGGGAGGGCAAGGTCGCCGGAACCGCGTCGGTGCACGCGAACGCGGCCAAGTCCGAAGCGGACGAACCCCGTGTGCCGTACCGGCGGATCCTGCTGAACGGCACCTGGCTCGGCGGGTTCCTGGCCGGATTCGCCGCGTACTGGGCGCTGGCCGTGCTGGTCGCGTGGGTGCCGCACTACCTGGAAACGGCGTTGCACTACAGCACGGTGACCACCGGGACCCTGGTCGCGCTGCCGTGGATCGCCTCGGTCGTGTTCAACCTCGCCCAGGGCGCGCTGAGCGACCGGCTGATGCGGCGAGGCGTGTCGAGCCGGGTGGCGCGCGGCGTGCTCGGCGGGATCGCGGTGCTGATCTCCGGGCTCGCGATGCTGCTGTTCCCGCACACCGGCGGCTGGTTCCAGATCGCGCTGCTGACCGTCGCGTTCAGCCTGGGCGGGGTCGTGTTCGCGCTCGGCGTCACGATGAACGCCGAGATCAGCCCGACCCGCCAGCGCGGCGCGGTGCTGTCCATCACCGTCGGCCTGGTCACCACCGCCGGACTGCTCGCCCCGTACCTCACCGGACGGCTGATCCAGGCCGCCTCGTCGCCGGTCAGCGGCTTCACGCTCGCCTTCACGATCAGCGGCCTGCTGTCCATTGTGGGCGGTCTGCTGGCCGTCTTCTTCGTCAACCCCGACCGCACCGCGCGGCGGCTCGGGCTCCGCACCGAGGTGGTTCGCTGATGCCTTTCCAGGACACCAAAAACCCGCTCTACGGCAGCGGCCAGGTCACCGAGGTCGCGCCCGGCGTGCGCTCGATCGGCTTGCAGGGCAACAGCCTGACGGTGGAAACCGCGTCGGGCCTCGTCGTGGTCGACACCGGACCGTCCCCCGACCTTGTCGCGCCGGTGCTGGACCAGCTGCGCGAACCGGTGCGGTGGATCGTCTACAGCCACGGGCATCTCGGCTACAACTACGGCGTGCCCGGGTTCTTCGATTACGCGGCCGCGCACGGCGAACGCCGCCCGACCGTCGTGGCGCACGAGAACGTCGTCCGGCGCTACCAGCGGTATCTCGAGACGGCCGGATTGCAGAACCACATCAACACCCGGCAGTTCCGCCGTCCGATGGACGACCTGTCGGCTCCCCCGCCGCTCACCTTCCCCGACCAGACCTACCGGGAAGCGATGACGCTGACCCCCGACGTCCGGCTGCTGTGGGCACCCTCCGAAACCGACGACGTGACCGCGGTGTGGCTGCCTTCCCAGCGGGTTCTGTACGGCAGTGCTGCCGTGATCAACGGCATCCCCAACATCGGGACGCCCATGCGGACCATGCGCGACACCGTCCGCTGGGCCGACACCCTGGACCGGCTCGCCGCGCTGAACCCGGCGATCCTGGTGCCGGAATTCGGCCCGGTGGTGCGCGAAGACCCGGTGCGGCAGCTCACCATGACCGCCGCCGCGCTCCGATGGCTGCGCAGCGCGGTGGTGGACGAGCTCAACCAGGGCCGGAGGGTGGACGACATCGTGCACGATCTCCGGTACCCGGCTGAGTTGTTCGACGTGCCGTGGATGCGCGAGCACTACGGGCACCGGGAGTACATCGTCCGCGACATTGTCCGCTCGGAAACCGGGTGGTGGGACGGAAATCCGACGACCCTGCACCCGTCCCGCCCGGACGTCGCGGCCGCTGCCCGCGCGGAGGCGATCACGGACAAGCAGGCGGTGCTCGACCAGGCCGAGCGGCTGCGCGGTGACGGGCGGGTGCAGGAGGCGTTGCATGTCATCGATTTGCTGGCGCTCGCACCTGGCGATGATCCCTTGGTGAAGCAGGCTCGAGCGATGAAGGAAGAGCTGTGCGCGGTGCGGGCGGAGGAGGCTAGCAGTTACGTGTCGCGGAGTTTCTACCGCAACGGCTGGTGATACCGCGGCGACAGTTGGCCTCCGGCCAGCGCCGACCTTCGGAAGCACAGACCGCAGCAACCGAAGCAAGCGTGGTCGAGGCAACCACGACAGAAACCTCCACACTTTCCGGCTCCGGCTAAGCAAGAGGAGCCCCCGATACCGCAGCCTCAGGTCGGCGCAAAGCCGCGAGCTGCAACCCGAGCACAACCCCGACCCCGATCGCTGCGGTGGACACAATCGCCTCCGCTACTGCGTCCCAGGCGCCGGGGACCCGTGCGAATACCTGCGACAGGCTCAGATACAGCGCAGGCCCCGGCAGCACCGCACCCGTCAAACCCGGGATCGTGACCACCGCGGTCGGCACCTTCAGCCTCCGCGAAGCCACCCCGGCCAGCACGCCCAGTACCGTCGTGGCAAGGAAAATCGACACCGGAGCCGACAGGCCGAGCGCCGACCGGCCCGTCCAGTTGGCCAGTGACGTCACGATCCCCGCCCCGCACGCGAGCAGCCACCAGCGCGCGGGCGTGCCCATCAGGATCGCGTTGCCCAGTGCACCCACCAGGGCCGTCACCGGGACCAGGGCCAGCGGCAGCGCGGCGAGTTGCACCCGGCTTGCCGCGCCGAGGATGTCGAGGTCGTTCGCCACCAACACCACGACCATCACGCCGGTCGCGATCGCCCCGGTGAGCAGCAGGACCGTCACGATCCGGGCGGCTGCCATCAGGTGGAAGTCGCCGACCGCGTCCTCGACCAGCGACACCAGCGACAGGATCGGCAGCAGCAGCACGAGGTTCGCCGCCGAAAGGCTCGCCGCCTCGTGCCCGGTGAGCATCCCGAGCGACAGCAAGGAGATCGCGACGACCAGCACCGTGCTGGCTTTGGCCGCGACCTGGAAGAACTCCGCGATGCCGACCGTGCTCAACGCCCAACCCACCCGGTTGGCGAGAACGAACAAGCCGGCCGACACCGCCGCGGCGAGCACGGTTCCGTTCGCCTGAAGGCAAATCATCGCGGCGAGCAGGCAGCCGCCGAGCAAACTCAGGTACCACGGCCAAGTCGGTCCGGCTTGAGCGAGGATTCCGGCGTCGCGCTCGGCTTCGGCAGGCGAAATCGTACCGGCGGCCGCGCGGACGGCGAGCGCCTCCAAGTCTCCCATCCGGCCGATGTCGCGCGCGTCGTTCGCCTGCACGCTCCCGAACAGCACCAGCGGTTCTTCCCCGCCGCCGCAGTATTGGAGGTGAATTGCCCGTACTCCCACCAAAATCCGCAGATCCTCGACGCCGCCCGCCGCGGCCAGCCCGCGGACTGTGCGCACGACGACGGCAGTTTCGATGCCCTGCCGGAACATCTGCATCGCCACCTCGAGGGCGAAGCTCAGCACCCGTCGCGCCCGTTCGCGCTCGTCCACTGCCATGCCCCGCACTTTAAGCAGCCGCCCCGACAAGAAAGCGCCCGCGAACGCGCCGAACGGAACCCTTCGCCCGATCGTGGCGGACCCTGACTTCCGCTTAGCAGAACACCCCCGGACAGCCGCTTGCGCGAACGACCGCGAGGGCCACACTTTGGAGTGAACCGCCGCAATACCTGTGACACGGCCCACATCTGAACCGATACACCTTCTGCCGTGCCTCGTACCGCATCGCGCGCCGAACGGCAGGACCTGGGGGAACCGCACGTGCTGACCGCCGCAGAACTCTTTGTCCGGCAAGCCTTCCGGCGACCAGCGGCGGGAACGGCCGTGCCGGAGCCGGTCGTCGCGCTGCTCGGGCCGAAGGGTTCGGGCAAGAGCACCGCGCTCAAAACGATCTCCGGCACCTGCGGCGGCACGCTCGTCCACGCCCGGCTCGATTTCCAGGACGCCCAGGTCGCCGATCCGATCTCCGCCGCCGCGTACGTGTCCTTCCTGCTCGCCCGGCACTGGGACAACCTGCCGCGCGACCCGGCCTTCCACCGCGTCGGGCTTTCCCTGCTGGCACTGAACGAAACCCTGCCGCAGGACCGGGACGCGGCCCGGGCGCACGTCCTCCAGCTCGTCGGGAGCTACTTGCACCAGGGCGACGAGCACCCGGTCGCGGACCTGGCCGGCGAGGCGGTCCGGTTCGCGCTGTCGCTGTCCGGGATCGGCGCGCAGGTGCCGGGACCCGCCGTCCAGCAAGCGGTCAGCAGCGGAATCGGCGCGCTGCTGCGGCTCGCGAACCGGCGGCGGCGAAGCGTGCGGCAGGCGCTGAAATGGTTCAGCGGCTTGCTGGAGGGAGCCAGCACGATCGACTCGCTGATCGACCTGAGCCAGCGCAGTTCGGACCCGGTCCCACACGTGCTGAACGCGTTCCTGACCGATTTGTCGCGCAGTGCCGATCAATGGACGACGCCGGTGCGCCGGTGCGAGTGCCTGGCCCCGCACAGACAGGACGTTCCGCACGAGCACGCCTGGGCGCTGCTGATCGACAACGTTGATGCCACCCCCGCCGGTCGCGAATTCCTCTCCGCTTTCGTACGTGCACGGCAGAATCGGTTGCCCGAACGCGATCCGCTGCTGATCGTGGCGGCGATGGACCGGTGGTCGTCCGCCTGGGGGCACTGGTGGCGGGAACCGTGGCGGACGAAGGCGGACTGCCCGGACAAGCGGCCGATTCCCCTGCTGTCCCAGGCCGATTTCAAGCAGTGGACCCATCATCTCGCCGCCACTGCCGACCGGGGCGACTCCCCGACCCGCGCGTGGTATCCCGTGTGGCTGGACCCGCCCGGTCCCGAGGTGCTGCGCAAGCTCGCCCCGACCCCGCCGGACGGCTGGGAACCGGCTGTCTTCGACGAGTTCGTCCAGCGGCTCTCCGGCGGCCTGCCCGCCGCCGCGCAGGAAATCGGCCGCCGCGCCGCCGAACTTCCGGTCGACGCCAGCCCGCCCGCCCGGTCGCTGCTGTTCCAGCCGCACAACGGAATCGCGCTGTGGGAACGCGCGCTGACCTCTTTCCTACCGCGGTCGCTGCTGGCGGACTCGCTGCCGGCCGTCGTTCCGCAGGCAGTCGCGGTGGGGGTACGGCTCGGCCAGCCGGGACAGTCGGCCCCGCTGGATCCGGCCGCCTTCCCCGACGCGAACGACATCCTGCGCGCACTGCGGGAAAACCTGTGGGTCAGCACCTTCGCCGCCCGGCCCTCGCGGCTGTGGCCGGTCGCCGTCCCCGGGCGGGAACACCCGGCGGCCCTGCACCCGTGGCTGCTCGCCTGCCTGCTGGCCGGTCTGCACGCGCAGAGCGCCGCCGACCGCCATCCGGTAGCCATGACGTGGGCCGAGGTGTTCCGGCGGATGGCGAACACCTGCGCCGAACCGACCGGCGAGGCCGAGGACCAGGCCCGGCGGCTGTATTACGCCCTTGCCTGCGACAACTTCGCGGCCGTCGTCGACGAACTGGTCACCGAATTCGCCAAGAGCGGGCACCCCGACTGGGTCCGGCTGGTCGACCAGATCACGCGGGCACCGTGCCGCCTGGCCGCGGTCGAGCCGACCGACGACAGCGTCGCGAAGCTCGTGCCGGACGGGCAGCCGGGGCGGGAGTCCGCCGAGGCCGCGATCACCAGCATCGTCGCGCGGCTCTGGCTCTACCACGATCCGCACACCGTTCCCAGCCCGGCGCACGACCAGCGGATCTCCAAGAACTTCACCAGATTGGCCGGCAACTACGCGGCCCGCGACGACACCGACGCGCTGACCGACGCCGCCGCGCAATTCGGCGGCCGGTGAAAGCCGCTTTCCCGACAGGAGCGTGATGGACCGCATTCGCAAGCTGCTGCGCTGGTTCACCTACCGATTCCCGCGGCTGGCCAACTGGGTGCTGCGGCGTCCGGTGCTGGCGACCGGTTTCGCCACGCTGACGGTGGTCGTCCTCGTCGCCGCGGGCCTGTTCGTCCCGCCGTTGTTCGCGCGGTGCGGGGAAGGCATGACCGCGGACGCGAACGACGCGTGCGTCGGCATCAACCTGGACAGCGCGCAGTTCCGGCAGAACGAGCCGGAGCACATGCGGGAGCTGGAAGCCGCGGTCCGGGCCAACAACGCGGCGATCACCGGCAATTACGTGTCCGTGGTGCTGTTCCAGGACATGTCGCCGAACGAGGGCGTCGACACCCGGCTCTACCCTGATCTGTACCCGGACATCGAGGGCGCGATCGCCGGTGCGTGGCGGGCCAACCACACCGCCGCGTTCCAGGGCAGCGTGCCGAAGGTGAAGCTGTTCCTGGCAAACATGGGCAGCCAGTACGCGAGCTGGTCCGAGGCCGTCGACAAGATCTCCGAGCACGCGGCGGCCAACCACGTGGTCTCGGTGATCGGGCTCGGCCAGAGCATGGACAACACCCGCGCGGCGGCCGCGAAACTGACCGCGCAGGCGCATCTGCCGGTGATCGGCGCGACCGTCACCGGGGACACTATGAACCTCACCCCCGAGGGCAAGCTCAACACCGGGTTCTTCCGCACCTCGCCCACCAACACCCATTCCGTGGCGGCCGCCGCCCGGTTCATCGCGAGCATCGAGCCGGATCCGTCGCGGGTCGCGATCGTGCAGGACAACATCCCCGGCGACGACTACACCCAGACCCTCGGCTCGCGGGCGGTGAAGGAAATGCCCGCCGCGCACCGGTTCCCGTTCACCTCGCCGGGCGCGCTGCCGCACGACGTCTCCCGCGCCGACCCGCTGCTCACCCAGTTCGCGTACCTGAATCAGAATCTGTGCTCAGTCGCCCCGACGGTCGTCTACTTCACCGGCCGCGGCACCGACCTCAGGCCGTTCGTGCAGTCCTGGACGCAAGGGAACACGCCGTGCGCCAACGGAAAACTGACTGTCGTCACCGGCGACGACGGCGGCTCCGCGATCAACGAGGCCAGCCTCCGCGACGCCGTCCGCGGCGGCCACGTCCGGGTGCTGTTCACCTCGCTGGCCAGCCCGGACGAATGGGGTCCGTGCAACGGCAGCGCCGAACAGGCCGCCTACAACACTTTCCAGTCGGTCTTCACCGGCAAACCCGGCGTGTGCAACGGCCAGACCGTCCGCGCGGACGACGGCGCCGCCCCGCTGACGTTCTCCGTCGCCGACCTCGGCAGCGGCGAAGGCATCCTCGCCCACGACGCCATGATTGTCGCCGTGATGGCCGCCCGCCGCGCCGCGAACGGCAACGCCGACACGGTGGTGCGCACGCCGCTGTCCCAAATCGGCCTCATCGAGGAGATGCGCTGCCAGAACGCCGTCCAGGGCGCGAGCGGGACCATCCAGTTCAGCCCCGATCAGGCGCAGTACGGCAACCCGGTGGAAAAACCGTTCCCGGTCGTCGAGATCAGGGCCGACGGATCCACCGCGACAGTGTGGAACAAGGCGGTCACGACTGCGGTGCCGAAAACATCCTGCTGACGCCTCGGCCGTCGAGCCAGCCGCGGTAGCGACGCAACGCGCGTTGCTGCAGGACGGTCTCTTTCGCCAGAGCCAGCTTGGGATTCGTCCGCAGTCGCGGCGTACGGCCGGCCCCGACCCGCCGTAGCTGCCGACGTACCCGAGCCATCCCAGCGGCCGAAGCCAGCGCTTTGTCCTTGATCGCCACCGGTGCCAGCTCCACCGCCGCATCCTCGCCGTGGAGCCACTTCTTCGGCAGGTCGGGATCCACCGCCAGCGCCGTCCCCATCCCGGCCAGGTCGATGCCCCCGGCCAGTACCTGCTCGGCGACCGGCCGCCGGACGATGCCGCCGGTCAGCATCAACGGCAGCGGGCTCGTCGCGGCGAGTTCTTCGGCCAGAGTCAGGAAGTACGCCTCTCGCGCCACCGTGCGTTCGTCGGCGGAACGACCCGACATCGCCGGGCTTTCGTAGCTGCCGCCGGACAGCTCGACCACGTCGACCCCGAGCGGAGCCAGCATCTCGATCACCCGGCCCGCATCCGCGGCGTCGAACCCGCCCCGCTGGAAGTCCGCCGAGTTCAGTTTCACCGCGACCGCGAACGCCGGGGAGACCACGTCGCGCACGGCTCGCACGATGTCGAGCAGCAGCCGCGCCCGGTTCTCCAGGCTGCCGCCCCACTCGTCGGTCCGCCGGTTGACCAGCGGCGACAGGAACTGTGACAGCAGGTATCCGTGCGCGGCGTGGATCTCGACCCCGTCGAACCCGGCCTCCTCGGCACGACGCGCGGTCTCGGCGAACCTCGCCACTGTCTGTCCAATCTGGACTGCCGTCATCTCGGTCGGCTGCGCGAGCCGTTTGCTCTGCTTGCCGAGGTTCACCTTGACCGCCGACGGACCCCACGCGACGCCGGGCATGTTCGCCATCACCTGGCGTCCGGGGTGGTTGATCTGCATCCACACCCGTGCCCCGCCGCTCTTGGCCGCGTCCGCCCACACGCGGAACGGCTCCAGCGGCGACTGGTCGTCCAGGACGATGCCGGCCGGCCCGGTCATCGCTTCGGCGTGCACCATCACGTTGCCGGTGATGATCAGTCCGGCGCCGCCTTCGCTCCAGCGCCGGTACAGGCGGCGGATGCGCTCGTCGGGCAGCTGCCCGGGGCCGGCCATGTTCTCCTCCATGGCCGCTTTGACGATCCGGTTGGCGAGCGCGGGCCCGTGGGCGGGCGCGAATGGAGTGAACAGCGGCGAGGTCGTCATGATTCCTTCGCTCCATGCGGTATGTTTGCAGTGCTCACATAAGAGTAGGAGGCGATGTAAGCAGTGTCAACTTCGACGAAGGACGGCTACCATCACGGCGATCTGCGGGCAGCCCTGCTGACGACCGCAATGGAGATGCTCGAGCAGGGCGAGCAGTTCTCCCTGCGGGCGGTCGCCCGAAAAGCGGGCGTCTCCCCGACCGCCCCGTACCGGCATTTCGCCGACCGCGACGCCCTGGAATCAGCGCTGGCCGCCCAGGGCCTGCGCGACCTCGATGCCGACCTGAACCAAGCCGACGCCACGCCGAAAACAGTCGCCGAGCTAGCCGAATTGGGCGTCGCGTACGTCGACTTCGCCCTCCGCCGCCCAGCGCTGTTCCGGCTCATGTTCGGCAACGCCTGCGACGACACGAACGACGATCGCGTCACCGCGGCAGCCGCGGTGCACGAGACGCTCGCCCGCGCCGTCGCGAACGTGTTCCCCGACGCCGACCTGGCCAGCATCACCGTCGGCGGATGGGGAATGGTGCACGGACTGGCCTGCCTGCACCTCGACGGCAAGCTCGCCAGCACCTCCGCCGACGACGTCGCGAACCAGGTCCGAGCGTCCTTCACCGCGGTCTTCGCCGCCCGGCCGGGTGACTGACGACTCCCAGTGTTGACAGTGCTCACATCGCAGCCTACCGCGATGTAAGCACTGCACACATAACGTGAGGGAGCACCCCGATGGCACCGCCCAGCCAGGACAGCCCGGCGAGGACCGGAACAGTGGAGGTCGACCTCGGCGACCGCCGCGTCGCCGTTCCCGCGGGCGGGCTGTTCGACCGCTACCGGATGGACACCGACCTCGACGAGGTGGCCCGCGACCCGCGCGTCAGCGGCGTCGAGTTCTTCCGCGGCCTGCCCAAGACGAAGGTCGAGTCGCCGATCGGCCCGACGCTGACGCCGAACTTCTACTACCGGATGTCCTCGGCCCGGCTGACCATGCTCGCCCGGTCCCGCGCGATCCGCGCCCGGCTGCCGAGGGAGCTGGCGCCGCTGGAGGTCGCGCCCGGCCTCGGCCTGGTGTCGGTGATGTTCTTCCGCTACGACGTGTGCGACATCGACTTCTACACCGAGGCCGCCGTCGGCGTCGCGGTCCAGCCCGCGCGGCACGGGAAGCTCGGGTTCGTGGACCTGGTCGCCGCGCTCAAGAACGACCACCTCGACACTTACGTCCTGTCGCTGCCGGTCAACACCGACATCGCACAGGTCCGCGGCCACGACGGCTACGGCTTCCCCAAGTGGGTCACCGAACTGGACGTCGACATCGACGCGAACCGCACCACCGCCCGGGTCGCCAACGACTCCGGCGAACTCGACCTGGCGCTGTCGGCCGCCACTCCCGCGCAGACCAGGCACCCCAGCGGCGAACGCGTTTCGACGCTCACCTCGTACACCACCATCAACGGCGCCTGGCACTCGACGCTCAGCCAGACCAACGCGCTGTCGTCCGGCAGCACGTCCTTCCCGCGCGACGTCGACCTCAAGCTCGGCCGCGGCCGGATGAGCGACGACCTGCGCTCGCTCAAGCCGACCCGACCGGTCCGCCTGGACGTGCTCGCCGAAGGCCAGCTCGCCCTGCACCTGCCGGTCCCGTATTCGGTTCCCCAGCAAGGAGTTTCGCGATGACCAAGGTTCTGCAGGTGCTCTCCGCCGCCCGCGTGTGGACGCTGAAGGACGGCACCGAGCACCCCACCGGGTTCTGGGCCGAGGAATTCGTCGTCCCCTACACGCTGTTCACCGACGAAGGCTGGGACGTCACAGTCGCCACCCCCGGCGGCAAACAGCCCGTGGCCGACCAGCTCAGCCTCGGTGTCAAAGGCGGCGTTCTCCCGCACACCGCCAAGAAACTGCGCGCCGAACTCGACCGACTCTCCCCGGTCCTGGAACACCCCGCCGACCTGTCCAAACTGGACCCGGACGACTTCGACGTCGTCTTCTACTCCGGCGGCCACGGCCCGATGGAAGACCTCGCCGTCGACCCGGTTTCCGGCGCCCTGCTGACCAAACGGCTCTCCTCCGACCGGCCGCTCGCGCTGCTGTGCCACGCCCCCGCAGCCGCGCTCGCCGCGAAAAACCCGGACGGCAGCTGGCCCTTCGCGGGCTACCGGATGACCGGGCTCTCCAACGTCGAGGAACGGTTCAACCCGTTCGCGTGGAAAGCCAAGTGGCTGCTGGAAGACCGGCTCAAGGAAGCGGGCGCGGACTACACCTCGGGATTGCCGCTGAAGTCGCACGTGGTCGTGGACCGCAACCTCTACACCGGCCAGAACCCCGGATCCTCAGCCGCGCTCGCACGCCGCATCATCGAGGACGTCTCCGCCGCCTAGCGCGAACGACGTTACCCCTTACGATCATCGGCTGACAGCTCCAGTGCGTCGAGAACCAGCGCGGCCATCGCTGCCGGGTCACCGTCTTCCGGGCGCAGCACCAGATCCGGGGACGCGGGGCGTTCATACGGCGCGTCCACTCCAGTGAACCCGGTGATTTCGCCCGCGCGCGCCTTCGCGTACATGCCCTTCGGATCGCGGTCCTCGCACACTTCGAGCGGAGTGTCGACGAAGATCTCCAAGAACGGCAGACCCGCGGTTTCGTGGATGGTTCGCGCGAGTTCGCGGTCCGCCTGGTACGGGCTGATCAACGACACCACCGCCACCATCCCGGCGTCGGCGAACAGCTTCGCGACCTCCGCGACGCGGCGGATGTTCTCGGCTCGTTGCGCCGGGGCGAAGCCGAGGTCGCCGTTGAGCCCGTGCCGGAGGTTGTCGCCGTCGAGCAGGTACGCGGGGCGGCCCGAGGCGACCAGCCTGCGCTCCAGTTCCACGGCCACGCTCGACTTGCCCGAGGCGGACAGCCCGGTGAGCCAGACTGTCCGGCCGCGGGTCGCGCGTTCGTCGCGCGAGACCGCCGCGGGATGCCAGACCACGTTCGGTGCGGTCGCGCTCGGGCCGGTGATCATGCCCGCTCCGACGGTGTCGCCGGAGTGTTCGTCGACCAGCAGGAAGCCGCCGGTCGGCCGGTTTCGGGCATAGGGGTCGAACAGGAGCGGCTGCCGCGTCCGCAGCCGGATCCGGCCGATTTCGTTGAGCGACAACGACTCCGCCGTTTCGTCGCGGTGCAGCGTGGTGACGTCCAGCCGGTAGTCGAGCGTGCGGACCTCGGCCTTGGTCTCGCGCGTGGTGTGCCGGACAAGGTAGTTCGCGCCCGGAGCGAGCGAGGCCTGGTCGGAGAACCAGCACACCATGGCGTCGACGTCCTGGCCCACGTGCGGACGGTTGCCCGGACGGCAGATCAGGTCGCCGCGGCTGAGGTCCAGTTCGTCGGCGAGCTCGATGGTCACCGCCAGCGACGCGAACGCCTCGGGCACCTCGACCCCGCCGGGTCCCCAGATCGCACGCACGGTCGTGGTGAATCCGGACGGCAGCACGGTCACCTCGTCGCCGGGCTTGAAGACGCCGCCCGCCACCGTCCCGGCGTAGCCGCGGAAATCCCGGCTGTGCTCGCGAATCACGTACTGCACTGGAAAACGTGCGTCCACGAGGTTCCGGTCGGAAGCGACGTGCACCTGTTCCAGGTGGTGCAGCAGCGAAGTGCCTTCGTACCAGGGCATGCTCGCGCCCCGGTGCACCACGTTGTCGCCGTGCAGCGCGGACATCGGCACGAAGGTCAGATCCGGGGTCTGCAATTTCATCGCGAACCGGCGGAAGTCCTCGCGGATTTCCTCGAACCGTTCCTGCGACCAGTCGACCAGGTCCATTTTGTTCACGCACACCACCAGGTGCCGGATGCCCAGCAGACTGGCGAGGAACGCGTGCCGGCGCGACTGTTCGAGCACGCCTTTGCGCGCGTCGACCAGGATCAGCGCGACGTCCGAAGTGGACGCTCCGGTGACCATGTTCCGGGTGTACTGCACGTGCCCCGGCGTGTCGGCGATGATGAACTTCCGTTTGGGCGTGGCGAAATACCGGTGTGCTACGTCGATGGTGATGCCCTGTTCGCGTTCCGCGCGCAGGCCGTCGGTGAGCAGGGCGAGGTCCGGGTACGCGTCGCCGCGGTCCCGGCTGGTGCGCTCGATCGCTTCGAGCTGGTCGGCGAACACCGTCTTCGAATCGAACAGCAGCCGGCCGATCAGGGTCGATTTGCCGTCGTCCACGCTGCCCGCGGTGGCGAGCCGCACCGTCGTGACCCGGTCCCCGGCGCTCATCAGAAGTAGCCTTCCTTTTTGCGGTCTTCCATTCCGGCCTCGGAAATCCGGTCGTCGGCCCGGGTCGCGCCGCGTTCGGTCACCCGCGTCGCGGCGACCTCGGCCACCACTTCCGCCGGTGACGAAGCGGTCGATTCGACGCACCCGGTGCAGGTCGCGTCGCCGATCGTGCGGAAGCGAACCGTTGCCGGATAAGGCACTTCGCCCTCGGCCACGGCGAGGAACCGGGTGTCGGCGAGCAGCATCCCGTCGCGCTGGACCACCGACCGGCGGTGCGCGTAATACAGCGACGGCAGGGTCACGTCCTCCGCCTCGACGTACTGCCAGATGTCCAGCTCGGTCCAATTCGACAGCGGGAAAACCCGGATGTGCTCGCCTTTGCGATGCCTGCCGTTGTACAGATTCCACAATTCCGGACGCTGCCGCCGGGGATCCCATTGCCCGAACTCGTCGCGGAAGCTGAACACGCGTTCCTTGGCCCGGGCTTTCTCCTCGTCGCGGCGCGCGCCGCCGAACACCGCGTCGAAGCCGTTCTCGCGGATGCCGCGCAACAACGTGGCCGTCTGGAGCCGATTCCGGCCCGCTTTCGGATCCTCGACGCTCCGGCCCGCGTCGATGTCGTCCTGGACGCTCGCGACCAGCAGCCGCAACCCGTAGCGCTCAACGGTTTCGTCGCGGAACCGGATCACCTCGTCGAAATTGTGCCCGGTGTCGACGTGCATGACCGGGAACGGCAACGGCGCGGGCCAGAACGCTTTCGCCGCGACGTGCAGCATCACCATCGAGTCTTTCCCGCCGGAGAACAGCAGCACCGGCCGTTCAAAGGTGGCCGCGACCTCGCGGAAGACGTGCACGGCTTCGGCTTCGAGCACACCGAGGTGGCTCAGCTCGTAGGCCGGGGGTGCCTGGGTCGCCATCGGATCCGCCCTTCCGAGGTTCGAGGACAGAAAAGTAGAACAGGTTCTTGCACTCGGTCAAGCGGCGGAGGACCCTGAGCGCATGGACCTGGCCGCACTCGAAGACATCCGCCGCGTGAAATTCCGCTACCTCCGGTGCCTCGACCTGAAGCGCTGGGACGAGATGGCGGAGACGCTCACCGCCGACGCCCGCGTGCACTACGGCACGCCCTCCTACGGCGAACCGCTGAAATTCGACACCCGCGACGCGCTGATGGAGTTCCTGCGCACCACCGTCGGCCCCGGCATCACGACGATGCACTTCGCCGGCCACCCGGAGATCGAGATCGACGGCGACACCGCGACCGGGCGGTGGCTGTTCCAGGACAAGGTGATCGTCGCCGAGCATCGGGTGGTGATCGAGGGCGCGGCTTACTACGAGGACACCTACCGGCGCGAGGACGGCGTCTGGCGGATCAGCAGCACGGGGTACGAGCGGCTCTACGAAACGCTGGTCTCGATGAAGGACCAGCCGGGCTGGAAGCTGACGGCGAACATGTGGGGTCAGCCCGCCTGATCCGGACGGACCCCGCCCGCCTCGGCGGTCACCGCGTCCGCGACCGCGGCCAGCGCCGCACCGCGCCGCGCGATTTCCGCGCCGGTGATCGGTTCCCCGACCGACAACGTCAGCACCAGCTCCTGCCGCCCCGACGCGTCGAAGGTCGGGGCGGCGAGCAGGCTCACCGCGTGCTTCTTCCGCGGTTCCAGGTCCGCGCCGAGGTACACCCGCTCCCCCAGGCTCGACACCAGCTCGCCGACCAGTCCGCGCACCTCGGGCGGCAGATCCCCGGCCGCCACCCCGGCCATCAGCGTGTAGAGCCGACGGCCCGCCGACGTCAGGCTTTCCACCAGATACCCGTGTTCCCGGCACTCCGCGACCACGCGCCGCAGGTACGCCTCGTCCAGCCGGACCGGCACCGCGGGCGGCGTCGCGAGCCACGCGTCGAAGGCGGAATCGGCGTCCCACAGCACGTACATGAGCCCGACCGGCGGCGCGAACGGATACGTCTCGCCGAGCCGCACTTTGCCCGGCCCGGCGCTCTGCAGCATCAGAATGCGCCCGTCGACCACCGCCGACGCGGTGCAGGTCGCCTCGTACCGGGCGCTGAGTTCTTCCAGGTGCGTGCGGGCGATTTCGCTGGCGCCGAAGCCTTCTCCCGCCGCGCGTCCGGCCGCGATCATCGCCGGTCCGAGGCGATACGTCGTGGTCCTCGGGTCGCGGACCACGTAACCGCTCGCGGTCAGCTCGGTCAGGATGCCGAGGCAGGTCGGCTTGCTCAGGTCCAGTTCGCGGGCCAGCGCGGACAGCCCGAAGCGCTGGCCCGGCCGGGCCGCGAAATAGTCCAGCAGCCGCACGACCCGCTGCGTCGGCGGCGAGCGCCGGGTAACCGCCATTGACCCGTCCTTAGAACGCGTTCTAGTCTCAACCGACCGTGAACGTACCACTCCGGTACAGATCTGGACCAGTGAGGAGTCTCCGGTGCTGACCGAACCGCTCGCCGGCGCGATCGCCGAAGCCGAAAAGATCATCGCCGAGGCGCCGCACGTCCGGACCGAACAGGACCTGGTCGAGGGGTACGACTACCTCGCGGGCAGCATCCGGGCCTCGGTCCAGACCGCGTGGGCCTACGACCGGGACTTCCCGTACTTCACGCTCTCCACCGGCCCGTACACGAAAATGGGCCTGGACAACCCGGACACCCTGTACTTCAACGCGAACATCCGCGAGGACCGCGAGTACGTCGTCACCGGCACCCGCGGCACCACCGCCGACCTCAGCTTCCAGGTCCTCAACGGGGACTACACGCCGGTCGAGGTGCCCGACAGCATGACCGCGTTCGACGACCGCGAGATCCCCATCGCCGCCGACGGTTCCTTCGAAATCCGCTTCGGCCCGGCGAAATCCGACCCGGAGCCCGGCTATTTCGTTCTCGGCCCCGGGTCGTCGATGCTCGTCGTCCGCGAGGTCTACAGCGACTGGGCGACCGAACGCCGCGGCACGATCCAGCTCCGCTGCGCCGGCACCACCGGCCAGGCGCCGCCCGCGCCGACCCGCACCGCGATGGAGAAACGCTACGGCGTCACCGGAAAGATCCTGCTCAGCCGGATCAAGACGTTCCTCGCCTTCCCCAAGTGGTTCTACCTGAACCTGCCGGTGAACACGATGACCGAACCGCGCAGCACGCCCGGCGGCCTGCCCACGCAGTACTCCTCGGCCGGGCATTACGAACTCGCCGACGACGAGGTCATGATCGTCACCGTGCCCCGCTCGGACGCGCCGTACCAGGGCATCCAGCTCGGCAGCACCTGGTATGTCTCGCTGGACTACCTGAACCACCAGACCAGCCTCACCGCCGACCAGGCCCGCGTCGACCCGGACGGCAGGATGCGGTTCGTGATCAGCGAACGCGACCCCGGCGTCGCGAATTGGCTCGAACGCACCGGGCACGACCGCGGCTACGTCCAGATCCGCTGGCAGCGGCTTTCCCGGGAACTGACCGCCGAAGACGGTCCGGAGGTCGAGGTCGTGAGGTTCGGCGAACTCGCCGACCGGCTGCCGTACCACAAGGAGGCTCGCGTGACCCCCGAGGAATGGGCGGAGCGGATCGCCGCGCGACAGGCTGCCGTAGCGGCCAGGATGCTGGGCTGACCCATGGACCTCCTGACCGGCAAAGTCGTTCTCGTGTCCGGAATCGGCCCCGGGCTGGGCCGCTCCATCGCCCTGCGTTCCGCCGCGGCCGGGGCCGACGTCGTGCTCGCGGCCCGCACCGAATCCCGGCTCGCCGAGGTCGCCGCCGAAGTCGAAGCGCTGGGCCGCCGAGCCGTCCAGGTGCCGGCCGACATCACCGACGACGCCTCAGCGACCAGGCTCGTCGAGACCGCGCTGAACGAGTTCGGGCGGCTGGACACCTTGGTGAACAACGCTTTCGCGATCCCGCCGATCACCGACCTCGCCGAAGTCGACCTCGACGCGGTCCGCGCCGGGTTCGAGACCAACGTGCTCGCCGCGCTCCGGCTGACCCGGCTCTGCACCTCCGCGCTCGCCGAAAGCGCCGGTTCGGTCGTGATGATCAACTCGGCCGTGCTGCGGCATTCCCGCCGCACTTTCGGCGCGTACAAAATGGCCAAGGCGAGTCTGCTCGCGCTCGCGCAGAGCCTCGCGTCGGAACTCGGCCCGCAGGGGATCCGGGTCAATTCGGTCGCCCCGGGCTACATCTGGGCGGATTCGCTCAAGTGGTATTTCGCTTACCTGGCCAAGGAACGCGGCGTGCCCGCGGAGCAGGTGTACGCGGAGACGGCGGAGACGATCGACCTGCGCCGTCTCCCGGAACCGGACGAGATCGCCGACACTGTCGTGTTCCTCGCGTCCGCTCTGGCCCGCTGCGTCACCGGGCAATGCCTCGACGTCAACGCCGGCGAATACCATCACTGAGGGGAAGAGCATGCGTCCAGGACGAGACAGCGTCGGCACGGTCGAAGACCTCCACGCGTCCGCCGCGAAACTCACCGGCCTCGACGATTTCGGCGGCGACGACCATCTCGAAGGCCTCCGCGTGCTGCTCGATTCCTATGCCACCGAAGCGGATTTGACCCCGTACGGCAACAAAGTCCACCGGGCTTTCCTGCGCGGCGCGCTGGTCGCGCGGCTGCTGAGCGAAGCCTCGTGGAAACAGCATCCGCAGTATGCCGACGTGCCCATCGAGCGGCCGATCTTCGTCACCGGCCTGCCGCGCACCGGGACCACCGCGTTGCACCGGCTGCTGACCGAAGACCCGGCGCACCAGGGCCTCGAGGTGTGGCTGACCGAAATGCCGCAGCCGCGCCCGCCGCGCGAGACGTGGCCGGACAATCCGGTCTTCCAAGCGATCCAGGCCGGATACGAACAGCACCACGTCGAGCATCCCGAGTTCATGGGCCTGCACCACATGTCTGCCGACCAGGTCGAGGAATGCTGGCAGCTGCTGCGGCAGTCGCTGAAATCCGTCTCGTACGAATGCCTCGCGCACGTGCCCGGCTACTCGCGCTGGCTCGACGGACAGGACTGGACCGACGCCTACCGCAGGCACCGGCGCAACCTCCAGCTCATCGGACTGCCCGACGCCGGCCGCCGCTGGGTGCTCAAGAACCCGAGCCACCTGTTCGCCCTCGATGCCCTGCTGGAGGTCTACCCGGACGCGCTGATCGTGCAGACCCACCGCGCGCCCAGCACCATCATCGCCTCGGTCTGCAGCCTCACCGAACAGGCGTCGGAGGGTTGGTCGGACACGTTCCGCGGCGAGGTCGTCGGACGCAGCCAGCTCGACCTGTGGGCCAGGGGCGCGGAACAGTTCGCCGCCGCCCGCGCCCGGCACGACCCCGCGCAGTTCTGCGACGTCCGGTACGAGGACTTCGTCGCCGACCCGATCGGCACCGTCGAGGGCGTCTACCAGCACTTCGGCCTGGATCTCGCCCCGCAAGCGCGCGAAGCGATGACCGCGCTGCACGAGCGGAGCCGCACCGGGGACGCGAAACCGCGGCACCGCTACGACCTCGCCGACTTCGGCCTGACCGCCGGGGAGGTCGACGAGCGGTTCGCCGGATACCGTCCCGCGCACCGAAGTTGAAGCCGTTTCGAGACCGGGATGTTCGGCGAACCGGCCGCGCCGGACGGGGCCGCGCCCTAGGATCTGCCCGACGTTCCTCGAGCGGAGAGCAGGCATGACGACCTTCACCAACACTGTGCTCCAGATCCTCCCGCAGGCGTTGCTGCTGATCGTGGGGCTGTTCGGCCTGATCCTCTCGATCAACCGGCGCTCGCGCGGCGGCTCCGGGCTGATGGTGGCCGCCTTCGCGGTCATGCTCGTCACCACGGCGCTGGACATCGCCTGGCGGATCATGCTGGCGAACGTCGCGTCCTGGATGGCGTCGGACCACCTGAGCACCTCCGAGATGACGACGATCTTCACGATCGTGGGCCTCACGCTCAGCGTGCTCGAAGTGCTGTCGTGGCTGCTGGTCGTCCTCGGCGTCGCGAAGGGCGGCCGCGCGCCGCAGCCCGGTTTCGCGCCGGGCGGGTACCCGACGGGCGGACAGCCCGGGTATCCGCAGACCGGGTACGGGTATCCGCAGGCCGGATACGCGCAGCCGGGCTATCCCGCGCAGCCCCAGCCTGGATATCCCCAGCAGGACCCCGGTCAGCAGTCCGGCTACTCCCAGCCGCTGCCGCCGCAGTCCAACCCGGGCGAGGGACCGCAGCAGCCGCCGAACTGATGCCGGTCAGACCGCCGCTTCGGCTTCGGCGCGGGCAAGAATCGCGGCCACGGTTTCCTCGACGGTCAGCTCCGACGTGTCCAGCCACAGTCCGAGGTGCGGGGTCTTCTCCCGCAGATACGCGTCCAGCCCGGCGATCCCGGTGTCGCCCGGCTGGTACGCGACCTTCCCCCGCGCCGCCTCGCGCTGCGCCACCACCTCGACGCTCGGTGCGAGAACCACGACGTAACACGGGCGCGTGCGCAGCGCGCCGACCATCTCGGTCAGGTGCTCGCCGAGCACGATGTCCTGCAGCACCACGGTGAATCCGGCGTCGGCGTACCCGTCCGCGACCCGCGCCGCGAGCGCGTACCGGAGCCGCAGCTGGCGGACCGCCTCGGCGGGCGAGTCGGCCGGGCCCATCTCGACCCGGCCGTTGACCACCATCCGCCGGAACGCGTCGCCGCGCACGTGCGCGGATTTCGGCAGCCGTTCGGCGAGCGCCTGCGCCACCGTCGACTTGCCCGCCGCTTGGATGCCGGTCACCAGGAAGATCGTCACACCGCGGACCCTGCCGTTTTCACCGCCGGTCCGCCAACGATTTTCAGCTTCGCTTCCTGCGTCGTCGTGCGGCAACCAGCAGGACGAAGCCGATGAGCAGGCTGAACAGCGAGCCGGATCCACCCGCGCCGGCTGGGTCTGGCCCAGCCACCTCGGCGTCCTGACCGGTCTCCCGACTGCCGGAGTCGCCAAAACGCCGTTCACCTTCTCATACAACCAACCCGGCCCCTTGCGCGGCGATTGGTCACCACTGCTGGACGGCACGGAGGTGGTCGGCCGCGCCCTGCGCACGCGCCCGGACGTCAAGCCGGTCTTCGTGTCGGTCGGCCACCGGATCGGCCTGGCCGAGGCTTGCGACGCGACGCTGGCTCTGGCCCCGGAGTACCGCTTGCCGGAGACGACCCGCAGAGCGGATTCCTTGTGCCGACGCGCGCTCGCGGAAGCTCTCCGCGGCGAAGCCTGATGAACAGTCCCGAACGACTCGCGTTCATCGCGGAGCGACCGTGTCCGCCATCGCGGTATGTCCGCCAAACCGGCCTCGGCCGCTCCGCGGCACCACGCTGAGCGCCAGTTTTCAGCTTGCCTTCAGCCAGTCGCCGATAACCGCGAAATCCTCCTCCGCGAGACCACGTCCTGGCTCGACGCGGTGCAGCAGCGCACGGCCGGGATGCCGAGCGAGCACCCACTCCCGGTCGCCGTCGGTGATCTCGTCGTCCACCCAGACAAACGGACGCCCGTCGGCCCAGGCAACCAAGGTCCGGGTCTTCCAGTGCATGCCGAACCACTGGTCTTCGCGCTCCTCCGCCGGCGAGCGCTCCGGCCAGCGCACGACCGGCAGCGGCGGCAGCCCGAGCCGAGTCGCGAGCTCGGTGTTGGCCTCGTCTTCCCACGTCGTCGCCCACACCAGCTCGACCGGCAGCGAGGCGAGCCGGATCCCCCACCGGGAATCGAGCCGCCGCAGCGGATCCGCCTCGCGCTGCTCGCAGCCAGGTCCGAAGGGAAGCAGCGTTCCGTCGACGTCAAGGAAGAGCACCGAACGGCGATCCAAGGGAGATTTCATCGCGGCGCCAGCTTATCCAGTTGAACCGGCATCACCGTCGCAGCTACGTTCACCGGCGAACGGAGGGATGCCCGTGACGGTCATCGACAAGATCGCCTGGATCCGGTTCGACGCGGGCCGGATCCTCAGCACCCGCTCCCGAGGCAAGGACGTCTACTACCTCCCCGGCGGCAAACGCGAACCCGGCGAGACCGATCTCCAGACTCTCATCCGCGAAATCGACGAGGAACTCGCCGTCGCCATCACGCCCGAAAGCGCAAAGCATTTCGGCGACTTCCAAGCCCAGGCGCACGGCCACGCAGCAGGCACCCTTGTCCGAATGACCTGCTACACCGCCGACTACCGCGGCACCTTGACCCCCAGCAGCGAGATCGAGGAAATCGTCTGGCTGACCTACGCCGACCGGAGCCAGGTGTCCCCGGTCGACCAGGTCATCTTCGACCACCTGCGCGAGACCGGCCTGCTAGCGGACGCTCCACATTAGACACTCATCGCGCGCGCCTGGAGCGGAAAGCGCCCGTTAAACCTCCGGCACCCCGTACCCCCCTCCCCCGCCGGACTCGCACCGCAGCACGTCCCCGCGCCGTACACGAAGGCTGTTCACCTTCAACATCTCCCGCGCCTCCGGCGTCCCCGGATTCAGCACCACCCGCGGCGGCGCACCGGACGACCCGCCGAACAGGCCCCACGCGGGGGTCACCGATCGCTCCCACCACAGCGACAGGTCCTGATCCGCTTCCATCACGTACTCCCGGATCACCCCGTCCCCGCCGCGCCAGCGGCCCGCGCCTCCCGAGCCCGTGCGGATGCGGTATTCGTTCACCCGCACCGGATACAGCGTTTCGACCACCTCCACCGGCAGGTCGCGCAGCGAGCCGTTGACGTTGTTGATCAGCGCCGTCTCCCCGTCACCGCCTTCCCAGGCGCCCCAGCCGCCGACGGTCGCTTCCAGGGTCACGAACGGCTCGCCCGTCCGCGGGTGGTCGCCAGCGAACTGCACGATCATCGAATCGCCGTAGCTGGCCGCGGCGACGCGGTCCGGCATCGCGGGCGCGAGCGCGGCCACCACGAGATCGATCAGCATGCCGAGGCTCGAGTAGTAGTACTGGCACGCCGCCGGTTCCCGCGCGCCGAGCATCGACCCGTCGCGGACCTGGACGTCCAGCGGCGCGAACGAACCGCCGTTCAGGCTCACCTGCGGCGAGATCAGCAGCTTGTACCCGACCCGCGCGGCGGAAATCGCCTGGGAGCGGCCGCAGTTGACCGGGCCGGTCGCCTGGTCGGCGCAGTCGGTGAGGTCGATCGTCATCGATTCGCCCTCGACGACGACCCGCACGCGCACCTTCAGCGGCGTGTCCGGGTCGATCGCGTCGTTGTCCAGGTAGCCGGTCGCCTCGTATTCGCCGTCCGGGATCGCCGCGATCCGTTCGCGTTCCAGCCGTTCGGTCTGGGCGAAGATCTGCTCGCGCGCGGCGTCGACGGTTTCCGCGCCGTAGCGGGCGAACAACTCGCCGAGGCGCCGCACGCCCATCCGGGCACAGGCGATCTGCGCGCGCATGTCCCCGAGGGTCACGTACGGAAACCGCACGTTCGTCTCGATCAACCGCAGGATGTCCATGCATTCGACGCCGCCCGCGACGATTCGCGTCGGACCCATCCGGAGGCCCTCTTGGTAGATGTTCGTGGAATCCATCGAACCGCCGGGGTCCTTGGAACCCATGTCGATCCAGTGCGCCCGGGAAGCCGCGAAGCCGACCAGTTCGTCGCCGACGAAAATCGGCGCGTACACGGTGCAGTCGTTGAGATGGGTGCCGCCGATGTAGGAGTCGTTGAGCACCCACACGTCGCCGGGCTGCCAGACGTCCGGGCCGAACAGATCCTCGGTGTGGCTGGTGCAGATCTCCAGGTTCCCCAGGAAAATCGGCAGGCCCGAGGACTGGCCGAGGACGCGGTGATTCCGGTCCAGCAGCGCGACGGCGCAGTCTTTGCCCTCGTAGATCGTCGGCGTGTAGGACGACCGGATCAGGGTCATGTTCATGTCCTCGGCTGCCTGGATCAGCGCCGAGCGGATGATTTCGGTGGTGACGGGGCTGATGCTCACGCGTGTTCCTCCTGCAGGTGGCCGGCGGCCGCGAGGGTGACGACCAGGAAGCCGCGGTCGTCGACGGCGAGTTCGGCGTCCGGCGGTACGACCGTGGTGGCGGTTTCCTCGTGCACGATCGCGGGTCCGGCCAACCGGCTGCCGGGCGCGAGCGACGAGCGCGCCACGATCGTGGTGGGCACTGGCTGTCCGGCGAAGACGACGTCGCGGACCACCGGATCCGGCCGTTCGGCGCTCGCTTCGGCAGCCGCCGCAGAACGGTCGACAACGCCGTGTCCGGTGGTGCGGAGCGCCACGAACTGCACGGGCGCGCCGGGGGTCGCGTGGCCGTACCGCTGGTGGTGGATCTCGGCGAACCGCGCTTCGACGGCGGGCAGGAAATCGGGGCTGTCAACCGGGTCGTCGTCCAGGATCGGCACCGTCAGGGTGTAGTCCTGGCTCTCGTACCGCATGTCGACGCCGTGCGTCACCGAGCGCCGGTCCTCGGGGATTCCCTGCTCCTGCAACGCTTCCAGCGCCTGATCGCGCAGCGAATCGAGCGCCACCCGCAACGCGCGCGTGTCAAGTTCGGCCCCGTTGGCGAAGAACTGCATGGTGAAGTCCCGCCGGACGTCCGCCTCCAGCATGCCCCACGCCGAGAACGCGCCGGGAAACCGCGGCACGATCACCTCGGTGATGCCGATTTCCTGCGCGATGAACGCCGCGTGCATCGGTCCGGCTCCACCGAACGCGAGCAGCGCGAACTGGCCCGGCTCGCGACCGTGCTCGACGGTCAGAGTGCGGATCGCCTGCGCCATCTTGGCGTTGCCGACGTCGCAGATCCCCGACGCCAGCTCGATCGGGTCCATGCTCAGCTGCTGCGCCAGCGTCGAGACGGCGGTGCGCGCGGCGTCCAGGTCGAGCGGCATGCCGCCGCCGGCGAACGACTCGGGATCGACCCGGCCGAGCACGCAGTTCGCGTCGGTGACCGTCGCCTGCGTGCCGCCGCGCCCGTAGCACGCCGGACCGGGCACCGCGCCCGCCGATTCGGGTCCGACCCGCAGCGCGTCGCCCTCGGCGTAGGCGAGCGAACCGCCGCCCGCGCCGACGGTGTGCAGGTTGACCAGCGGCATCAGCAGCGGGAAACCCTCCGCCTCGCCGTCCGGCGACACGTCGGCGGCGTAGTCCATGACCAGGGAGACATCGAACGAGGTCCCGCCCATGTCGACGCAGATCAGGTCCGGACGGCCGAGCAGCTTTGCCGCCGCGACGCCGCCCATCGTGCCGCCGACGGGGCCGGACAGCAGGGTTTGCAAGGGATGCCGCCGCGCGAATCCCGCGTTGACCAGGCCGCCGGAGGACTGCATGACGTGCACCGGGACGTGCAGGCCCTTCTCGGTGAACCGCGCTTCGATGCGGTCGAGATAGCGGTGCACCGACGGGCCGGTGTAGGCCTCGAGCACGGCAGTCGACGTCCGCTCGTACTCCCGCCATTCCGGCGCGACCTCGTGGGAGAGCACGACCAGCGCGTCGTCGCCGAGCTCGTCCCGCAGGATCTCCCCGGCCCGGCGTTCGTGCCCGGAATCCAGGTAGGAGAACAGGAAACACACCGCGACGGCCTCGAAACCCTCTTCGCGCACGCGTTTCGCGACCAGCCGCACGGCGTCCTCGTCGAGCGGTTCGAGCTCCGCGCCGGTGGCGTCGAGCCGTCCGGCGACCTCCGCGACCGCTTCCGGGCCGACGAGCGGGGCGGGCTTGCGGTAATGCAGGTCGAACAGCCGGTTCCGGTTGCCGCGCGCGATCCGGTAGACGTCGCCGATCCCCTTCGTGGTCAGGATCAGCACCTTCGCGCCGCGCCGTTCGAGCAGCGCGTTCAGGCCTTGCGTGGTGCCGTGCACGAAGAACTCGATCTCCGCGAACGGCAGGTCGAACCCTTCCAGCGCGCCGAAAACGCCGCGCGCGAGGTCGTCGGGGGTGGTGAGCACCTTGCCCGCGCGCAGCCGCTGCGTCGCGCCGTCGTGGACGACCACGTCGGTGAAGGTGCCGCCGATGTCCATGGCGACCCGGTAGGTCATGGGAACTCCTTGTCGGATAAGGGAAATCAGGTGAGCGCGCGACCCTCGGTCTCGGGCAGCGGAAGGACGGCGAGCAGCGCGACGACGAGGAAGGCGACGATCGATGCGACGGTCAGCGAGGAAGCCACCCCGTGGTCCATCATCGCGCCGATCACCGGCACCGAAACGGTGTTCGCCAGCAGGATCGCCGAGGTGGACCAGGAGTAGCCGACGCCGCGCAGCCCGGTCGGCAGCACCTCGGCCGACCAGGTGTTCCAGATGCCCCAGGCGCCGAGCGAGAAGAACGCGAGGATCAGATTGCCCGCGTACAGCTGCGTGGAACCGGTAGCGAGGCCGAACAGCACCCCGCCGACCGCCGAGGCCAGCGCGAAGAGCAGGAAGATCCGCTTGCGCCCGTGCCGTCGGGTCAGCCACGCGGCGAGCAGATAGCCGGGTACGGACACCACCTGCGTCACCGCGACGAACCACAGCGCGCCGGACACGCTCAGCCCGCGGTTCTGCAGCAGGACCGGCAGCCAGGTCTGCAAACCCCAATAACCCCAGCTGAAGGTGAACGACGTGAGCAGCATCGGCAGGAACCGGCGGCGCACCGGCGAACGGAACAGGTTGCGCACCGCGCCCGCCTTGCGGTCGGCGTCCTCGACGGAAAACGTTGTGTCGGCCGGGATTTCCGCACCGAGACCTCGCAACACCGCGGCAGCCTCCGCGTGCCGCCCGCGCCGCGCCAGCCAGTACGGCGATTCGGGCACCCAGCGCAGCACGGCGAACGCCCACAGCCCGGCGAGCGCGGCGACAACGGCGACCGCACGCCAGCTGATCGTGCCGAGGGACTGGCTCACGCCGATGCAGAGCAGCGTGCCGATCGGAAACCCGATGCTGAGCGCAACCGCGCCTTGGCCGCGGCGAGCGGTCGGCAGCAGTTCGAGGAAGTACGGGAACGTGACCGCGTAAACCCCGCCGAACGCGACGCCGGACAGGAACCGCAGCACGACGAACGGCCAGAACGCCGGCGAAAGTCCCGCCGCCAGCGCGAGGACCGCGTAAATCAGCAGGCTCGCGACCGTCACGCGGCGGCGGCCGAGCCGGTCGATCAGCCCGCCCCACAGCAGCGCGCCGGGCACCATGCCGAACGCGACCGCGGACAGGGCCCAGCCCAGTTTCGTGTTGTCCACGCCGAATTCGCCCGCGATCCCGTTCGAGACGTAGACCAGCCCGACCTGTTCCCAGGCTTCGACGACGAACGCGAAGAACAGCACCGATCCGGCGAGCCAATGCCGTCGGGTCAGCCCCATCCCGGTGCAGACGTCGCCGACGGTCGGCGCGGCGGTGGTGGGCGGGGCGGGCTCGTGCGGGGCGGCCATGGCGCCTCCTATCACCATCAAAACGTTTTGATGAGCTTTCGCGGCATCAAACCCGCGCGCCGGTGCGGTGTCAAGACCTCCTGGGCCGGCCGGTGGGCGATACTGGGCCGTCCGGAGGCAGCGCGAAGGGGAACGACGGTGGAGACCGAGGGCGGCAAACGGCCGGTGACGATCCGGGAGGTCGCCGAGCGCGCCGGGGTTTCGATCAGCACGGTTTCGCACGCGCTTTCCGGGCGCAGGCCCATTTCCGCGGCGACCAAGGCGCGGGTGCGCGAGGCCGCGGCGGAACTGGGCTACGACCCGAACCCGAACGCGCGCTCGCTGCGCACCGGCCGGTCCGGGCTGGTCGGGCTCATCCTGCGGCCGCGCTACGCGGTGGCCGGCACGCCCGACCGCGCCGAGACGTTCAACCGGCTCGTCGGGTCGATCGCGACCGAGATGCTGCGGCACAAGACCGGCCTGATCCACGTCCCCGACCTGCACGACCCGGCGGTGGCGAGCGTGCCGATGGACGGCTGCATCGTGGCCCACCCCTACGGCGGCGACACCGCGCTCGCCGAACTGCTCGGCCGCGGCCTGCCGGTGGTGACCGTCGAGGAGGACCCGGAACAGCCGGACCTGCCGTGGGCGGTGCGGCTGGACTACCCGCCGGTGGTCGAAGCGCTGCTGGACCACCTCTACGACCAGGGCGCGCGCGACGTGCTGCTGCTGTCCGGTACCGAGGACAACGCCTGGAACCGGCGGCCGCGCGAAACCTATCTCGCGTGGTGCAAACGGCGCGCACTGCCGCCGCGGACCGCCTTGCTCAGCGAGGGCCTCACCCCCGGAGACGTGCCCGAACTGGTGCAGCCCTTGCTGTCCGGCCCGGACCGACCGGACGCGATCGTGGTCGCGACCAGCGATTTCGCTCCGCTCATCGCTGACGCCGCGACCGCACAGGGCCTGCGCATCCCGGACGATCTGCTGCTCGCCGCACTGACCGACAGCGAACACGCCCGCACGAGCACCCCGCCGATCACCGCGATGGACCTGACGCACGAAGCTTTGGCCGAACGCGCGGTCGACCTGATGCTGGCGCGGTTGTCGGGCGCCGAAACGCCTGCGGGGCCGGTGTTCCTGACTCCGGAACTGCGGCTTCGGGGGTCGACTCGGCGCGAGGGCTGACTCGCGACGGGATACGCCGCGCTTTTCGCCGCGCGTCCAGCCGTCGCGAGCTTGGCGGCCGCCAGTTCCCGCCGCCGAGATGAGCCGCGCTTTCGCCGCACCTCCAACACCCGCGAACCCGACGGCCGCCCGTTTCCGCCGCCGGGATGAGCCGCGCTTTCCCCGGTGCGTCCAGCACTCGCCAGGTCGAGCCCGGCGGCCGCCAGTTCCCACCGCCGTTTTCGCAGCACCTCCAACACGCGCGAGCCCAGCGGCCGCCCGTTCCCGCCGCCGAGATGAGCGGCGCTTCCCCAGGCGCGTCCAGCACTCGCCAGGTCGAACCTGGCAGCCGCCAGTTCCCGCCGCCGCTTTTCGCATCGCATCCAGCACTCGCCAGGTCGAGCCTGGCGGCCGCCTTTCCGCCGCCGGTCCGGGACCGCGCGCACCCCATCAGCACGTCAGCCGCAGCCGCACCCACGACGAACCGCGCCAGCCCAACGCTGTTCCCCGCCAAGCCAGTACTTGCCTAAGAGGAAAGTGGCGGGGTACTTTCTCCTCAGGCAAGTACTCTCGGACAGACAAGGAGGCGGCCATGGCTGAGCAACCCTCCCCGGAAGAGGCAGCCCGCGCGTTGCGGGACGTCGACCACCGCAGGGACCAGGCGCTGGACGAACTGCAGGGCGCGAAGTGGGTCGACGTCGTCTTCGCGCTCGTCGTCTTCCTGTATCTGGCTTCGGCGGACTTCCTGCCCAGCGCCGCCGAGTGGAAGGGCCTGGTCCTGGCCGTGCTCGTCGTGGGCTACGTGCTGATGCTGCGCACCCGCCGAGGTGCGGCGGTGCTGGGTCACCGCGTGCGAGTGGACAAGTCCGCGATCCGGCCGAGGTTCGCCATCGCGCTCGTCTTCGTCCTCGTGTGCGTGGCGGCGGCCGTCGCGCCGGCGCTGCTGCACGTGCAGATCCCTTACGGGAACACGATCCTGGGCGCGGTGCTGGCGATCGTGCTGATCGGGTTCGGGCAGCACTTGCGGCGAGGGCTGGCCGCGCTGATCCGGCGCAGCCGTTCGGGAGGCGCACCGCATGGCCATGCCTGATCTGGATCCGCTCCTGCTGGACCCCACCCGGCTGTCCATCGCGGCACTGCTGTCCGGGACCGAGTGGGCGGAGTTCAGCTGGGTCCGCGACTCGGCCGGGCTGTCGGATTCCGCGCTGTCCAAGCAGATCGCGAACCTGGCCAACGCCGGATACGTCGAAGTCAAAAAGGGGTACGTGGGCAAACGGCCGCGAACTTGGCTCAACCTCAGCGGTTCCGGGCACCAGGCGCTGCGTGCGCATGTCGCGGCCCTGAATCAGATCGTCGAGCAGTCGCGGCGGGCGGAACGCCGCGGCTGAGTCTCCCTGAAGTGTCCACTGTGGAGTAAACGGCCGATCGCGGCGACCTGCTGGCCACCGCGATCGGCCGTCCGGCTAGTCCACCGGCGTGACCTCGGCCATTTCCGACCAGGCCGCACCGTCGAGGTTCTGGTAGTTGATCTCGGGCTTCTTCGCGACGACCGTCGACATGAACGGGAAGAACTCCTGCGCGTGCTTGGTCGCGACGTGCGCGTCCCCGGCGGCGCTGTCGGCGAAGACCTCGACCAGGACGAACTCGTTCTCGTCGCCGCCGTTCTGGTAGTAGTCGAACGAGACGTTGCCCGGTTCGCTCCGCACGTTCGCGGTGTAGCGCTCGATGCCTTCCAGCCACTCGGCTCGCTTCTCGGGACGGATCTGTGCTTTGAGGACGATCAAGATCATGCCCCGAGTATCGCAAGCGACCGGCTACTCAGCGACCGCTGCGGCGCGAATCACCCGTGCCCCGGCCAAAGCCGTCACCAGTAGGACCACTCCTCCCCCGAACACCGCGCTCGCCAGGAACGGCCAGAGGCTGAACGCGGCTGCCGGACTGCCCGTCTTGACGATCGAGAACGGCAGCACGCACAGCACCGAGCCCACGACCGCGACGACGATCGCCAGCCCGGCCGCGGCGGCGGTTTCGCGCAGGAGCATGCCGCGGACCTGCCGGACGGTCGAGCCGATCAGCGACAGCGTCGCGAACTCCGTCCGCCGGTCGCCGATCGCGGCCACCAGGTTGTTGGTCAGCGCGATCGCCATGAACAGCGAGATCAGGACGACCACCAGGTAGTTGATCGACGCCAGCACCTCGGCGGTGCTGCCCGGGACGCTGTGCTGGTTTTCGATGCCCTGCATGGCGAGCGTGCCCGCCGAAACGCCGACCAGCAGCGTCAGGAAAGTGACGATCGGACGGGCGCGTTCCGGAGCCGCGCGCAGGTTCACGCCCGCCAGGTGCGCCTCGGCGTTCTTCGCCCCGCGCGAGAGCCGGCCGACGATCCGGTTGGCCACGGCGATCAGTTCCGGGGCAAGAATCGCGAACCCGATCGAGCACAGCACTACGGCCGGACCGGTCAGGCCGGTGGTCGCGATGCTGTCGGCAGGCAGGGCGAGTACCGCGCTTGCCGAGCCGAAACCCGCTGCCAGCAACACCATCGCGGAGATCCGCCGCGGCCGCGCCGACCTGGCCCGGCGCGGGCCGGACGATACCTCTTCCACCGGGCTCCGCCGAGCCGGGCCGCGGCTGCCGATCCACGCGGCGAGGACTCCGGCCAGCAGCACCACCGCGACGCCGATCAGCGGCAGCCCGATGCCAGGTGCGTACGACGTACGCGGCGAGGTGAGCCCGGTCGACCGCACGCCGGTCAGCAGCAGGAGCCCGAGCAGGTAGCCGAGCCCCAACCCAGGCAGCGCGGCCGCGGCGGTGATCGCGAGGGTTTCCATCGAAACGAGCACGCGGATCTGCCGCGGCGCCGCACCGATCAGCCGCAATCCGCCGATCTCGCCGGACCGCCCGGCGAGCGTGACGCCGATCGTCGACACCATCGCGAACACGACGATCGCCACCACCCAGCCGCCCAGGATCAGCGGGAACTGAGTGAGGAATCCCCGATCGGCAGCGGCGGTGCCGCCGGAGAGGCCGGTTCCGAGCAGGGCGGTCATCGCGACCACGAGCGCCATCCCGACGAGCGCGACCAGACCGGTGGCCACCGCGGCGGCCCGATGGTGGCCGAAGAGCCGTAGAGCCAGTCTCAGCATGTCAATCCCCCTTCGATCTTGCTGTGGTCACCGGACATTCGCGCCGGATCACCGAGCACCCACGGCATTCGCGGCTCGCTCCGCGGACTCGACCAGCACCGCCATCCGGTTCGCCACCGCCGCCGCGGTGGGCCGGGCCAGCTGGTCGACCACCAGGCCGTCGGCCAGGAACAGGACCGCGTCGGCATAAGACGCGGCCACCGGGTCGTGCGTCACCATCACGATCGTCTGTCCCCGGTCCGCCAGATGCCGAAGCAGGCCCAGCACTTCCCGCGCGCTGCGGATGTCCAGCGCGCCGGTCGGTTCGTCGGCGAACACCACCTCCGGGTCCGTCACCAGCGCCCGGGCCACGGCCACCCGTTGCTGCTGACCGCCGGAAAGCTGCCCCGGCCGGTGTCCCCCGCGCTGCGCGAGGCCGACCTGCGCCAGCAACGCCGCAGTGCGCTGCCGGTCCGGAGCGCGGCCGTCCAACCGCAGCGGCAGTTCGATGTTCTCCTCCGCGGTCAGTGCGGGCAGCAGGTTGAACTGCTGGAACACGAAACCGATCCGCTGGCGGCGCAGTTCCGCCAGCCGCGGTTCATCCAAAGTGGACAGATCCGTGCCGTCCAGTTCGACGGTCCCCTCCGTCGGGGTGCGCAGACCGGCCGCACAGTGCAGCAACGTGGTTTTCCCTGAGCCCGACGGGCCCATGATCGCGGCGAAAGCACCGCGCGGAACGTCCAGGTCCACGCCCCGCAGTGCGTCGACCGGACCGCCTTCGCCGTCGAAGCGGCAGCGCAGCCGCCGGGTGCGGATCGCGGGTGCGGTCATCTCGAGTCCTCCCAGAGTTATGAACGCTCGTTTAAAACGAACGTTTACCTGATACGGTAGCACGCGTGGGACACCGCGAGAACCTGATCACCGCCGCCCGGGAATGCCTCCTCAAGGCCGGTTACGCGCGCACTACGGTGCGCGACCTCGTCGCCGCCTCCGGGGCGAACCAGGCGTCGATCAACTACCACTTCGGGTCGAAAGAACAGCTGCTCACGCAGGCGCTGCAGGACCTCAACGCGGAGTGGGGCGAGCTGCTGTTCGCCGTTCTCTCCGACCCGGACGACGAGAAAGCCGGGCCGGAGCGTCGCTGGGCGCGGATCATCGAGTCCATTCAGGAGCACCGCGAACTGTGGTTCGTGAACTTCGAGAGCGTCAGCTACCTACAGCACGACGAAACGATCCGGAAGATCAACGCGGAGGGCCAGCAACAGGCGCGCGTCTCGCTCGCGAAGGCCTTCGGCGACCTCGGACCGGACGCCGACCCGAAGGACGTCCACGCGATCGGCGCGCACTACTACTCGCTGCTCGTCGGGACCGCGTTGCAGTGGCTGACCGATCCGGAGAACGCTCCCTCGGCGGCGGACGTCGTCCGCGCCGACTGGCGATCGGTCTAAACCGGAGCAAACGCGGGTCTCGTCGGCGACCAGCAAGGCAAATAACCCGAACTGGCCGAGGAAATCCCGCCGTCCGCAGCCGAGTTCGCCCCGCGCGGAGCCGCGGCCGATCGTCGCGCCGCCGCACATCACGCTGACGTCACGGATCCCCGCCCCCGCGGCTGCTCCGTTGACACGTCAGCCATCCGGGTGACATGATTCCGCCACCGCTTGGAAACGTTTCCAAACCATCCAGAGCGTAGCTTGGAAACGTTTCCAACAGCGGTTTCCGCCGCTGTAGCTGTGTCCGACTGGGAGGGACGATGACGTCAACCCGAGCCACGCTGATCCAGGTGGCCGAGCGCGCCGGCGTGTCGCTGGCTTCGACCTCGCGCGCGCTGCACGGGTCCGGCGCGAGCAAGGCGATGGTCGAGCGCGTGCGGGCCGCCGCGGCGGAGCTCGGGTACAGCGCGGACGCGATCGGGCGGTCGTTGCGGCTGAAGAAGACGTCGCAGATCGCGTTCGCGGTGGCGGACATCGGCAACCCGGTCTACGTCGAGATCATGCGCGGCATCCACGAGGTCCTGGCGCCGCACGGGTACCGGGTCGTGGTGATGTCCACCGGGGACACCGCGGCGTCGACCGCCGAGCTCATGCACAGCCTGCACGGCGGGTTCGTCGACGGGATGATCGTGATCCCGCTGCGCACCGACGACGAGCTGATCGAGCAGATCGGCCGGGCCCCGGTGCCGGTCGTGGTGATCGGCCGGGCGATGAGCGACCGCGGGATCAGTTCGGTCTCCACCGATTCCGCGGCCGGGATCGGCGCGGCGGTGCAGCACGTGGTTTCGCTGGGCCGC
This sequence comes from Amycolatopsis sp. La24, assembly GCF_029087445.1. Lineage (NCBI taxonomy): Bacteria > Bacillati > Actinomycetota > Actinomycetes > Pseudonocardiales > Pseudonocardiaceae > Amycolatopsis > Amycolatopsis sp. La24. Next base: position 113,175 of record NZ_JARACH010000009.1, read on the forward strand.
CGCCGGATCGGGTTCCTCAACGGGCCGCTCGACACCACGCCGGGCTCTTCGCGCCAGCGCGGGTTCGACGCGGCAGTGTCCGCAAAGGACTTCGCCGCGCAGACGGACGTCGAGGTCGCCGCCGATTTCACCGTCGCAGCGGGGATCGAGGCGGCGCGGAAGCTGCTCGACCGTCCACAACGGCCGGACGCCATCGTCGCCGCCAACGACCTGCTCGCCATCGGAGCCATCCGCGCCGCCCACGAACTCGGGCTCAGCATCCCGCGCGACGTCGCCGTCACCGGGATGGACGACACCGAGCTCGGGCAGGTTTTCCTGCCCCGGCTGACCAGCGTGTCCCTCGGTTCGGCCGAGCGCGGGCGCGCCGCCGCCCGGCTCATGCTCGGACTCACCGACGACGCGGAGGCTCCGGCGCAGCAGATCTCGGTCGGGACCGAGCTGTTCGTCCGGGAATCCACTCGGGAATCCACTCCGGACCAGACCGCGGAGGACGCAGAATGACCACCGCGACACAGCCGCGGGTCGCCCCCGCTCCCCCGCCGCGCCCGAAGAAGACCACCCAGGCCCGCACCCGCCGGCGCGAGGCGATCGCGCTGGTGATGCCGTCGCTGATCCCGATCCTGGTGCTGTCGGTGGCCCCGCTGGTGATCGGCATCGTGCTCGCCTTCACCGACACCCGTCTGGTGCGGCATCCGGACTTCGGCTTCGCCGGGATCGACAACTTCGTCCGCCTCGGCGGGAACTCGCTGTTCTGGGATTCGCTCCGGATCGGTCTGATCTGGACGGTCGGGGTGACCGTCCTGCAGCTGGCCGCCGCGATGGGTCTCGCGCTGCTGCTCAATTCCGGTCTCAAACTCCAGGGCCTCACGCGGGTGCTCGCGCTCATTCCGTGGGCAATGCCGCCGGTGGTCGTCGCGATCATGTGGCAAATGATTTACTCGGCCAACGGCGGTCCGCTCAACGCGTTCCTCGGCAGCATCGGATTGCCGGACGGAATCAACTGGCTCGGCGATTTCAACACCGCGCTGCCCGCGGTGATCGTGGTCGGCGTCTGGGTCGGCATGCCGCAGACCACCGTGACGCTTCTCGCTGGCCTGCAACAGATCCCGGCTGAACTGCACGAGGCGGCAGCGGTGGACGGAGCCGGGGCGTGGCGGCGGTTCACCGCGGTGACCTGGCCGAGCATGCGCCCGATCGTCAGTTCGATCACTTCCCTCAATTTTATCTGGAATTTCAATTCCTTCTCGCTCGTTTACGTGCTCACCGCGGGCGGCCCGGGCGGCAAAACCATGGTCCCGGTGCTGTTCGTTTACCTCGAAGCGTTCAAGAACCGCGAAATCGGCTACGCCGCCGCGATGGGGCTGGTCCTCGTGATCGTGGTCGTCGCGCTGCTCGCGATCTATCTGCGGTCGCAGTTCCGCGGCGACCGCCCGGAAAGGGGGCGGTGATCCATGCGCTGGTCCGTGCGCCCCGCGCAGTACCTGGCTCTCGTGCTGTACCTGCTGTTCCTCGGTTTTCCGCTGCTGTGGCTGATTTCCGCGTCGGTGAAGTCGTCGGCGGAGCTGAACTCGCTGTCGGTCAACCTGATCCCGAGCGAATGGCATTGGGACAACTACGGCGAGGCGCTCTCCCGCCAGGGCCTGCTGCATTCGGCGTTCAACAGCCTGCTGGTCGCGCTGGCCAGCACCGTGCTCGCGATCCTGATCTCGGTGCCCGCGGCCTACGTGCTGGCGCGGCTCACGGGCAAGCTGCGCGTCGCGGGCGTCACCTGGATCCTGGTCAGCCAGGTGTTCCCGGTGGTGCTGGTGATCCTGCCGCTGTTCCTCGTGCTGCGGACGCTCGGTCTCGCCGACAGCCTCGTCGGGCTGACGCTCGTGCACACCACCTACATCCTCCCGTTCGCGCTGTGGATGCTGCAGGGCTACGTCGCGGCAATCCCGGTGGAACTCGAGGAGGCCGGGGCGATGGACGGCGCGAACCGGTTCACCGTGCTGCGCACCATCGTGTTCCCGCTGCTGGCCCCCGGTGTGGTCGCGACGGCGATGTTCAGCTTCGTGTCGTCGTGGAACGAGTTCTTCTTCGCGCTGGTGCTGCTGCAGACGCCGGAGAACTACACGCTGCCGATCACGCTGACCATGTTCATCGGCGGCGAGGGCAAGGTCGCCCTCGGTCCGCTGGCCGCGGGCGCGGTGCTCGCGGCGATCCCGAGCATCGCCTTCTTCAGCCTCCTGCGGAAGCGGCTCACCGGCGGCCTCATGGCCGGGGCGGTGAAGGGATGAGCCCCAACCCCATCGGAAACAGTTCGAAAGGTCGGTCGATGAAGACACGACGCGCGGCAGTCGCCGCCAGCCTCGCCCTCACCAGCCTGCTCGCCGCCGCGTGCGGCGGCAGCGGCGGGGACAGCGGGGACGGCGGGCCGGTCACCCTCACGTTCCAGTCCCTGTCTGACCAGCCCGCCGCGATCGCCGCCACGAACAAGATCGTCGGGGCGTGGAACCAGGCGCATCCGGACACGCAGGTGAAGGTCGTCCAGGCCGGCTGGGACAGCGCCTACGACAAGCTGATCACCCAGTTCAACGCGGGCACCGCGCCGGACATCGTGCACTACGAGGCGGCCGGGATCGGCCCGTTCGCGACCGACGGCTACCTCGCCGACCTCTCCCCCTACCTGTCCGAGCAGAAGCGCGCGGACATCCCGAAGGGCGTGCTCGACTCGGTGACGGTCGACGGCAAGGTCGTCGCCTACCCGACCGAGCTGCAGTCCTATGTGGTCTTCGCGAACAAGAAGCTGCTGGAGCAGTCCGGCGCGCAGCTCCCGACCGGCGAGACGATGACCTGGGACCAGCTGCGCCAGATGGCCAAGACCGCCACGAAGGACGGCAAGTACGGCCTGGGCTGGGGCCTGTCGAGCCCGACCGCGACGTTCGTGGCGATGGCCCCGGCGTTCGGCGGCAAGTACTTCGAGGGCACCGGCGATCAGGCGCAGATCACCGTCGGCCAGGGCGAAATGGCGCTGCCGCAGCTGGTGCACGACATGAACGCGACGGACCACTCGATCCTGCCGGTGACGCTGACCCAGTCCGGCGGCAAGGCGCTGGCCCCGTTCTACGCGGGCCAGGTCGCGATGACCGTCCAGGGCTCCTACCAGGCGGCGAACATCGAGAAGGACGCGCCGAAGGACCTCGACTGGGTCGCGCTGCCGCCCATCGCGGGTCCGGCCGGCCCGGCGCAGGCGGCGAACCCGCAGACGCTGTCGGTCAACAAGGACTCGAAGCACGTCGAGCAGGCCGCGAAGTTCCTGGACTTCTTCACCAGCACCGAGAACCTCGCCGCGCTCAACGAGGCCGACACGCTGATCCCGGCGAGCAACTCCGCCCGCGAAGCGCTGGACAAGAAGCTCGGCGCCAAGAAGGGCTGGAGCACCATCCTAGCCTCGGGCAAGTACCTCACCTCGGCGCCGTATCTGTTCGCCGGCAAGTACGCGCAGTGGAAGGACACCGTCGCGACGCCTGCCTACCAGCGCTTCCTGGCGAACCAGATCGACGAGAACACGCTGGCGCAGCAGCTGAAGGACGGCTGGAAGAGCGTCGGCAAGTGACCGCCGCGCCGGGGCCGGACTCTTGCTCAGGTCCCGGCGCGCACGACAGGCGCGGGCCGCATGCCCGTGCCGGGGAATGAAGGGACAAGCCGGTGACCTGGCTGGAGGACCGCGCGGTGGCAGTGATCACCGGCGCGGCAGTGGGGGACGCGCTCGGCGGCGCGACCGAAGGGTGGACGCCCGAGCAGATCGAGGAGCGCCACGGCGGCCGGGTGACCGGGATCGTCCCGCCGTGGTACCCGAACTGGCGGGACGCGCGCCCGATCGCGCCGTATCACAAGGGCGACGGGCACATCACCGACGACACCTTGATGACCCGCGCGATCGTGGAGGTGTACGCGAAGCGCCGCGCGCACCTCGACGCGTACTCGATGGCCGAGGACCTGGTGCCGCTGATGATCGGCGAACCGCGCTGGGTGCCGGAGCTGGAGTCGACGGCGCTGTTGCTGCAGCGGGTTTTCCTCGCTGAGAAGTGGATCGTCGCGAAGCTGCATTACGGGCATGTGGACCCGCGGGAGGCGGGCGTCGGCAACATCGTGAACTGCGGTGCGGCGATGTACATCGCACCGGTCGGGGTGGTGAACCCGGGCGATCCGCAGGCCGCGTACGCCGAGGCGATCGACCTGACCGCGCCGCACCAGTCGAGCTACGGCCGGGAGGCCGCCGGGGTGCTGGCCGCGATGGTCGCCGCTGCGGTCGCGCCGGGTGCCTCGATCGACGACGTCGTGCAGGCTGCGCTCGCGGTGTCGCACGACGGGACGTTGGCGGCGATGCGGGCGGTGGTCGACGCCTTCCAGGGGTGGAACGCCGCGCCCAAGACCGACGACGAAGAGCGTGCGCTCGCGCGGAAGATCCGCGAGGTGGTGGCGCCGTTCGATTCGGTCGGGCCGGAGTACCGGCAGATGTCGATGGACGCGCGGCGGCCGTCGCGGACCAAGGCGATCGAGGAATTGCCTGCCGCGCTGGGGTTTGTACTGGGCCATCAGGGCGATTACCGCGGTGCGGTGCTGGCTTCGGTGAACTACGGCCGGGACGCCGATTCGATCGCGTCGATGGCGGGTGCGCTCTGCGCCGGTCTCGGCGGGGCGGCCTCGGTGCCGGACGAGTGGATCGACCCGATCGGCGAGGCCAGCAAGATGGACCTGCGCGAGACCGGGCGGCTGCTCGCTTCGGCCGCGACGGACATCGTCAAGGCCGACCGCGCGCGGGTCCAGGCGCGGCTCGCCGCCCTCGACGCGCTGGCCGCGGCATGAGGCTGACCTGGGCGCAGCCCGAAGACCTGCTCGCGCACGAGTTCGTCCAGTCCACTGTGGAGGGCAAGGACGTGACCTCGGTGCGGGAGCGCTGGATCGCCGCCGGCGGTGATCCGGTGCCCGCGGTGAGCGGGGCAGGACCGCGGCCGGCGCCCCCAGCGTTGCGGGCGCTGGCCCGGACGCTGCTGGACGAACTGGCCGCGCTCCCCTGCCCGCCCGCGCCGCACGAGCCCGACGGATGGGACGAGATCGTCGCGCTGCTCCCGCCCGCGCCGGTGCTCCCGGCTCCCGCCGCGGACCGCGCGCTCGGCGCGTGGACCGGCCGGGCGGCGGGTTGCCTGCTCGGCAAGCCGGTGGAGAAGATCCCGCGCGAGGGCATCGAGGAGATCCTGCGCGCGACCGGACGCTGGCCGCTGGACCGCTGGTTCACCGCGGTCGGCCTGCCGGACGACGTCGGGGCTCGGTGGCCGTGGAACCGCCGGTCGGCGCCGACTTCGCTGGAGGAGAACATCTCCGGGATGCCGGAGGACGACGACCTCAACTACCCGATCCTCGCACTCACGCTGCTGGAACGGCACGGCCGCGAGTTCACCGCCGACGACGTCGCGCAGCTCTGGCTGGAGCAGCTTCCGGCCGGGCGGGTGTTCACCGCCGAGCGCGCCGCATACCGGAACCTGCTGGACGCGCGACCGGTGCCGGAGACCGCGACGCACCTCAACCCGTTCCGCGAGTGGATCGGCGCGTTGATCCGCACCGACGTCTTCGGCTGGGTCTCCCCCGGCGACGTCCGCGGTGCCGCGCGGCTCGCGTGGGCGGACGCGCGGCTCAGCCATACCCGGAACGGCATTTACGGCGCGATGTGGGCGGCTGCGCTCGCGTCGGCGGCGATGGTGTGCGACTCCGTCCACAGTGTCCTCGATGCGGCGGAAACCGTTCTGCCGCCGGAAAGTCGGCTTGCCGAAGCCGTGCGGTTCGGGCGGGAGGCTGCTGCCCACGAAGACGGTCTGGACCGGTTGCATGCTCGCTACGGCGACCTGCATTGGGTGCACGTGCTGAACAACGCGGCGGTGATCGCGTACGCGCTGGCCCGCGGCGATGGCGACTTCGGGCAGAGCATCTCGCTCGCTGTCACGGCTGGCTGGGACACGGATTCCGCGGCCGCGACGGTCGGCGGCGTGGTGGGTGCGCTGGTGGGGGTCGACGGGATCGGCGAGCAGTGGACGAAGCCGCTCGACAACCGGATCGCGACGTCGTTGCCCGGCGGCGAGCAGCGGATCACCGACCTCGCGGCACGGACGGCCGGGGTGCCGCGATGACCGGGCGAGTGGTCGTGGTCGGGTCGGCGAATGTCGATCTGGTGGTCGACGTTCCGCGGCATCCGGGCGCGGGCGAGACCGTCCTCGGCGGGGATTTGCGGCGCAGTCCGGGTGGCAAGGGAGCCAATCAGGCGGTCGCCGCGGCGCTCGCCGGTGGCGCGGAGACGACGTTCCTCGGCGCGTTCGGGCCGGACGACGGCGCGGACTTTCTGCTGGCGTCGCTGACCAACACCGGGGTGCGGACGGACCTGGTGTCGCGAGTGGACAGTGCGACCGGGACCGCGTTCATCATGGTGTCGCCGGACGGCGAGAACTCCATTGTGGTCGCGCCCGGGGCCAACTCGCGGCTCTCGCTCGCCGGGCAGCAACTGGAGCGGATCGCCGCGGCGGACGTCGTGCTCGCGCAACTGGAGATTCCGCTCGAAGCCGTGACCGCTGCCGCCGCGGCCCGGCGAGCTGGCGCCCGGATGGTGCTCAACGCCGCGCCGTCCCGGCCGCTGCCAGAGCTCGATCTCGACGTGCTGGTGGTCAACGAGCACGAGGCGGCCGACCTGGCGGGTGCGTCCGGTGCGCCGGAGGAATTGGCCCGGATTCTGCAGCAGCGCGCACCCGCCGTGGTGATCACGCTCGGCGCGGCCGGTTGTGTTGTCGCTGAGCAGGAAATCGTGCACCTGCCCGGCTTCCGAGTGTCCCCGGTGGACACCACCGGTGCCGGGGACACGTTCTGCGGCGTGCTCGCGGCGGCGCTCGCCGAGGGGCGTCCGCTCCGCGAAGCCGCCGAACGCGCCGGGGCCGCCGCAGCGCTCGCCGTCACCCGGCCCGGCGCGCAATCCGCTGTCCCGACCGTCGCAGAGGTCGCCGAGTTCGCGGCCGGAGGAAACGCCCGATGACGTACGTGTTCGACCCGCTCGTCCCGCGCCCGATCGACCGGCCGACCGAGGTCCCGCTCGGCGCGCCGCTCTCCCCCGGGCAGCTCGCGGCGCTGGACGAGGCCAAGATCTTCGTCGGCCCGGCGGATCCCGCCGACCGGCCGGAATGGCGCGCCCGGCTGCGGCAGTGGCGTGCCGACGCGCACGAGCGGCACAGCTACCACGGCCGCGCCTACGACCGGCCGGAGGCCGCGTGGGCCGCCGGATGCCACACGGTCGCGCAGGTATGGCTGTGGGACGAGTTGCTGTATTCGTTCGAGGAGCACCGGTTCACGCCGGAGCGGTTCCTCGCCGACGCGCACCAGCGGTTCGGCGGCCTCGACGCGGTCGTGCTGTGGCACGCGTACCCGGTGATCGGTCTCGACGACCGAAACCAGTGGGACTTCTACCGCGACGTGCCCGGTCTCCGCGAACTGGTCGAGGTGTTCCACTCGGCGGGCGTGCGGGTGTTCGTGGACTACAACCCGTGGGACGTCGGCACGCGCCGCGGCGAGGACGACGCCGCGGAACTGGCCGCGGTGCTGGCCGATTTAGGCGCGGACGGCGTCTTCCTGGACACCTTGAAGAAGGCTGACCCCGCGCTGGTCGAGCAGCTCGAACGCGCGCGGCCCGGGGTCGTGCTGGAGGGCGAATCGAAGCTGCCGGTCGAGCGGATCGAGGACCATTCGGCGTCGTGGGCGCAGTTCTTCGCCGATTCACCGGTGCCGGGCGTGCTGCGTTCGCACTGGTACGAGCGGCGGCACATGCAGCACCACGTGCGGCGATGGCACCGCGACCACACCGAGGAGCTGCAGTCGGCGTGGCTGAACGGCGTCGGCGTGATGGTGTGGGAAGTCGTGTTCGGCGTCTGGGTCGGATGGTCACAGCGAGACGCGGCGACGGTGCGCCGGATGGTGTCCGTGCAGCGTGCGGCGGGTGAACTGCTGCGCGAGGGCGAGTGGACGCCGTTGGCGCCGCTGACGCCCGAGGCCGAAGCTGCCGGGGTTTACGCGTCGCGCTGGGAACTCGGCGACTGGACACTGTGGACGGTCGTGAACCGCTCGGACTCGGACTACCTCGGGTCTGTTGTAGACGGTCCGGTGATCGATCTGTTCGCCGACGGACGCGTGCCCGCGCGCGGCATTTCGGCGTTGCTGCGGGTCGCCGATGGCGCGGCGGAGCCCTCGTGGCTGTCTCAAGTGGCGACGCTCCCGCACGATCCGGACGCGCGTTTCCCGCATCGGCTCGCGTCGCGGGTCCAGCCGCAGCCGACGAACGGTACACCCGAGGACGACGCGGTCGTGGTGCCTGCCGGGCCGTATGTGCTGACGGTCCGGTACCGCGGCCGCGAGACCGGGATGTACCAGGGCGCGCCGTATGTGGACGAGTGGAAGCCGCTGCCGCCTCGGCTGCACGACGCCCGGACGCTGCAACGCGACGGTTCGCTGGCGTCGCCGGTCGCGGTCGCCGCTGCCGAGGTGACGAACGGCGAGTTCGCGAAATTCCTTGCCGCTACCGGGTATCAGCCGGTCGAGCCGCACCGGTTCCTCGCGCACTGGGCCGAGGGCCGTCCTCTCGCCCCGGACGAGCCGGTGACCTTTGTGGACCTCGACGACGCCCGGGCGTATTGCGCGTGGCGCGGCGGCCGGTTGCCGACCGAGGACGAATGGCAGCTCGCCGGGGAGACCGGCGGGCTGCGGCGCGGCACGCCCGCGGTGTGGAACTGGACCGAAAGCGAACACTCCGACGGGAGGACCCGGTTCGTGATGCTCAAGGGCGGCAGCGATTACCGCGCCGAGGGTTCCGAGTGGTACGTCGAGGGCGGACGGCACGCGCCGGGCTACAGCGTGAAGCTACTGCTGCCCGGGCTGGGGCTGGCGCGTGGCGCGACGGTCGGCTTCCGCTGTGCGTGGGACGTGACGCGATGACCGTGTCGAGGGAGGCGTCCGCCGGGGCGCTGGCCGGGCTGCGGGTGGTGGACGCGTCGACGCTGTTCGCCGGTCCGATGGCCGCGATGCACCTCGGCGACATGGGCGCCGAGGTGATCAAGGTCGAGCACCCGTCGCGACCGGACCCGTCGCGCACGCACGGGGTGGCCAAGGGCGACGTCAACCTGTGGTGGAAGACGTTGGGGCGCAACAAGCGCACCGTCACGGCGAACCTGAGCAGCGACGGCGGGCGCGAGGTGTTCCTGGCGCTCGCCGAAACCGCGGACGTGGTGATCGAGAACTTCCGGCCGGGCACACTCGAACGCTGGGGGCTCGGCTACGAGGAGCTGTCCGCGCGCAACCCCGGGCTGGTTCTCGCGCGGGTGACCGGTTTCGGCCAGTTCGGGCCGTACTCCCCGCGCCCCGGTTTCGGCACGCTCGCCGAGGCGATGAGCGGATTCGCCGCGGCCACCGGCGAACCGGACGGGCCGCCGACGCTGCCGCCGTTCGGTCTCGCCGACGGGGTCGCGTCGCTGGCCACCGCGTACGCGATCATGGTCGCGCTCGCCGGGCGGACCGCCAGCGGTCGCGGCCAGGTCGTGGACGTCGCGATCATCGAGCCGATTCTCGCCATGCTCGGACCGCAGATCACGCGATGGGACCAGCTCGGCACGGTCCAGCCGCGCACCGGCAACCGGTCCACGAACAACGCGCCGCGCAACACCTACCGCACGAGCGACGGGCAATGGGTGGCGGTGTCGACGTCGGCGCAGTCGATCGCGGAACGCGTGGTCCGGCTGGTCGGCCGTCCGGAACTCGCGGACGAGCCGTGGTTCGCGACCGGCGCGGACCGGGCGGCGCACGCGGACGTGCTGGACGAGGCCGTCGGCGGCTGGATCGCGCAGCACACGCGGGACGAGGTCGTGGCGGCCTTCGAGGAAGCGCAGGCGGCGGTCGCGCCGATCTACGACGCGGCCGACATTGTCGCCGACCCGCAGTTCCGCGCGCTGGGCACGATCCACGAGATCGAGGACCCGGAGCTGGGCACGACGTTGATGCAGGGGCCGCTGTTCCGGTTGTCGGACAACGACGGCGTCATCGGCTTCACCGGACGTCCGCACGGCGCGGACACCGACGAGGTGCTCGGTTCGCTGGGCTTCACGGCGTCGCGGATTGCTGAGCTTCGGGCGGAGGGAGCGGTATGACGCCCGCGCTGACCCTGCTCTACGTCCCCGCCGACCGGCCCGACCGCGTGGCCAAAGCCCTCGCCTCGGACGCCGACGTCGTGCTGGTCGACCTCGAAGACGCCGTCGCTCCCGCACAGAAAGACGCCGCACGGGACAACGCGATGCGGCTGTTGGCCGAGGTGCCCGCGTCGCGGCCGGTGCAGGTGCGGATCAACCACCCGGACACGCCGTGGCACGCGGCGGACGTGGCCGCAGTCGCCGCGCTGCCGGCGTGGGTGGGCGCGCGGCTGCCGAAGGTCGAGAGTTCGCTCGACGTCCGGTCGCACGCCGATGCCTTGCCAGGGCGGGAGTTGCACCCGCTGATCGAGTCGGCGCTCGGGGTGGAGCGGGCGCTGGAGATCGCGCTCGCTTCCCCGCAGACGGCGTCGCTCGGGCTCGGCGAGGCGGATCTGCGGTCCGACCTGCGGCTCGCTGACGAAGCCGGGCTCACCTGGGCGCGCAGCCGGATCGTGAACGCCGCCCGCGCCGCGCGGCTGCCCCCGCCGGCGATGTCGGTGTACGCGAACGTCCGCGACCTCGACGGCCTGGCGGAGAGCTGCCGGGCCGGGCGGGCGCTCGGCTTCCGCGGCCGCACGGCGATCCATCCGATGCAGCTGCCGACGATCCGCGCGGCGTTCCTGCCGACGGCGGAGGAGGTCGCGCGGGCGCGGGAGGTGCTGTCCCGAATGGACGGTGCCACTCAGGCCGGGGTGGGCGCGATCGCGCTCGCCGACGGGACGTTCCTGGACGTCGCGATGCGGGACCAGGCCCTGGCGGTGCTGGCGCTCGTCTCCGACTAGGCCTTGTCCGCGGAAACCAAGCGCAGCAACGGGTCGAAGCGGGCCGGGCCCTCGGTCGTCAGCTGCACCGGTTCCGCGACCGGCTGATATCCGGTCACGACGACGGTGTACTCGCCGGGGAACAGGTCCTCGACGGTGTAGTGGCCCGCCTCGTCTGTCACGGTGACGCGCTGGACCTGGCCCTTCGCGTCCAGCACTGCGACCTGCGCGCCCGGGAACGGACCCCGGACCGCGTGCACGGTGCCGGTGAGCCGGACCGACCGCGCCAGTTCGACGTTCTCGCGCACCGGCTCGGCGCCAACCTGGACATGGCGAGCCACCGGCTCCCGGCCGCCCGCCTGGACCAGCAGCAGATACGAGCCCGCCGGGGCGTCCAGCGCGAACGTGTTGTCCGCGCCGGTGGTGGTGCGGCGTACTTCGTGGGTCTCCAGGGACGTCAACGAAACAGCCGCGGTTTCCGCGGGCGTGAGGCCGCTCACCGCACCGGAAATCGCCGCGGGAGGCGCGCTTTGCGTTGCGCTGCGGCGTTTGCGCGTCCGCGACAGCAGGATGTCCACGACGCCGAACAGCAACGCGAGCCCGACCAGCGCGGTCGACCCGATCAGCCCGAGCGCGGTCGCGGAGTGGTAGTCCCCGTGCGAACGCCCGAGCTCGCCGAAGAACAGCGACCCGCCGAGCGCGGTGCCGACCGCGGAACCGATCCGCTGACCGGTCTGCAGCACGCCGGCCGCGGTGCCGCCTTCCGCGGGCGGGACTTCTTCCAGAGCGAGCGTCGAGTTCGGCGAAATCACCAGCCCGCTGCCGAACCCGCCGACGAACAACGGCCCGGCCAGCACGAACGCGGTGTTCGCGCCGGAGTAGTCGCGGACGAGCCACGCGGTCGCGGCGAGCCCGATCGCCACGAGCAGCGTGCCGAGCACGACCATCGGCCTGCCGAACCGGTGCACGAGCCGCCCGCCGATGGTCGGCGAGATCGCCGAGCCGATCGCGAACGCGAGCATCGCCGCGCCAGCCTGCAGCGCCGTGTAGCCGAGGCCCTGCTGGAAGAAGAGCGTCAGGACCAGGAAAATCCCGGTGAATCCGGCGAAGTAGACCATGCCGAGCGCGGAGCCCATCGAGTAGCTGCGCACGGTCAGCAGCTTCAGGTTCACCAGCGGCTGCTTGCCGCGGTTGCCGAGCCAGCGCTCCCACAGCACGAACAGCACGAGCAGCCCGGCCGCGACGCCCATCAGCCACCAGCGCGGCGCGGCCGCCTGTTCCTCTTCCTCGATCAGCGGCAGCATCACCAGCACGACTGCCACGCCGAGCAGCACGCTGCCGACCAGGTCCGGCGTCCGTTTCCGGCCGCTGCGCGCGTCCTTGGGCAGCAGCCGCAGCCCGAACAGGATCGCGAGAATCCCGATCGGCAGGTTGACGTAGAAGACCCAGCGCCACCCCTGGTCGACGCCGATGCCCTGGATCAGCAACCCGCCGAGCACCGGCCCGATCGCGGTGGAAAGCCCGACCGTCGCCCCGAACGCGCCGAACGCCTTACCGCGCTCGCGCCCGGAGAACAGCTGCTGCATCAGTCCGATGATCTGCGGGTTCAGCAACCCGCCCGCGACGCCCTGCCCCAGCCGCGCGACGACGAGCCAGGTCGCGTTCGGCGCGGCCCCGCAGAGCACGCTGGTCGCCACGAACAACGCCAGCCCGAGCAGGAACATCCGGCGGCGCCCGTAGTCGTCGCCGAGCCGCCCCGAGGGCACCAGCGCGAGCCCGAACGTGAGCGCGTAGCCGGACACGACCCACGAGACATCCGCGGGCGTCGCGCCGATCCCGTGCTCCATCGAGGGCAGCGCGACGTTGACGATGCTGACGTCGAGCAGCGTCATGAACCCCGCGATGAGGCACACCCACAAGGCGCGCCAGCGCTGCGGATCGGGCTCGGATGAAGGCGAAGCGTGCACGGACCGTCCTGATTCGAGACCGGTAAGATAATTACTGGTGTTAGAATACTCGCCCATGCCAGCGGAGCGGGACCACGTCGACGGAGTCATGGCGCAGATCACCGGCGTGCGCGAGGAAGACCGGGTGAGCAAGGCGCTGAGCTTCCGCCTGCTGCGCGCCGCCCGGCTGCTGGAAACGGAACTGCGCCGCGAATTCGACGCCTTCGGGGTCGGCCTGTGGGAAGTGGAACTGCTGGGCGCCCTCAAACGAGCCGGTCCCCCGTACCGGCTCTCGGCCGGGCAACTGCTGGACAGCATGCGCCTGACGTCCGGCGGGGTCACCAAACGCGTCGCCGGACTCGAACGCAAAGGCTGGGTCCGCCGCGACATCGACCCGGCCGACCGACGGCAGATCCTGGTGAGCCTCACCGACGAGGGACTGGCGCGGGCGCAGGAGGTGTTCGGGATGAAGACGCAGACGGAGGCACGGTTGCTGGGGGTTTTGCCGCGCGCGGAGCAGGAGCGGATGAATGCCGGGCTGCGGGAGTTGCTGCTGGACTGGGAAGGACCTGACGGGCGGGGGTGATCGGTTGGGGGCCGCAGCCATCGTCGCCACGGCGGATGCGCCGTCACGCGCGCTCACCTGCACCCGGTGCCGCGAAGCTCCCAGCCGGGCAGACTTCCGCACGCCGCGGCAGCCATCGCCGCCACGCGCACTCCCCTGCACACGATGGCAGCGCACCCGCTAGCGCGAAGTCCCTCACCCGGCAGGCTTCCGCACGCGGCGGCAGCCATCGCCGCCACGGCAGACTCGCCGCCACCCGCACGCGACGGCAACTCACCCCGCCACGGCCAACCTCCCGACCCGGCAGACTCCGCACGCGACAGCCGCCATCGCCGCCACGACAGACTCGCCGCCACCCGCACGCCACGGCAGCCCGCCCCGCCACGGCCACTTCGCACGCGGCAGCCGCCATCACCGTCACGACAGACTCATCGTCACGCGCACGCGGCCACAGCCCGCCTGCCGCGGCGCGCTTCCGTGTCCCGCAGACTCCCCGCACGCGGCTCTCGGCACCCGGCAGACTCGCCGCGCACGGGACCGGCCAACGCCACCGCGGTCTCGCGCGCGGACTGTGTCAGCCTCGCCGTCAGACAGGTTCCCCGCACACGGCAGCAACCAAGTCGGCGACGGCTCGTCGTCCGGCAGACGCCCGTCGGCGCCCGCGAACTCCCGGTAGACAGCTCCGCCGACGACACCCGCCGCGGGATCGGGCCGCGGGCTCAAGCTCCGGCGAACTCCCAGCACGTCGCTCCGTGTGGTTCCTCCGAAGCGACTCCCACCGCGCGGCGCAGGGTGAGCCGGTACAGGTGCCACGGCGGCGGGCCTGCGCTCGGAGCGCTGAAGGGTGCCGTCAGAGCATCCCCGGACGCCGTCGCTGGCCAGCCGCCGGAGCGGTAGACCTCGGCTAGGTGCGCCACGGTGTCGGTGTCCACCACGCGGTGGGCGTCGCCCTCGAGGACCAGGTCCAGGCCGCGCAGGCGTACCGAGATGCTGCATGCCGGGTTGGCCGCGAGGTTCCGCGAGCGGCGCGTGCCCGGGCCGCCGACGAAATACAGGGCGTCGTCCACCCAGACCGCGCCTACGCCCGCCGAGTGGGGGCGGCCGTCTGGGCGGACGGTCGCGACGAAGAACGTCAGGTCGGCGGTCGGGGTGTCGGAAACCAGGACATCGCGGGCGCGGCTCCACGGCAGCGGGGCGTTCCCGTAGCGGTCGAGGTTGCGGGTCGAGATCGGTTCGTAGTCAGTCATGCCTATGCGTCGAACGGGACGGCATCGAATCGACACGGCCCCGCGAGCAAAGGTCAGGCGGCTCCTAACGGGGCGGGGTGGTAGCGGAAACCGTCGCTGGCGCGGTCGATTCGGCCGGGCTCGAAATGCGCGGGCAGAAGAAGGGCGTCCCGTTCGACGGCCAGTTCGCACAGGGTCCGTCGGGACTCCGCGGCAGCGACTGGGTCTACGTCGCCGCCCTGGGCCAGCGTCAGGTCCGAGAACTGGAACGGGTGGTGCAGCACATCTCCGCTCACCAGCGCGTGCTGACCGCCGCCGCTGAGTTCGGCGATCAGGTGGGCGGTGGTGTGTCCGGGCAGGGAACGCAGGGTGATGCCGTCCGTTACCTCGTACGGGAGGTCGATCAGTTCGACCAGGCCTGCCTCCACTACCGGGAGGACACTGTCTTCGAATGTCCTCGCCAGGTCAGCTGCCACCCCGCCTTCGGGGGCCGCGGCGTGTACCTCTTGCAGCCAGCCGTATTCGTCGGCCGCGATCAGGTACCGGGCGCGCGGGAAAGTCGGGTCCCACGAACCGTCGACCAGCTGGGTGAAGCCGCCGCAGTGGTCTGGGTGCAGGTGGGTCGCGATGACGACGTCGACGTCCTCCGGCATGACGCCCGTCGCGGCCAGGCGGTCCAGGTACGGCGTGTCGAACTGGTGATGTGCCAGCAGGACCGGGCGTTCCTTCGCGTTGCCGTTCCCGGCGTCGAAAAGCACCGTCTGGTCCGGCGTGCGCACCAGGTACGTGGTGATCGACAGGTCGAGGTGGCCGCGGTGGTCCCCCAGTTGTTCGGGCGTGACAGCCGGGAACAGCTCGGCGGGGGCGAACGGCCAGTGGTCCAGTTCGGTGACCGCATCGATTCGCAGCGGCCCGAGCGTGACGGTCATCGGGGCACCGCGGCCATCGCCTCGATTTCCACGGCCAGCTCCGGTTTCGCGAGCGCGGACACTACGATCAGCGACTGCGTCGGCCAGTCGCTCTCCGGGAACCAGCGGCTGAACACGTCCCCCGTCGCGGCGCGGAAACCGGGCAGGTGCTCGGTGCCGGCGACCATGCTGAAAATCTTCACCAGATGCTCCGGCCCGGCGTCTGCCGCGGCGAGCACGCGTTCGATGTTCGCCAGCGCCTCGCGCGTCTGTGCTTCCGCGTCCGGCCCGGCGAGCGTGCCGTCCGGTCGTGCGCCGATCTGCCCGGCCACCACGACCAGCTCGTGATCAGCAGGAATCTGCGCGAGGTGGCTGTAGCGGCCGACCGGGCCCGCGACCGTCTCGGGATTCCAGCGCTTGCTCATCAGGGTTCCCCTCCCTTGGTTCGTGCCCACAGTTCACCACGAGGCACCGACAAAAACGGCCGAGGTCAGCCGATCGCGACCACCAGCTTGCCGAACTGGTCCCCCGCCGCCAGATCGGCCAGCGCACGCGGCCCGTCGGCCAGGTCGTAGACGTGGTGCACCACCGGACGTACGCGATGTTCCGCGACCAGCGCGACCATCTGCGCGAACTCCCGCGCGCTGCCCATCGACGTGCCCAGCAGGCTGATCTGGCGGAAGAAAAGATTGCGCAGCGACAGCGCGACATCCGGGCCGGTGGTCGCGCCGAGCGTCACCATCCGGCCGCCGGAGCGGAGGACGGAGAGGCAGGCGTCGAAGGTCGCCGAACCGATGCTGTCCACGACCAGGTCCACCGGTGCGCCGAGTTCGGCGGCCCAGTCGCCGCCGCTGCCGATCGCGCGGTCGGCACCCAGTTCCGTTGCCCTGGCGAGCTTTTCGGGGCTGCGGGAGGTGACGCTGACCGTCGCGCCCACGGCTTTCGCCATGGCGAGGGCGAAAGTCGCAACTCCGCTGCCGATGCCCGGCAGCAGCACGTGTTCCCCTGCGGTCAGCCCGCCGCGAGTGAACAGCGCCCGGTACGCGGTGAGCGCGGCCAACGGGAGGGCGGCGGCTTCGGTCCAGCTCAGGTGTTCGGGTTTCGGCACGACATTGCGCGCCGGGACGACGACGTATTCGGCCAGCGTGCCGTTCGTCGGCACTCCGAGAATGGCGGGGACTTCCGGGACCACGTCCGGCTCGGCCCAGTCGAGGGACGGGTTGATGACGACCTCGGTACCAACCTCGACGGCGGCGTCCGCACCGGCGGCGGCGACCACTCCGGCACCGTCCGAGCCCAGCACGGTCCAGGGGTCAGCCGGGCCGCGACTGTCCACGATGAACAGATCCCGGTGGTTCAGCCCGGCCGCCTTCAGCCGGACCAGCACTTCACCCGGACCGGGCGCCGGTGCCGGAACCTCCGCGACCCGCACCCCGCCGACTCCCGCCGCGCCCTCGTGGACGACTGCCCGCATCGCGTTTGTTGTCACGTCCGCGAACCTAACAGCCGCCCGCGCCCGCTGCCGACCTGGCGCGAATCCCGTCACAGCAGGGAATTTTCCGGTCCAGCCCGCAGTATGCCGACCGGTCCGAGCCGTTCTTTTTTCACTAGGCTAACTTGGATCTATGACTCCCCGCATCGCCGCCGCGGCCCCGTTCGCCGTGCTCGGCCTCGGGTGCGCGATCGCTGGCGGGCTGGCGTCCGCGGTCATCGCCCCGCAGCCGACGCCGCATGGTGCGTGGGCGGTCGCGTACTTGGTCCTCGTCGGCGGGATCGCCCAGCTCGGACTCGGGGTCGGGCAGGCATTGCTCGCCCCGGCGCTGCCGTCCCGTCGGCTAGTCGCCGCCCAGGTCGCGGCTTGGAATCTTGGAAATGCCGTCGCACTAGGCGGAACGCTCTCCGGGGTGACGCCCGTGGTGGACGTCGGCGGCGCGGTTCTGGTCGTCGGCTTGGCACTGCTGGTTCTCGGCGTGCGCGGCAGTTCGCCGGACGGTCGCACCCGGTGGGTCCGGCACGGTTTCCAGGCGCTCGTCGTGCTGCTGCTCGTCAGCATCCCGGTCGGACTCGTCCTCGCGCGGATCGGCCCGACCTGAGTCCCAGGTCACGCCCGCAAGCCCGTTCTTTTGCACTAGTATTCTCGTAAATACTCTTTCCGGGAGGTTCCCGTGACCGGCTCGTCCGAGGTGTACATCAGCGGCACCAGCACCGACCCCGCGTTCCGCGCCAGCGAAGCCCTCCGCGCCGAATCCGGCCGGGTGCTGGCCCAGTACCGGGAAAAAGCCGCCGTGGTCACGGAACTTCAGCTCGACGGCAGCGCCCGCGAGGAGGCCAACGCCCGGCTGATCGAGTTCGCGACGGGCCGGTTGACCGAGTACCTGTCCGCCGCGGACCGCGTCCTCAACGCGACCGCCGCCGGCGCCCCCGCGACGCGCCTGCTGGTCCGCGCCTTGCGGCGGATTCAGGACGCCGTGCTCCGCACCGTCGAGGAACTGCGGGAATCCGACACCTCGGCCCAGGTCAGCCATGCCGCGCAGGCATTGGACGCGCTTCTCGGCGCTTATCTCGACGCCGAAACCAGCGTCCTGCTGCCCGCGCTGGCCGATCTCCCCGGCGCCGACGTCCCCATCCTGGTCAACGACCTCCGCACCCTCCTCGACGGCGGCGAACTGGACCGCGCGGAAGTCCTCGACGTCCGCGAAATCCCGCACGGCACCCGGCATCCGCGCATCTTCGGCCGCTACGCGCGGCTCGCGCCCGGGGAATCGTTCGTGCTCGTCAACAACCACGACCCGAAGCCGCTGCGCCGCGAGTTCACCGCTACGCACGGCGAGGATTTCACGTGGGAGTACGTGGAATCCGGGCCGGAGAAGTGGCAGGTCCGGATCGGCCGCGCCGCGGTCCCGGCCTGACCCCCGATACCCGCGCCGACCCCCCTTCGGCGCGCCTCCCCGCGGCGGCCGGTCTCCCCCGCCCCGGCCGCCGCGGACCGGCTTGCTGCGCAACGGGAAACGCGCACCCGGCTGCTGCGCTTTGCGGGCGGAATTGCGTTGGCTGCCGCGAATTGGTGCCTCGCGCCTAACTGGCCGGTGCGGACGGGCTTGCTGGTGCATCAGAAACCCCCGCCCAGCCACGACACTCGGACGGAAAGCCCATGGCCATCGCGAACTGATTGCCGTGCAACAGAAAACGGTCATCCGGCCGCCGCGAATCTGCGACCCGCCGCGGAAAATCCAGCGTCGAACCGGCAAACAGTGCGCATGGTCAGCGACGACGCTTACCAACAGGCTTCAAGTGCGCCAAACACAACGACGGCTCGACAAACGCCTCCAACCGCTCCGCCGTCAGTGGCGCTCGTACCTCCTCCAGCACCCCGCGCATCAGCCCGAGATGCAGGCCGCACACCACGTCCCGGCGTTCTTCCGCGATCTCTCGGAACGGGCAGTGCCGCAACCGGATCACCGGCTGCTCTGGAGAACCCGACGGGTCCGGAGCGAAACCGGCGTCGCTCAGCACGGTGGACAGTCGGCGGATCCCCTCGGCCTCGTCGACGCGGCGGGTCGGCAGCGGGCGGTCGGCCAGGTAGCGGCCCCACGCTTCGCCTGCGGATTCCGCAGCTTTCCCGGGGTCGGCGACGTTTTCCGCGATCAGGCCGGTCAGCATTTCGGCGAGCAGGCGGTAGCTGCGGCGTCCCTCGGCTGCTTCCTCGGCGATCGCGGCGTAGACCGTCCGCGGGCGGCCGGGGCGGGTGCGGTCTTCCGTTCGGCGTTCGGCGAGGCCGGATTCGACGAGGCCGTCCAGGTGGAACCGCGCGGTGTTGGCGTGCAGGCCGACCTGTTCGGCGACGTCCTGCACCGCTACCGGAGCGTCCGCCGACCGCAGTGCGGCCAGCACCCGGGCCCGGCTCTCGCCCAGTGCGCGGGAGGCGGGCGGATCGGTCAGCGTCTGCTCGCTCATGCCGACCAGTTTAACCGAGTTGAATGAGGTTTTCTCCGCCATCCAAAATGGGGTACAGCGGGTGCGCGCTCGTGGAAGTGTGCGGGGCGAACTACTGCTGCGCGGAAAGGTCCGGTCGTGGCTGCCCGGCGACCAAGGGCGTGTCCACCCCGAGGTCGCCGAGCTTCTCCGCGCCGCCGGGGCTGTCGAGGGGCCCGTCGCGGCCGGGCAGGGTTTCGCTGAAGAACCGGGCGTTGTCCTCGGCGTAGATGCGCCACCGCTCAGGAAGGTCGTCCTCGTAATAGATCGCCTCGACCGGGCACACCGGTTCGCACGCGCCGCAGTCGACGCACTCGTCCGGATGGATGTACAGCGAGCGTTCGCCGACGTAGATGCAGTCCACCGGGCACTCGTCCACGCACGCCCGGTCCATCACGTCCACGCACGGCTCCGCGATCACATACGCCACGGCCCGCCTCCTTCCGCCGTCTTTTTCACCAATGTACTCGGCAAAAAGGTCAGCCCAGCGGAATGGCGCGGAAAACCCCGTCCGGGTCGTAGCGGTGTTTGACGTCCCGCAGCCGGGCCGAGTTGGGGCCGAAGACGTTCGCCGCAGGGACGTCCGGGCCCAGCAGGTTCGCGTACGCGCCGGGCAACGCATAGGGGGCAAAGGCCGCCGACGTGGCATCCGCCCAGGCTCGGTCGTCGTTGCCCTCCCCCAGCCCGAGGATCTCGACCATGAGGTGGTCCTCCCGCACGGGGAACGCCGTGTCCGCGGCCGGAATCCGGGCGGCGAGGCCGTGGAAGTGGTGGATCGACAGTCCGGACATCGGCGAGGTCCGGGCTTCCGCGCCCGAGACGAGCACTGACGCGGCCTCGGGCGTGAACGCCGGAAGCGACCGCGTGCGGATGGTGACTGAACGGCCGTTGGGGAACATCGCGTCCCGCCGCGCGATCTCCGCCGCATAGGACGACACCGGCTCGATTTGCGAGGCGAGCGGGGGTCCGAGGCGGGCGAGGAAGCCCTCGGGATCCGCGGCCCCGCACCAGGTCGGCCAGACCAGCACGCACAGCGAGCCGTCGGCACCGGCGAGGACACCGGTCTGCACGGTGAGTTCGTCCGGCGCGTCGGCCTGGATTTCGGCTACCGCAGCGAAAACCCGGGCCGCGTCCGACGCCGGGTACCAGACCGGGCCGGTCGTGATCTGCGGTGCCTCGTGCAAGCGCACGCCGAGCGCGGTCACTACGCCGAAATTCCCGCCGCCGCCCCGTAACGCCCACCACAGGTCCGGCAACCGCGAAGCGTTGGCGACCACGACCTCGCCGTCCGCGAGCACGACCTCGGCGCCGAGCAGATTGTCCGAGGCGAGGCCGTACTTGCCCAGAAAAGGACCGTATCCGCCGCCGAGCGCGAGCCCCGCGAACCCGACCGTGCCGATCGTGCCCACGACGGCGGTCAGGCCGTGCGCCTCCGCTCCCGCCAGCACATCGTTGGCCCGGGCGCCACCGCCGACCACCGCGGCGCGCCGCCCGGGATCGACCGAGACCCGGTTCAGCGGACGCAGATCGAGCGTGATCCCGCCGTCCGCGATCGCGCGTCCGGCCCAGTCGTGCCCGCCGCTGCGCACCGACAGCGGCAGACCCAGTTCGCGCGCGGCACGCACCGAAGCCTGGACATCCGCCGTGCGCCGGCATTCGACCACCACCGCCGGACGCGCGACGACGGCGGCGTTCCAGACCGCCGCCGCCGATTCGTACTGAGGGCCGGACGTGTGCACCTGCCCGGCGGGCAGTCGGGCCCGCAAGGCACGGGCGGCATCCTCGGCAGTCATGGGCGGCTCCCCTGCTCGTCGATTCCGACTCTAGGGCCGAACCAGCCGGAAAAGGCAGCCGCGCACCGAGATTCAGCGGTTCACATAAGCCGCCGACGCCTCGCCGAGCGCCTCCAGCGCCGCCCGGACCCCGCCGTGCGCCTCCTCGCCGGACCGGCACGCGGCGATGATCGTGCGGTTCAGCACCGGCCGCGTCGCGAGCATCCGGACGCCGTCCGGCACCGGTCCGCGGGCGAGCCGCGGGACGAGCGCGGCGCCGACATTGCCCGCGACGAGCGCCAGCTGCGTCACGTAACTCCCGATGGTGCAACTGATCCGCGGCTCCAGATCCTGCGAACGGAGCACGTGCACGAGCCATTCGTAGCAGCCGGAACGGCCGGTCCAGCTGATCCACGACACGTCGTCCACCTCGGAGAGATCGACCGTGCGGCGGTGCGCGAGCCGGTGCCCGGCGGGCAGCGCGAGATCGGCGACGTCGGAGAACAGCGTGACCTGCGTGATCCCCGCCGGCACCACGGTCGGCCGGTCCGCCCAGCTTTCGAACACCGCCACGTCGAGGTCCCCGGCGAGCACCTTCGGCAGCGTCTGTTCGGCTTCGCCCTCGCCCAGCGTCACGTTCAGCCGCGGGTGTTGTTCGGTGAGCATGGCGAGCGCGGGCGGCAGCAGCGCGTGCACGCACGTCGCGATCGACCCGATCCGCAGCGGCCCGAAGACGTCCTCGCGCAGCCGCTCGAGATCGGTGCGCGCCTCGGCCAGCTGAGCCAGCACGCGTTCGGCATGCCCGACCAGCACCTGCCCGGCGCGCGTGAGCCGCACAGTCCGGCCGCGCGGCTCCAAAAGCGCCAGCCCCGCTTCCCGTTCGAGTTTCGCCAGTTGCTGCGACACCCCCGACGGCGTGACGTGCAGCGCGGCCGCCGCGCGGGCGACCGAGCCGTGCTGCGCGACCGCGTGCAGGGCGCGCATCCGATCCACACTGAACACGGTAGGAATGCTACCGGATTTTACGCAGGAACATTCACTTGTCCTTGATAGTTAGCGCCCCCACCATAGAAGGCATGACCACCGAATCCGCCTCGTTGCCTGCCGCCGGCCCGATCGCCGCGCTCACCGGCCGCGCCGACCCCCGGCTGCTGGCCGCGGCGGGCTGCCTCTGCATCGCGCTGACCTCGGTGCTCATCAAGGTTTCCGGGGCCAGCGGCGCGACCAGCGCGTTCTGGCGTTGCGCCCTCGCGCTGCCGCTGCTCGCGATCCTCGCGTTCAGCGAGGCGCGGCGGACCCGCAAGCGCGCGAAGATCCTGCTGCCGCTGCTGGCCGGGCTCGGCCTCGGGCTCGACTTCGTCCTGTGGGGCGAGGCGATCCCGCGCGTCGGCGCGGGCGTCGCGACCATGCTGCTTTCGGTGCAGGTGGTGATCGTGCCGCTGCTGGCGTTCGTGTTCCTCAAGGAGCGGCCGGACCCGCGGTTCAAGTTCGTCGCGCCGACGCTCATCGGCGGGATCGTGCTCGCCGGCGGCGTGTTCGGCTCGTCGATGACCGGCTCGAACCCGGTGCTGGGCATGGTTTTCGCGCTCGCCGCGGGAGCGGGCTACTCGGCGTACCTGCTGTTGCTCCGGCTCAGCAGCACCCCCGCGACGCAGGTCCGCTCGCTGTCGCTGGCCACCGTGTCGGCGGGCTTCGTCTCCGTCGTGCTCGGGCTGCCGTTCGGCCGCCTCGACCTGGCGCCGAGCCTGCCCTCGCTCGGCTGGTTCGCCGCGCTCGCCCTGGTCGGCCAGGTCGTCGGGTGGCTGCTGATCGCCGGGGCGCTGCCGCGGCTGGCGGCCTCGACCGGCGCGACGATGATGCTGCTGCAGCCGGTCGGCGCGGTCGCGTTCGGCTTCCTGCTGCTGAGCGAACGGCCGGGCCCGCTGCAGCTCGTCGGCTGCGTGATCGTGCTCGGCGCGGTGTGCTTCGCCGGCCGCGGCGCGGGGAAGAAGCCCGCGGTTCAGCCGTCGGCCAAGCTCAGCCCGGCCGAGTCGAGCAGCCCGCGCGCCATGTCCCTGAACTCGTCGCGGCGGTGATCGACCAGGCCGTCGCCGCCGAGCAGGTCCGCCGCCAGCTCGTCGACCGGCCAGCAGACCAGCTTGCCGTGCCGCCCGAGCAGCAGCCCGACCTCCCGGATCCGGTAGAGGTCGGCGACGTCGAGCCAGGCATACAGCAGGATCTGCCACAGCCAGCGCCCGGCGCGGTCCGGATCGCCGACGGTCAGCACGGTCTTCACGTCCAGCAGCGTGCCGTCGGCGATCCCCGCTTCGGGGTCGAGCTTCCCGAGCAAGAGGTCGCCGTCGGCCCAGCCGGGCACGATGGTCGGCCCGGCGATCCCGAGCGGATAGCCCTCCGGCGGGGCGCCACCGAGCCGCCGCAGTTCCCACAGCGCGCCGTTGTCGTGTAAGCGTTTCGAGAGTTCCGCCAGCTCGGTCACCTGTGCGTCGGCGGGCAGGGCGCGCAGGTCCGCGATCGTGCCGCCGCCGTCGACGACCCGGGCGAGGCGAGGGTCGATGCGGCCCGAACGGTAGATGTCCTCGCACGCCGACAGCACCCAGTTCGTCCGCGCCAGCCCGGCTTCCGCGCCCGGTCCGCCGAGCATGCCGGGCGGGGCGTGCTGCGCCTGGTAGCGGCGCGCGCGTCCCAGCAGTTCGCCCCATAGCTCCTCGGCGCCCGGCAGCGCCCCGCCGTCCGGCAGCCCGTCGCCGAGGTCGAGCCAGGTCGCCGCGGCCGGACGGATGCCGAGCGCCCGCGCCTGGTACTCCGGCGGAAGCTCGTCGTGCGTCGGGTACTGGGCGGCTTGCGCGTGCGCCCACGGGCCGCTGCCCCACTGCGCCCGCACCATGCCGAGCAGCGCGTAGTACGGCGGCGCGGGCTGCACGAGGTCGGCGATCCGCTGGCCGAACGCACCGCCGATCTCGGCCCAGTGCTGCCGTGGCGGCCGCGCGAGCGCCGGACGGACCGGGCGGACGCCGTTCGCCGCCTCCTCGACCCGGCGCGCGGCCGCTGCGGTGCCGGTGAAGACGCGGGCGCACCAGCGCGCGAGTTTCCCGCGCGGGTCGGCCAGTTCGGACGTCAACGACACCCGGCCAGTATCTCCCGGGACAGGAACGGCAGCAGGAGATCGAGGAACTCGCGCGGACGGTCCAGCGGAATCAGGTGCCCGCAGTCCGCCAGCACGTGCCCGGTGAGGTCGTCGGCGATCGGGCGCAACTGCTGCTCCAGCGCATCGCCCACGGGGTTCGCGCCGATCGCCATCGTCGGGACGATCAGCCGCTTCGCCGCCGCTTCGGTCAGCTGCCGGGCGCTTTCCGGCATCGCGCGGTAGTACTCGAAGGCGCAGCGGAGCGCGTCGGTGCCGGTATACGCCTCGGCGAAGGCGGCTTGGACGTCCGCCGGAACGCCGCGGCCGAGCGTGCCCTGCTCGAGAAACCAGCCGACGTACTCCGCCTCGTGTCCATTAAGGACAGTCTCGGCCAGGCCCGGCACCGCGTGGAAGCCGAACCACCACGGCGGGCTCGCCGGGAAACCCCAGGGCAGCGACTCCATCAGCACCAGCCGGCGCACTCGCTCCGGCTGCCGCAACGCCAGCAGCAACGCGCTCGAAACCGCCAGATCGATGGCCACCACCTCGGCATCCGGCTCCCCCAGCGCGTCGAGCAGGCCCGCGACGTCAGCGGCGACCGTCCCAGCGTCGAAGCCGCTCTCCGGACGGCTGCTCGCGCCCAGCCCGCGCAGGTCCGGCGCGAGCACCCGGTACCGCTCGGCGAGGGTCGGGATGACCTTGCTCCACAGCTGCCAGGTGTGCGGGAATCCGTGCAGCAGCACCAGCGCGGGACCGTTCCCGGCGACCGCGACGTTCAGCCGGACCCCGTTCGCTTCGACCTGCCGCACCGCGTTCATCGCGCCTCCTGTGGTTACCATTGGTTACCAGCACACGGTAGGTAACTCCAAGGCTGCCGCCAAGACGGCACTTTCCCGACAGGTGGTGAGCCCGAGGTGACCCCCTCCGCCCGCGGCGATCTGTTCGACCCGGCCTGCCCGACGCGGCGGCTGCTCGACCGGATCGGGACGAAGTGGACGTCGATGACGGTCAAGATCCTCGCCGAGGCCGCGCCGGACGAGGTGCGCTTCGCGGATCTTCGCCGCCGCATCCCCGGGGTGTCGCAGAAAATGCTCTCGGTGACGCTGCAAAGCCTCGTCCGCGACGGCCTCGTCACGCGGCGGGTCGAGGACACGGTGCCGCCGCGGGTGCATTACCGGCTTACCGCCCTGGGCACGTCCCTGGAATCCGCGCTCGCGGCGCTGCGCACGTGGGCGGAGGAACACATGGCCGAGGTCGACGAGGCCAATCGGAAATCGGAGCGGTAATTTTCCGCACACCGGCGAGTCGGTCGGCCACCGCGAAGCGGATACGGCACACACTCGCGCAAGTGGAATCGCCAACCGAACGGGACCGCAAACCGGCACGGCACGCAATCGGGCAGTTCTTCGCGCATCCGCTCGCGTCGTTCCGCATCATCGTCGGAATCTGGGCGCTGCTGACGCTGCTCGGCGCGGTGATGGCGCTGTCGTCCTCCCCTGCCCCTGGAACCGGGGTGTACCAAGCGTTCTTCCGGCATTTGACGTTCGTCGCGTTCGGCGTGGTCGCCTTCGTGCTCGGACTGCGCGTCCCGTTTTCCCGGCTGCGCAAGGCCGCCACCCCGGCGCTCGCCGCCGCGGTGGTGCTGCTGCTACTGGTACTGACCCCGCTGGGTTCCGACCACGGCGGCGCGCAACGCTGGCTTTCCGCCGGGCCGTTCACCCTGCAGCCAGTGGAAATCGCGAAGGTCGCGCTGGTGTTCTGGGGCGCGCATTTGCTGGTGTCGAAACAGCAGGTGCTGCACCATTGGCGGCATCTGCTGGTGCCGCTGATCCCGGTGACGCTCGCGTTGTGCGCGCTGCTGCTGGCCCAGCCGAATCTCAGCGGCACGGTCACGCTCGCGCTGATCACCTTGGGCTTGCTGTGGTTCGCCGACGCGCCGAAGCGGTTGTTCGCCGCCATTCTCGCCGGCGGGGTCGCCGGAATCGTCGCACTCGCCCTTTTCGCCAGTTATCGTCTCGCGCGCATCCTTTCTTTTCTTTCGCCGAATCCCGACGCGAGCGGCAGCGGCTACCAGGCACAGCAGGCGCAATACGCCCTGGCCGACGGCGGCTGGTTCGGCGTCGGACTCGGCCGCGGCGCGGCGAAGTGGAGCTATCTGCCGGACGTCCAGAACGACTTCGTCTTCGCGCTCGTCGGCGAGGAACTCGGGTTCGCCGGTTGTCTCGTGGTGCTGGGGCTCTTCGGCTACCTGGCGGTGATCGGCCTGCGCACCGCGGCGCGGGTCGCCGATCCGTGGGTGCGGCTCGTCGCCGGGACCACCACCCTGCTGCTGGTCGCGCAGGCGCTGATCAACATCGGATACGTCTCGGGCGCGCTGCCGGTGACCGGCGTGACGCTGCCGCTGGTGTCCGCGGGAGGCACGTCGCTCGTGGTCACGATGCTGCAGTTCGGCATCCTCGCCCAGGCCGCGCGGGAGGAACCGGCCGCGCGGACGTTCCTCGCCGGGCTGCGGAAGAAGGGCTCCGGTACAGTCCCAGCGTGATCACCAAGGCACTCTCCGCCACCTGCGCGGCCGTCGCGCTCGCCGGGCTGGCCGCGTGCTCCAACCCGACCGGCAAGTCGTGGGCGATCACCTACGAGATCACCTCCGACCAGCAGACCACGGCCACCGGCGTCGCCTACGGCGAATCCGGCAACCGCTACGAGGACAAGGTCGCGCCGCACCAGCTCACCGGCCCGCTCGGGCTGCCGTGGAAACAGGACGTCGTGGTCAGCGCCGGACAGAAAGCCTCGGTCACCGCCACGCCGTCGACTGCTGCAACGTTGCGCTGCCGGATCCTGCTGGACAAGACGAAGGAACTCGCCAAGGCGAGCGCTCCCGGTCCCGGCAAGCCGGTGACCTGCGAGCACACCACCGACTCCTGACCCGTCCCGGAGCGTCCCCGCGGACTCGCGGGGCGTCGCCGGCTCCCCTCCGCCGCTCGGTACGCTCGTGACCTTCGGGTGAACGCGAGATGGCCGCCAGGCGAACCGGCGGACCGGAGAGGGGTTGTATGGCGACCACGGCCGGAGCTTCCAGCAGCGAGACGTACGACGCGATCACCCATTTCGCCCACGCCATGCCGGGCTGGGTGCAGTCTCTCGTGCTGGCGTACACGCACTACGGCCTGGTCCTCGTGGCCCCGTTCTTCGCGTGGCTCTGGTGGCGGGCGCGCGGGACCGGCTCGCCCGAGCGGATGGCCGCGGCGCTGCTCGTTCCGGCGGCCACCGTGGTCGCCTACGTGCTCAGCGAGATCATCAAGGCCTTCGTCCACGAGCAGCGGCCCTGCCGGGGACTTCCGCCGGACGCGATCGTCGGCGCCTGCCCGCCGCCGGGCGACTGGTCGTTCCCGAGCAACCACTCCACCATCGCGGCCGCGGTCGCGCTCGGCGGCGCTTTCGCCTGGCACAAGGGCGCGCCGTGGCTCGCGGCCTTCGCGGCGACGATGGGCTTCTCGCGGGTGTTCGTGGGGGCGCACTACCCGCACGACGTCCTGATCGGGCTCGCGCTCGGGGCCGGGATGGCGTTGCTGCTGCAGCGATACGCGCTGGGTCCGGCCGCCGGACTCGTGCGGCGGTTCGCGGGCAAAGTGCCGTTCGGGTTGCTGGGCGTGGCACCGGAAGGCGCGGAGGCTGCGACGGCGCGGCCCGATCCGGACGGCGACGCTTCGCCAGCCCAGGCCGCAGGTGCTCGGCCGGGTGCTCGCGACGCGGGTGCGCCTCCCACTCGCCGCGTCGGCCCGCCCGAAGCCCGCGACGCCAGCGGTCGCCCCGTCCGTCCGCCCCGGCGGCAGAATTCGCAGCCCCTCCGCACCGCCGCGCCACAACCGGGTGCGGCGGACGCACCGGCGCCGCGACGGCAGAACTCCCAGCCGATCCGCACGGCCGCGCCCCAGCCCCGCGCGGCGGACGCCCCGGCTCCCGGACGGCAAATCCCCCAGCCGCCCCGCATGACTCCGCCGCCTCGTGGAACGGACGCACCCGCTCCGGGACGGCAGAACTCGCAGCCGATGCCCCAAGCCCGGCCCGTCGACGGCCCGCCGCAGAACCGTCCGCCCGCGCAGCCGCCGGTCCGTCCGGCTCGGCAGCAGCCGCGTCCGGCCGGTCCGCCGCAGGGCCGCGCCGCGGGTTCGCCGCCGCCGCGTCCGTCGAACCAGGCCCAGGCCGGTCCGCCGCCGGAGGTCAGCCCGGGAGATCGCCCGTCGCGGCGAACTCCAGGCGCTTCGCGACCGACACCGCCTGGTCGGCGAAACGCTCGTAGAAACGGGTGAGCAGGCTCAGCGCGACCGCGATCCGCTGGTCCTGCGTCCAGTCCGGGGCGGTGACCGTCGCCATCACGCGGGCGTGCAGTTCGTCCACGCGCTCGTCGGCGCGGCTCAGTTCGGCGTAGCCGCCGCGGGCCTCGCCGTGCACGAGGTCGGCGAGCCGTTCGGCCATCGCCGAGGTGACCTCGCCCAGTTCCGCGAACACCGCCTCCAGATCGGCGGGAACGGTCGGCTCCGGGTGGCCGCGGCGCGCGGTGCCCGCGATGTGCGCGGCGAGGTCGCCCATCCGCTCGAGCTTCTCCGCGCAGTACACCGCGGCCAGCACGGCGCGCAGGTCGCCGGCCACCGGGGCTTGCAGGGCGAGCAGCGAATACGCCTCGTCCTCGCAGGTCGCGCGCTGGTCGTCGAGGTCGGCGTCGCCGCTGAGCACCTGCTCGGCCAGCGGCAGGTCCATGGTCAGCAGCGCCCGGGTGGCCCGGCGCATCGCCTCCGCCGCCGCCTCGGCCATCGCCGCCAGACGCCCTTCGAGTTGTTTCAGGTCGTCCTGGAAGCCTTCGCGCATGTCGAGCGACTTTACCGGCGGCCGGCGAACAGGCCCGCGTCGGCCAGCGGCCAGGCCTCCTCGGGCTCGGCCAGCTCGTAGCTGTGGCTGCCCTCGTGCCCGCCGGGAACCCGGCAGAAAACGCCCTCGTCGGACTCCGCGCCGCATCGCGCGCGGGTCTCCAGCACGCGGCGGCCGGGCCACCAGCGCAGCCACATCAGCGGCTCCTCGCCGCGTCCGCCGACGGGCGTCGCGTGCTCGTGGCCGTGCCCGGCCTCCAGCTCGCAGAACAGCTCGGGCTCCGTCCCGCGGACCGCGACGCTCCGCAGGACCGAGCGCTCGCGCCCGGTCAGCTCCACCGGTTCGCGGCACAGCGCACCTTCGGCCATGCGGCCAGCGTAAACGGCCGCCGCCGATTCCGCGCGCAGGGCCCGGCCGCGCGCGCGTCCCGCGTGCCGGGCCCTGCTCTTCCGCAGGTCAGCGCACCCGCTCCAGGAGCGCGAACAGGTTCTCCCAGTGCCGCTTCTCGCCCTCGGCGTGGTACGCGGCCGTGTCCGACATCGTGAACCCGTGCGACGCGCCCTCGTACACCTCCGACCGGTAGGTCACCCCGGCCTCGTCGAGCGCGTGCTCGAGCGTCTTGATCTGCTCGGCGGTGGCCGACGGGTCCTGGTCGGCGTGCCCGAAGTACACCTCGCCGGTGATCGAGCCGACCCGCAGGTGCGGGCTGTCCGGCTGGTCGGTGGCGAGGCGTCCGCCGTGGAACGACGCGATCGCCTTGACCCGGTCCGGGAACGCCTCGATCACGCGCAGCGCGTTCGTGCCGCCCATGCAGTACCCGGTGATCACGACCGGTCCCGGCGCGACGCCGTCCTGCGCGGCGAACCAGTCCAGGTACTTCTCCGCGTCGCGAGTGATCGCCTCGGTGTCCAAGGCCTCGATCATGGGCATCAGCTTGCCGAAGACCTCGCCCCGTCGCTCCGGGTCTTCCAGAGCGGCGAAGTCCACCAGCGGCGTCCGGCCGCCGCGGTAGAGCAGGTTCGGCGCGAGCACGGCATAGCCCTTCTCGGCGATGCGGTCGGCCATCTCCTCGATCCGCGGCCGCAGCCCGAACGCGTCCGGGAAGAGCAGCACCCCGGGATGCGGCCCGCCGTCCGGCACGGCCAAGTACGCGTCCGCGGTCCCGTCAGCGGCCGGAACGTCTGGCTTTTCCTTGCGCATCCGCTTTGTCCTCCATTGATTGCAGTGCGTACGAGATCAATCTATCCCTGCGCCCGCGCCGCGCGAATGTCCCGTTTCCTGTCCGGTTATTGGACTGAACCACTGCGGTCGGCGGATTGACGGAGTCCGGTTTGCCCGGTCAGGATCACCGGGCCCGCTCCGGGCCGCCCTCCGCAGAACGGACTGTCGATGGCCAGACCTCCACGTTCCCCGCGCGCCCGGAACCGGGTCGCGCTCGCCGCGCTCGTCCTCCTGGGCGGGCTCGTTCCCGCCCAGGCCGCCCAAGCCGCCCCTCCCCCGCGCCAGCCGGAGATCGGCCGTCCCGCGCTCGACCGCAACGGGTGCGCCCGCATCGAAGACTCGCTGCCCCAGCTGGCCGACTGGCCCAAGGTGCGCAGCGCGATGCCGAAGAACCCGGTCGACGAATGGCGGATCAGGCAGATCGTCTCCGGCATGTCGCTGGAGGAAAAAGTCGGGCAGATGACCCAGCCCGAGATCGCCGCGATTACGCCCGCCGAGGTCACCCAGTACTCGATCGGGTCGGTGCTCAACGGCGGCGGCTCGTGGCCGGGCGGGAACAAGCACGCCAGCCAGCAGGACTGGCTCAAGCTCGCGGATTCCTATTGGGACGCGGCCAAGGCCACGAGGACAAAGATCCCGGTAATTTGGGGCATAGATGCCGTGCACGGGAATAACAATGTGTACGGCTCCACTGTTTTCCCGCAGAACATCGCGCTCGGCGCGGCGCACGATCCGTGCCTGGTGCGCGATGTCGAGAACTCGACCGCACGGCAGATCCGCGCGACCGGCCAGG
Organism: Amycolatopsis sp. La24; assembly: GCF_029087445.1. Classification (NCBI taxonomy): domain Bacteria; kingdom Bacillati; phylum Actinomycetota; class Actinomycetes; order Pseudonocardiales; family Pseudonocardiaceae; genus Amycolatopsis; species Amycolatopsis sp. La24. The sequence continues at coordinate 144,576 of NZ_JARACH010000009.1, forward strand.
ACTGGGCGTTCGCGCCGACTCTCGCCGTCGTGCAGGACGACCGCTGGGGCCGTACTTACGAAGGCTTCTCCGAGGACCCGCGCATCACCCGCGCCTACGGGTACGAGGCCATGAACGGTCTGCAAGCCGGGGCCCGCCTGCGCATCGGCGCGAACGGCGTGATCGGCACCGCCAAGCACTTCATCGGCGACGGCGGCACGACCAACGGCCAGGACCAGGGCGTGAACGCTTCGTCGGAAGCGGACATGATCAACCTGCACGGCCAGGGCTACTACGGCGCGCTCGCCGCGGGCGCGCAGACGGTCATGGCGTCGTTCAACAGCTGGACCAACCCCGACCTCGGCATCAACGAGGGCAAGATCCACGGCAGCGACAAGGTCCTCAACCAGATCCTCAAGGGCAAGATGGGCTTCGACGGCCTCGTCGTGTCGGACTGGAACGGCATCGGCCAGGTGACCGGCTGCACCAACTCCAGCTGCCCGCGCGCGATCAACGCGGGCATCGACGTCGTGATGGTCCCGAACGACTGGAAAGACTTCATCGCCAACACGGTCGCGCAGGTGCGCGGGGGCGAGATCCCGATGTCCCGCATCGACGACGCGGTCACCCGGATCCTGCGGGTCAAGATGCGCGCCGGGCTGTTCGAGGAGCGCAAGCCTTCGCAGCGCTGGTACGCCGGCTCGCCGGACGCGTTGACGGACAAGGCACTCGCGCGCGACGCGGTGCGGAAGTCGCAGACGCTGCTGAAGAACAACGGCAACGTGCTTCCCTTGGCGCGCAACGCGAAGGTGCTCGTGGTCGGCAAGAGCGCGGACAGCATCTCGAACCAGACCGGCGGCTGGACGCTGACCTGGCAGGGCACCGGGAACACCAACGCGGACTTCCCCGGCGCGACCTCGATCCTCGCCGGGCTCAAGGAGGATCTCGCCAACGTCACCTTCGATCCCACAGGCACCGTCGACCCGAAGGGTTATGACGCCGTCATCGCTGTTGTCGGCGAGACTCCGTACGCGGAAGGCGTCGGCGATCTGCAGCGGAAGAGCCTTGAAGCGGCGAAGCTGTATCCGGAAGACCTTGCGGTGCTGGACAAAGTCAGCGGCAAGGGCACTCCGGTGGTGACGGTGTACGTCAGCGGCCGCCCGCTGTACGTCAACAAGGAGCTCAACCGTTCCGACGCGTTCGTCGCCGCCTGGCTGCCCGGCACCGAAGGCGGCGGCGTCGCGGACATGCTGGTGCGCGGCAAGGACCACGGCGGATACCGCGGCAAGCTGTCCTACTCGTGGCCGAAGAGCGCCTGCCAGACTCCGCTCAACCCGTGGAGTCCCGGCTACGACCCGCTGTTCAAGCTCGGCTACGGCCTCACCTCGAACCAGCGGACCACCGTCGGCAAACTCGACGAGACCGAGGGCCCGGCCCGCTGCGGTGCGACCGACGGCGGCGGCACCGCGACCGAGGACCTGCCGATCTACGACCGCACGGATGTCGCGCCGTACAAGAGTTTCATCGGTTCGGCGTCGAACTGGGGCGGCACCGAGATCGGCGCGGACGGCACCGCTTCGCATCCGGAGATCACCGTGGTCCCGGCCGACGTCAACGTCCAGGGCGACGGCCTGAAGGCGACGTGGACCGGCACCGGCGCGGCACAGCTGTATTCGCAGCATCCCGGCGGCACTGACGATCTGCGCGGATATCCCAACGCCGACGGCGCGCTCGAGTTCGACGTGATCGTGCATTCGCCGCCGGTGAACCGGACGGTCGTCAGCCTGCACTGCGTCTATCCGTGTTCGTCGGAGGTCAACGCGACGACGCTGTTCGGCGATCTGCCCGCCGGGCAGAAGTCGACGGTGAAGATCCCGTTGTCCTGCTTCGCGAGCGGGCTGGACTTCGAGAGCATCGACACGCCGTTCCTCGTCTACACCGACGGCCCGTTCTCCGCGTCGTTCGCGAACGTGCGGTGGTCGCCCGGCGGGGCGAAGGATCCGGACGCGCGGAAGTGCTCCGACCTCACCGGATAGCCCGCGCCAGCTCGACGACCCGGGACCTGGCCGCCGCGCGCGACGCGGCGGCCAGGTCCTCGAGCCCGTCCAGCGCGGGGACGTCGCCGACCCGGGTGAACTCCTGGGACACGAACGCCAGCCGCTCCACGCCCTTGTCGGCGAGATAGGCGCGCAGATACGACTCCTGGAACTCGAACGCCTCGCGCGGCGTGCCGGGCCCGTATCCGCCGCCGCGAGCATTCACGACCACGAAATCCTTGTCCGCCAGCAGTTTCCGGCCGGTTTCCGGATCGGAGAACACGCCGGGGAAGCTGATCCGGTCGATCCACGCCTTGAGCGTCGCGGGCACGCCGAAGTTGTACATCGGCACCCCGATCAGCACGGCGCGGGCTTCGCGCACCTCGTTCACCAGCGGCAGCGTCAGGTCCCATTCGCGCTGTTCGTCGTCGTCCGCGATCAGCGTCGCGATGTCTTCCAGCGACAGCACTCCCTTGCGTTCCACCCGGCGGCCGAGCCGCGCGTACGCCTCGCGCAGCGGCGGCACCGGTTCGGCGGACACGTCGCGGTGCCGCACGGTCCCGCCGCCGCTCCGCCACTCGTCGGCGAACAACGCGCCCAGCTGCCTGCTCACCGACGCCTCGCGGTCGGCGCTCGAATCGACGTGCAGCAAGGGCGCTAGCATGACGGTCATCCGGTTCCTCTCCTCGTCCTTGGTCCTCGGGCCGGCACTCCCATGACGGATCGAGACGGGAAAAGGTGACCGATGGACGACGCACTGGCGCGGCGCTTCGAGGACGAGCGCCCGCGGCTGCACGCGCTGGCCTACCGCATGCTGGGTTCCGCGGCCGAGGCCGAGGACGTCGTGCAGGAGTCGTGGCTGCGGCTGAATCGCACGTCCGGCGTCGACAACCTCGGCGGCTGGCTCACCACGGCGGTGTCCCGGCTGTGCCTGGACGCCCTGCGCGCCCGCCGCGAAACGCCCGTCTCCGCGGTGCCTGACGCCGCCGGCGGCGCTGTGCCCGAGGACGAGATCCTGCTGGCCGGCGAGGTCGGGCGGGCGCTGCTGGTGGTCCTGGACCGGCTCGCCCCGCCCGAACGGGTGGCGTTCGTGCTGCACGACCTGTTCGCGGTGCCGTTCGACGCGGTCGGCCCGATCCTCGACCGGACGCCCGCGACCGCCAAGAAACTCGCCAGCCGCGCGCGATTGCGGGTGCGCGGCGAACCGGTCGTGCCGGTCGCGGAGCTGGCCGAGCACCGGGAAGTGGTGACGGCGTTCCTGGCAGCGGCCCGGGGCGGGGACATGGCGACTTTGCTGACCGTGCTCGCTCCGGATGTCGTCCGGCGCACCGATCCGGCGATGCTGCCGCCGGGGGCGGCCGCGGTGTTGCGCGGGGCGGACGAGGTCGCGCAGGGGACGAAGCTGTTCGCCGGGACTGCGCGGTTGGCTGAACTCGCGCTGATCGACGGGGATGTCGGGCTGGTGCTCGCTCCCGCCGGACGGTTGGTGGGGGTGCTCCGGATCGAGGTTCGCGGGGGTCTTCTCCACGCATATGAGGTAGTGGTGAGCGCCGAGCGGTTGGCGGGCATGGAGATTGCCACGCTCTCCTGCGATGGCGTATAGGTCGTTATACGGATTGGGTGTCGAACGGTTCGTAGCAGTCGAAGGTCTCGATCGAGGTGATCAGGCCGTCGGCTGTCTCGACGAACTGGGCGATGTGCGCGACGAGTTCGTCGCCGAGGCGGAACGGGCCCGCGTCACGCGCGATCACGCCGCTCCAGGTGAGACGAAGGATCGCGATGTCCCCCACCGCCGCGGCCGAGCGCACGTCGTACCGCTGGCTGGACATCAGTCCGGCACCGGCCTCCGACGCCGCGAGCATTTGGTCCAGAGTGGCGCGAGCGCCTGCGGGCTTGAGCCGATTCGGATGCTCGACGGTCGACGCCGTCGGGGCGAAGTACTTCCGGAGATTCTCGCCGCACTGCCCGGCCTCGAGCGCCCGCAGCAGGGACGTCGCCAGGGCAACCGAGTCGCGGTCCATAAGAACAACTATAGTTGTACAACCTTGGTTGTCAATTGCATGGTAGGCACCGTGACTCTCCTGGACCCGGCCGATCTCGACCTCGCCACCCTCGCCTGGCTGGCGGGCAGTTCCGCGAACCGGGCGATCCTGGCGGAGCTGCACGAGGCGGGCCACTCCGGCGTGCGCAACTCCCACGGGTACGTGATCCAGCACCTGATCGACCGGTCGCCCACCGTTTCCGAACTCGCCGGTCTTCTCGGCGTCACCCAGCAGGCGGCCTCGAAGCATCTTCTCGAACTGGAGCGGCTCGGCTATGTCGCGAGGGTGCCGGATCGTACGGACAGCCGGGTGCGACGGGCCCAGCTCACGGACCGCGGTTGGCGGCTTGTCGACGACAGCCGCCGGATACGGCAGCAACTCGATGCGCGGCTGACGAAATCGGCGGGCAAGGACGCTGCCGAAGCGGCTCGGCTACTCCTGACCCGCGTGCTCGAAGCGACAGGCGGAACCGCGGACGTGATCGCGCGCCGCGCCGCCTCGCCCAGCGAATAAACCTGCCGTCATCATCACCGCGTATCAGCGGTGCCCTCATCGCGACGGTGCATCGCGCGATAACGACCGGGCGCCTGACCGACGACCCGTTTGAAAGCACGCGCGAACGCGAATTCCGAGTCGTAGCCCACCTTCCGGGCGATCTGGCGCAGCGGGGCTTGGCCCTCGCGCAGCAGGCGGGCGGCGACGGTCATCCGCCAGATGCCGAGGTACTCCATCGGGGTGTGCCCGGTAGTCGACGTGAATCGGCGGCTGAACCGGGCCCGCGGAACGCCGACGGAGTGCGCGAGTGCCTCCACGGTCCAGGGTTTGCCGGGATCGTCGTGCAAGAGCGCGAGCGCGGGGCCGACCGCCGGGTCGTGGAGCGCGCGGGCCCACCCGGCCAGCTGGTCGGGCTGGCCGAGGAACCAGGACCTCAGGGTGTAGGTGAACAGGAGGTCGAGCAGCGAGGCCACGACGGCGGGCGTGCCGCGGCCGGCGTGGTCGACCTCGGTGGTGAGCAGCTGGACGGCGGCGGCGAGGGAGGTGCCGCGCATCTGGCTCGCCGTGACACGTACGACGTCGGGCAACGACGCCAGGAACGGGTGCTGCGGCGAAGGTTCGAGCAGGTACGCGCCGCAGACCAGAACGGTCTCGGGACCGTCGCCCTCGATGACGAGGTCGGTGGCTGACAGCTCCTCCAGGTCGGCACCGAACAGTTCGCGCACGGTGCGCGCCGATCGGCCTGGAGTGTCGGCCGCGACGTGTCCAGCGCCGGACGGCAGCAACGCGACATCCCCTTGGGCGAGATGCAGCGCATCTCCGCCGTCGGGGACGAGCACGCAGGAACCGGCGATCACGACGTAGATCGTGGCGATCGAACGCGACTCGAACGCAAGGCCCCACGGAGCGCGCAGCAGCGCCCGGCCGTAGACGACGCCGCCGCGCCGGAGGGCGGCAACGATATCGCCCACGACGTCCGCCACATGGTCACGGCCGACCGCTTTCACCGGCATCGCCATACCCGATTCGCTCCGCCGTCGCACCGAACGGATATGAATCTGTCGAGAGCTGTCATGGCGCGCGTCGATAACCCGTTCATACGGTGAAGTGGTTGCCGATTCGACCCTACCTTGCGAGGAACGCGTGCCTACCACAGTTCTTGTCCTCGGCGCGGCCGGCCGCACCGGACGCCGGGTGGTGTCGTTGCTGGCCGAGCAGGGGCACACGGTCCGGGTCCCGGGAAGACCGGAGGGCTCGGCGACGCCGGTCCGCTTCGACTGGAGCGACCCGGCGACCTACCCGCCCGCGCTGGACGGCGTGGACGCGATCTACCAGTGGCTTCCGATCAGCCCCGACCCCACGACCGAGGTCGCGGCGCTGCTGGACGACGCCAAGAGCGCCGGGGTTCGCCGGGTGGTCCACCTGTCCACCACGACGGCGCGGCTGGCCGGCGAGGGCTTCCCGCTGGACGAGGCCGAGCGGCTCCTCGAAACGGGACCGGTGCCCGCGACCATTCTGCGCCCCAACGTCTTCGCCGAGAACTTCTCCGAACACCCCGCGATCCTGCACGGAATCCGCACCGGGGTCGTCGCGGTTCCCGCGGGCAACGGCCGGGTCGCGCCGATCTCCGTCGAGGACATCGCCGCCGCGGCCGCGGCAGCCCTGACCGAGGACGGACATCAGCACAAGACCTACTCGCTGACCGGACCCGATTCACTGTCCTTTTCGGACATGACCGCGATCGTGGGCGCTGCCGCGGGAAAACCGGTGCGGTACCAGGCGATGGACCCGGCCGAGTTCCGCGACGCCTTGCTCCGCGGGGGCACGCCCGGTCCGGTCGCCGACTTCTACGCCGCCATGTACGAAGGCATCCGCAACGACTGGGCCGCCGACGTGACCGACGACGTCCAGCGGATCACCGGCCGGCCGCCGGTCTCCTTCGCCGATTACGCCCGCGCCGCGGCGGCCCTGTGGCGTTGATTCAGCGGGTCCGTCCCGCGTTGATGAGGCCTGCCCCAGCCCAGGGGAGGTGGCGTGCCGCGCCAGGCTGGGGCAGGCATAACGGTGCGGTGAGCGATGGGCGGGACGCTCCTAACCGCACCGAGCTCTATCGGGTTTCTCCCCTTTTCGCGGGTTGTCGGCCTCCCGCGAAACGGTGTCGTCGACTTTCGGGATGACGTCGGTGTCCTCGCCGGCGCGTTCGGCGGCGGCCTCCTCGGCCGTCCGGCGGAATTCGGCCAGCCGGGCTTGTTCGATCTCGGCCTGGACCTCGTAGTCGAGCCGGGCCTGGAGGTCGCGGACGGTCAGCTTCCCGCGCGGGGGCGGCACCGGCCGGCGCGCGTGCCAGAGCCACATCGAGAGCAGTACCAGCAGCAAGAGCACGCAACACCCGATGACCACCGCCGGATGGCCGGTGCGGGCCGCCTCGCCGAGCGTCGCTGCCGCCTTCATGCGATCCACCTCTCAGCTGCGGAAGTGTCTTCGCGGTGCCTCCCCACCATGGGGCCGGCCAGTGGCCTGGACCAGCCAGCAAACCGGGCGAAAAGCGGGCGGCAACCGAGCGAATCGTCTTGCCCCGCACACGGTGACCTGCGGTAATCTAGCGACCCCGCGTTGTTGCGAAGGGGTGTCGCCCATGGGCGAACGGCGAGAAGGACTTGTCCGGGCACGCAAAGCGGCGAACCTGACGCAAGAAAAGCTCGCCGCGCTGCTGCCCGCCGACGAAAAAAGCATCCGTGCCTGGGAATCCGGCCGGTCCGAGCCGCGTCCGCACCGCCGCGACCGGCTCGCCCGGCTGCTGCGCATCAGCCCCGCCCGGCTGGAGGAACTGCTCCGGGAAGGCACCCCGGCGGACCTCCGCAGGCCGCCGGGAGCGCCGAGCGTCCTGCTGCCCGTCGTCGTGGACGGGCGTCCGGTCGCGCTGCCGCTGGACCGGGCGACCGTCGCGGCCAGCGTCCTCGCCCGGCTCGTGCCCGCACCCGGCGACGCGGCCCCGCCAGCGGTTCCGACCACAGAATGGGACGCCATGAGCCCGCTCAGTCGCCGCTCACTGCTCAAGAACGGCCTGCCGGTCGCGGCTTTGCCCGCGCTGGGAATAGGCAGCGCCGAGCACGTCGCGCGAGCGCTGGAGAATCCCCGGCGGTACATGGACAAAACCGTCACGCACTATTTCCGGCGGCAGCTCGACCAGTACAAATACGAGGACGGCGAACGCGGTCCGGCCAAAACGCTCCCGATGACGCTGGGCGTGCTGGACATCATCGACCGCATCGCCCGCGACGCGGCGCCCGAGGATCAGCGGAACCTGCTGCGAATCGGTTCGGAGGGCGCGGAGTTCGCCGGCTGGCTCTACCGCGACCGCAGGCAGATGGAAGATTCGCTGTACTGGCACGACCGCGCGATGGAATGGGCGCAGGCGGCGGGCGACGGCACGATGCAGGGCTACATTCTGCTCAAAAAAGCCCAGGTCGCCTACGACGAACGCGATCCGCGGCGGATGCTCATCCTCACCAGGGCGGTGCGCAACGGCCCCTGGTCGCTCCCCCGGCGCCTGCAGGCTGAAGCCGCCCAGCAGGAAGCCCGCGCGGAGGCGATGCTCGGCGCGTCGGCCGATCAGGTCAACCGCACCCTCGACGTCGCGTGGAAACTGCTGGACGACGCCGGACCGGCCGAATCACCCCTCGGCGCGCACTTCAACGCGACCTTGCTGAATATGCAGACCGCGATCTGCTACACCGAAGCGGGCGAACCGCGCCGGTCGGTCGAGCTGTACGAGAAAACGTTGAAGGAAACCCAATTCTCCCGGCGCGACTACGGTTTCTTCCTGTCCCTCATGGCAAACTCGCTGGCCCTTTCCGGCGAACCGGACCAAGCAGCCAAAACCGGCCTCATCTCCGCTCAGCGAGCCGCGGAAACGAACTCCCGCCGCACCAAGGAAGAACTCCGCCGGGTCGTGGAAGTGCTGAAGCCGTGGCACAACCGCCCGGACGTCCGGGAATTGCGCGAGGCGCTCAACGGCTGACCCGTCAGCGAAGCCATTCCCGGACTTTGCCGATCACCTGCCGTTGCCAGGCTTGGGTCTGCGGATCGGCGTACCCGGGATCGTCGTGGACCGCGAAGCCGTGCTGTGCCCCGTCAAGCTGGAGCAGCCGGTGTTCGCAGGTCAGCTCGCGATCCGCGGCCCGCGACGACTCGACCGGGACGAAGGTGTCCTCGGTGCCGTGCACAATCAGCGTCGGCGCGGTGATGCGCGGCAGGTTTTCGCGCGACTCGAACCAGAACGCTTCGTTGAGCAGCGCGCGGCCGAGCCGGAAGCCAGGCCCGTGACCGAGATAGCCCTGCTGTTTGAGATCGGCGGCGCCGTGGTCGTCGAGGTAGCCGCCCGCCGACCACGCGGACTTCTCCTCGATGAACCGCGCGCGGTAGTCAATGAGGGGGTTGAACAGGACGAGCCGCTCGACGTCGTCCGGTCGCTTGGCCGCGTAGTACGCCGCGACGCCGCCGGAGAAACTGGCCGCTGCGAGCGAGGTCCGCACGCCCGGGACGGCGGTGGAAAGGTGCTCAATGCTGGCCCGGATCACGTTGAGCAGCGCGAAAAGCGTCAGATCTTCCTGGCGGCCTTCGCTTTCGCCATGCCCGGGAAGGTCGATTCTCAGCGACGCTATGCCGGCCTCGGCCAGGTGGTCGGCGAGGCGAGTGAAGAAGCCGCCTTCCTCGCGGGTGACGCTCGCCCCTTGCACGAGCAGCACCGCCCGGCGAACTCTGCCGTCCGGCTCGGTGAGGGTGCTGGCCAGGGTGAGGCCGTCCGGTGTACGAACTGTCCGATAGCTGTCGCGCGACATGGACACTCCCGGAGTTGTCGTCACCTCCCAGTGTGTCAGGTTCGCGCGTTCGGGGGATGAAATTGTCCGACGGTGTAACGAAGTCGACAGTTGCCGTGATCAGCTGCGACGGGTGGACGGGCGGAGTTGGCCGTCCGATTTAGCGCGCGTCCGGGGGAAACGCGATCACATGAAGCAGACCGACCTGCGACGAAGCGCCAAGAATCTCGCCCCTCGCGATCCGCTCACGCACAGACGACAAGGGCACCCACGCCACCCGCTCCGCCTCGTTGACGTCGACCTCGCCGCCGATGTACTCCGCGCCCCTGGACAGGAAAAGGAGATTTTCGTTGTCGGCGATGCCGACGTTCGGCTGAAGCGAAGCCAGCGGCTCTCTCGTGCGAGGCCGCCACCCCGTCTCCTCTTCGACCTCGCGCGCCGCCGTGATCGCCGGGTTCTCGTCCGGGTCGACGTATCCCCCGGGCAGTTCCCACACCCACCGGTCGAAGATCCAGCGATGCCGCCACATCATCAGCACCGACGTGCCGTGATCGTCGAGGACCACCATCATCGCGGCCTTCGGCATCCGCATGACGTACTGCTCGAAGGTCACGCCGTCCGGCAGTTCGACCGAGGCCACGCTGAGCCGCAAGCGCCGCGTGTCGTCGACTACGCGTTCTCCGCGGATCGTCCACTTGGTGGCCTCGGGCGGCCGAGCCGGGTCCATAACGCGACCCTACCCAGCACCTACTTCTTCAGCCTCCGGCTCCCGCCATGCCAATCCTGTTCCCGCCCGGTCTCCCCCGCCCCCACCCCGAACGACGGCAGCTGCGGCATCTCCCGCAAACTCCGCTTCAGCTCGGCGAAGCCCGGGAACGCCGCCAACCCCACCACGTGGTCCCACAGTTCCACCGCCTCCTCGTCCGACGGCAAGCGGCTGATCACCGGCCCGAAGAACGCGACTCCCTCCGGCGGCTGGAAGTGCAGGATCGGCGTCCCGACGTCCTTCCCGGTCAGCGAAAGCGCTTCGTCCGTCTCTCGCTGGATCTCCGCGTCCCACGCAGCATCGTCGACCGCGTCCGCGAGGTCCGTCGGAAGGCCAGCGCGCGTAAGGGCCGTCGCAGCCGCCGAGCGGGTGCTGTGCGCGGCCCGGGCCTCGGCGGTGTCCTCGACCAGACCGCTTTCGAAGTTCTGCTCCCCCAGCGCCTCGTACAGCGGACCGACCGCCTCGCGGCCTTGCGAGGCGCGCACCGCGGCTGCCAGGCGGAGCAAGCGCAGGCCCGACGTGTGCGAAGCGTCGTACTCCGGCGGGAAGTGCGTCGAGTAGTCCAGATGGGCGTTCAGCAACCGCAGGGAAATGAACCGCCAGTCCACCGAGTACGAGCGCTGGCGGGCGACTTGGCGGACCCACTTGCTGGTCATCCACGCGAACGGGCACACCGGATCGAAGTAGAAGTTCAGCTCGGCCATGGCCCGACTCTACGTCCCGGAAAGCTCAAGCGCCCTTGCTGCGCCGCCCGGCCTCGCCGGACAGTTCCTGGTGATGCTGCACCGCCAGCTGGACGATGTGCCGCACGTGCGGATCGTCGAGCACATAGACCTGCCGTTTTCCCTCGCGACGGGCCCGGACGAGACCGGCGAGTTTGAGTTTGCCCAGGTGGTGGCTGGCGGTCGGCACGGTCTGGCCGGTCTCCTCGGCGAGCGTGCCGACGTCGCGCTCCCCGTGCGACAGCAGCCAGAGCAGGTGCAGCCGCACGGTCGCGGAGAGCAGGCCGAACGTCGCGGCGGCGTCTTGCAGCAGGTCGGCGGGGAGCGGTTCCAGCGGGGGCTGGGATGGGGTGGACACGACGGACATCCTCTCGGGTGGGCTCTCAGCGTGACTTAGCCCCCATCACTTGCACAAGTGTTTGACTGTTTTCGTGATCTGCGCTCTACTGGTCCCCGGCCGGCGCGCTGGCGCCGGCCGATGAGTCTTGCGGAGGAGGTGAGCCGGGTGACCGGCGAAGGAAGTAGTCGGCACGACCGTGCGGGAACCCCGGCAGCCATCTAGGTCCGGACGCACCCCGCGCGGTCCGCTGCCGCCCAGCAGACCTCGAGGGGACGACCGATGACCCGCTTTCCCGCCCTGCGCGCCCACGGCGACGCGCCAGTGCTCACTCTTTTCCGGAATCTCGACAGCTCGCCCAAAGGCCTCACCGAAAACGAGGCGTCCGCACGGTTGCACCGCTTCGGCGAGAACCGCATCGACGGCACAGACCGCGCGCCTGCCCGTTTCTGGGCCGCCGCGCGGAGCCCGTTCGTCGCGTTGCTGACCGCGCTCGGCGTGGTTTTCGCTGGCGTCGGCGACATTCGCGGCGCGGTGACCGTCGGCGTGATGGTCGTGCTCAGCGTCGGCCTCCGCTTCTGGCAGCAGTCCCGGTCCGAGCGCGCGATCAGCGCGGTTCGCGATCAGATCACCACCACTGTCACCGTGCGTCGGCGCGCGGCGGCGGAGTTTCCCGGCAGCGAGCGCGAGGTGCCCACGGGGGACCTCGTCCCGGGTGACGTCGTGCTGCTCGGGCCCGGCGACGTGATCCCGGCTGACGTGCGCATTGTCGCTGCCAAAGACTTCGTGGTCGACCAGTCCGCGCTGTCCGGCGAGGCGCTGCCGGTCGCGAAGCGGGCACCCCAGCCCGGCAGGCACGAGGAGCACGAACTCGTCGAGACGCCCGCGCTCGGCTTCGCGGGCACGTCGGTGGTCGGCGGAACCGCGACCGCCGTGGTCGCCGCAACGGGCAGCGAAACCTACTTCGGCGCGCTCGCCAAGCAATCCGCCGAGCCGCGCGCGGAATCCAGCTTCGACGCCGGCGTGCGCCGCGTCGGATGGACGCTCGTGCGGTTCATGCTGGTGATGGTGCCGATCGTGCTCGTCGTCAACGGCACAGTCACCGGGGACTGGGCGCAGGCCGGGATGTTCGCGGTCGCCGTCGCGGTCGGTCTCACGCCGGAGATGCTGCCGGTCATCGTCACCACGAACCTCGCGCGAGGCGCGGCCGCGCTGTCCCGGCGGCAGGTGATTGTCAAGCGGCTCAACGCCATCCAGGATCTCGCCGCGATGGACGTGCTGTGCGTCGACAAGACCGGCACCCTCACCGAGGACCGGATCGCCTACGCGCACAGCGTCGACTACTCCGGCAGCCCGGACGGCGAAGCGGCCGAGTACGCGGGCCTCGCGGTGCGCTTCCAGACCGACCGGCACGACCGGCTGGACGAGGCGATCGAGACGCTGTTCGACGGCGAAGCCGACCTGGTCGCCGACGCGCTGTTCACCGGCGTCGCCGAGATCGGCTTCGACCACGCGCGCCGCCGGGCCAGCGTCGTGGTCCGGCGCGGCAGCGAGCACCTGCTGATCAGCAAGGGCGACCCGGACGAGATCCTGCCGCGCTGCAGCCACGCGCGCCGCGACGGTGTCGTCGCCGAATTCGACGACGCCGCCCGCATCGGCGCGGAAGAACTGGTGCGCGCGTACGCCGAACACGGCATGCGGGTGCTCGCGGTGGCCGCGCGGGAAGTCGAACCCAGGCTCGGCGGATTTGACGAAACTGACGAGAACGACATGATCCTCGTCGGTTTCGTGGGATTCGTCGACCCGGTCCGCGACGGCGTCGTCAACGCGGTGAAAACCCTTGGCGAGCAAGGTGTCGCACTGAAGGTGCTGACCGGCGACAACCGGCACGTGGCCGCGCGCGTCGCGGATTCGGCGGGCATCCCGGTCGGCGAGGTCGTGCTCGGCCGACAGGTCGAAGCGGCGGACGACGCCGAACTGCGCGAGATCGTCAAGGACACCACCGTCTTCGCGAAGCTCACGCCAGCGCACAAGGCCCGCGTGGTTACCGCGTTGCGCGAGAACGGCCGTGCGGTCGGCTTTGTCGGCGACGGCGTCAACGACGTCACCGCGCTGCGCACCGCCGACGTCGGGATCGCTCCGGACACCGCCACCGACGCGGCCAAGGACGCGGCGGACCTGGTGCTGCTGGAACGCGACCTCGGCGTGCTCGCCCGCGGCGTGGCCGAAGGACGGCGGACGCTCGGCAACACGCTGAAGTACGTCAACATCACCGCCGCGTCGAACTTCGGCAACGTGCTGTCGGTGCTCGCCGCGAGCGCGTTCCTGCCGTTCCTGCCCATCCTGCCGATCCAGCTCGTGGTGTCGAACCTGCTCTACGACCTGGCGCAGCTCGCGCTCGCGTGGGACCGGGTGGACGAGGACTACCTCAGCAAACCGCGCCGCTGGGACGCCCGCGGGCTGACCGGCTTCATGCTCGTGTTCGGCCCGCTGTCGTCGCTGTTCGACCTCGCGACGTTCGCCGTGCTGTGGCACGTCTTCGGCGCGGGCGCGGACCCGTTGCTCTTCCAGACCGGCTGGTTCGTCGAGGGGCTGCTCTCGCAGCTGCTGGTCGTGCTCGTCCTGCGCGGACGCGGCACTCCCCTGCGCGCCAGCCGCCCGGTCGTGCTGGCGACGGCAGCCGCCGCGCTCGCCGGTTTGCTGGTGCCGCTGTCGCCGCTCGCGGGACCGTTGCGCATGCAGGCGCTGCCCGCCAGCTACCTGCTGTGGCTGGTGCTCGTGCTGGCCGGGTACGCGCTGGCCGCCCAGGCAGCGAAACGCGGTTACGCACGCCAGCGCGCGTGGTGGTAACCGTCCTTTTTCCGGTTTTTCCCGACTATTTCTGAACTTTTCGCACCAACCAGTGGGAGCGCAGATGACGACTGCGGAGATGTTGCTGCGCCTGGGCGCCGGAGTGGGCCTCGGCACAGTGATCGGATTTGAACGCCAATACCGCGCCCGGATGGCAGGCCTGCGGACGAACGCCCTGGTCGCGGCCGGTGCGACGCTGTTCGTGCTGCTGTCCGCGCACGGGTTCAGCGGAGCGAGCGCCGACCCCACCCGGGTCGCCGCGCAAATTGTTTCCGGAATCGGTTTTCTCGGCGCGGGCGTGATTCTGCGCGAAGGATTGACCGTGCGCGGACTCAACACAGCGGCGACATTGTGGTGCTCCGCCGCGGTGGGCGCACTCGCCGGAGCCGGGCTGTACACGGCCGCTGGCGCGGGCACCGCCGTAGTGATGGCGGTGAACATCGCGCTGCGCCCACTCGGCCGCGTGGTCGACCGCCGTCCGGCGACCGGCCGCGAAACCCCGACGTCGTACACCTTCCTGGCGGTGACCAAGGACGATGCCGAAGCGCACGTGCGCGCATTGCTCGTGCAGGCGTTGGCACGCACTGATTTCGCGCTGCAATCGGTCACCAGCACCAACACCGACACCGCCGGGCAGGTGCAGGTGCGCGCCGAACTGTCCGCCGATCAGCGCGACGACAAGCAAATGGAGTCGGCAGTGAGCCGGCTGTCCATGGAGCCGTCGGTGACCAGCGTGCGCTGGCAAGCCGAACTCTCCTACACCGACCAGGACAGCGAGAACTAGACCAATGCTGCGTACCTTCCCCACCCGCGGCGCGCTCGTCCGGCCGCGCCGCACTGTCGCCGACGTGGCGGTGTTCCTCGGCGCCGCCGCGGCGTTGTGGCTGATCGTGCGGCTCGCGCACGGTGCCGCCACGGCGTGGACTCCGGCGACCGCACCGTCCACAGTGTCCACTGATCCGGCCGAACTCCCTTACTACGCCGGACGTTCGCTGCTGCGGATGTTCGTCGCGCTCGTGCTGTCGGTCGGATTCACCTTCGTCTACGCGACCGCGGCGGCCCGGCTGCGGCGCACGGAAAAGATCCTGCTGCCCGCGCTCGACATCCTGCAGTCGGTGCCGGTGCTCGGGTTCCTGTCGGTGACGATCACCGGGTTCATCGCGCTGTTCCCCGGCTCGCAACTGGGCCTGGAATGCGCGTCGATCTTCGCGATCTTCACCTCGCAGGCATGGAACATGACCTTCGCGTTCCACCATTCGCTGGTGTCGCAGCCGCGCGACCTGGACGAGGCGTCCCGGCTGCTGCGGCTGTCCCGCTGGCAGCGGTTCTGGCGCGTCGACGTGCCGAGCGGCATGATCCCGCTGGTCTGGAACGGCATGATGAGCTTCGGCGGCGGCTGGTTCTTCCTCACCGCCTCCGAAGCGCTCAGCGTCAACAACCAGAAGTTCGCGCTGCCCGGAATCGGCGCGTACGTCGCGACCGCTTCCGAAGAGGGCGACCTCGGCAAGGTGCTGCTGGCCGTCGGTGCGATGGTGGTCCTGGTCGTCGGCGTGAACGTGCTGTTCTGGCGGCCGCTCACCGCGTGGTCGGAGCGATTCCGCATCGAGAACTCCGAAGCCGCCGAAGCACCCCGCAGCCTGGTGCTCGACCTGCTGCGCCGCTCGCGGATCCCGGCGCTGCTCGGCCGGGTGCTCGGCAAACTGGTGTTCCCGCTCGACCGCGCGCTGGCGGTCTTCGGGCTCGCCGAGTACCCGCTGCGGTTCTCCCCCGCCCGCCGGCGCGCCGCGGACATCGTGTTCAGCGTCGTGGTTTTCGGGCTGATCCTCTACGGCGCGGTGCGCATGGTGCTGTTCATCGGCGAGACCACCGGGTACGGCGAGATCGGCCACGTGCTGCTGCTCGGCCTGATCACGTTCGCACGGGTGGTGACGCTGGTGGTCGTCGGCACGCTCGTGTGGGTGCCGATCGGCGTGTGGATCGGGATGAACCCGCGGGTGTCGCGGCTCGCCCAGCCGGTCGTGCAGGTGCTCGCGTCGTTCCCGGCGAACTTCCTGTTCCCGCTGATCACCGCCGTGCTCGTGGCGACCGGGATTTCCCTGGACTGGGGCGGCATCCTGCTGATGAGCCTCGGCGCCCAGTGGTACATCCTGTTCAATGTCATCGCCGGTGCCTCGGCCATTCCGCACGACCTGCGCGAGGCGTCGGCGAACCTGCGGCTGCCGCGAGCGCTGTGGTGGCGCCGGCTCGTGCTGCCCGCGATCTTCCCGAGCTACGTCACCGGTGGGATCACCGCGGCGGGCGGCGCGTGGAACGCCTCCATCGTCGCGGAAATCGTGTCCTACAACGGGGTTACGCTCACCGCGACCGGCCTCGGCGCGTACATCGCCGACGCCACCGCCTCCGGCGATGCCGGGCGGATCCTGCTCGGCGTCGCGGTGATGAGCCTGTACGTCGTCGGCCTCAACCGGCTCTTCTGGCGGCGGCTGTACCGCCTCGCCGAACGCCGGTTCTCCCTGTCCTGAAAGGTATCCTCATGTCCGAAGTCCTCGTGTCCGTCGAGCACGTCAGCAAAAGCTTCCCCGGTTCGGCGGGCGACGAACTGCGCGTCCTCGACGACCTCACGCTCGACCTGCGCGCGGGCGAGATCGTCGCGCTGCTCGGCCGGTCCGGCAGCGGGAAATCGACGCTGCTGCGCACGATCGCCGGGCTGATCGGCCCGACCCGCGGCACCGTGCGTTATCGCGGCGAAGAACTCGACGGCGCCAATCCGGGCACCGCGATGGTGTTCCAGACCTTCGCGCTGATGCCGTGGCTGACCGTGCAGGACAACGTCGAACTCGGCCTCGCCGCCCGCGGCATCCCGCCGAAAGCGCGCCGCGACCGTGCGTTGCAGGCGATCGACCTGATCGGCCTCGACGGCTTCGAATCCGCTTACCCCAAGGAACTTTCCGGCGGGATGCGGCAGCGCGTCGGCTTCGCCCGTGCGCTCGTGCTCGAACCGGACGTCCTGCTGATGGACGAACCGTTCTCCGCGCTCGACGTGCTGACCGCGGAGAACCTGCGCACCGAACTGATGAGCCTGTGGCAGCGCGACGATTTCCCGACGAAAGCCGTCTGCATCGTCACGCACAACATCGAGGAGGCAGTACTGCTCGCCGACCGGGTGCTGGTCCTCGGCGCCAACCCCGGGAAGCTGCGCGCGGAAGTGGAGATCGACCTCGCCCGGCCGCGCGACCGCAAATCCCCGGCGTTCGCCGCGCTGGTCGAACGGCTCTACGACCTGCTGACCGGACGCGATCCGGCGGCCGTCGAACCCGCGCAGGCCACACCCACCGCACGGCCGCTGCCGCCCGCGTCGGTCGGCGGCCTCGCCGGGCTCGTGGAACTGGTGCACGCCCGCGGCGGACACGCCGACCTGCCGGATCTCGCCGCCGAACTGAGCTTCGAGGTCGACGACCTGCTGCCGCTCGTCGATGCCGCCGCCCTGCTCGACCTCCTCTTCGTGGCGGGCGGGGACCTGCACCTGACCCCGGTCGGCACCGCCTTCACCACCGCGGACATCCAGACCAGCAAGAAGATCTTCGCCGGTCAGGTCCGCGACCGGGCGCCGCTGGTCCGCACGATCGTCAACGCGCTCACCGTCAGTTCGGACGGCACGCTGCGCGCGGAGTTCTTCCTCGACCTGCTCCGCCGTGGCTTCTCCGCCGCCGACGCCCGGCAGCAACTGGACACGGCGATCGACTGGGGCCGGTACGCGGAACTCTTCGACTACGACACCGACAGCGACCGGATCGCCCAGACGACCGCCGAATAGCTCAGCTCTCCGGAGCCGTCTCCACGCGCGGCGCCGGACTGTCCGCCGGGGCGTCCGGAGCCGGGTCCCGGTTCACCGCCGCGATCGCGAGCGCCCCGATCACCGCCACCGCCGCGAACAGGTAGAAGCCCCACGGATACGCCAGCCCCGCCGACAGCAGCAGCCCGGTCACCAGCGGCCCGGACATCGCGCCGAACCGGCCGATCCCGCTCGCCGCGCCGAGCCCGGTGCCGCGTGCTTCGGCGGGGTACACGCGGGCGATGTACACGTAGACCAGCACCTGCGAGCTGAAGGTGAAGATCCCGGCCAGCAGCACGCCGGCGTACACGCTCGCCCCGGGCAGCTTGATGCTCAGCAGCGCCAGGAACACCGCCGCCGCGGCGAACCACAGGATGGTCGAACGGCGGTAGCCGATCTTGTCCGCGACCCGGCCGCCGACCAGCAGGCCGATGACCGCGCCGACGTTCAGCACCAGCAGCAGCGCCAGCGCCGCGCCGAGTTCGTAGCCCGCCGCGCGCATGATCTGCGGCAGCCAGGTGTTCAGGCCGTAGACCAGCAGCAGCCCCATGAACGACGTCACCCAGAACGCGATGGTCGCGCGGCCGTAGCCGTGCCGGAACAGGACGCCGAGCGGGTTGCGGTTGCGCCGGGCTTCCTTCGCCCGTTCCAGCGCCTTCGATTCGGGCAGGAACTTCATCATCAGCGGCACGAGGATCAGTGCGGGCGCGGCCCCGATGACGAACATCCACTGCCAGCCGAGCCGTTGCAGCACCAGGATTCCGAGCAGCGCGGTGAGCACTGCGCCGACGTGGTAGCCGGTCATCAGCACGGTGGTCGCGCTGCCGCCGCGGCCGATCCGCGCGTACTCGGTGATCAGCGCCAGCGCGGTCGGCAGCACGCCGCCGAGCCCGAGCCCGGCCAGGAACCGCAGCACGCCGAACAGCCACGGCCCGTTCGCGAACGCGCAGAGCAGCGTGCAGACCGAGAAGCTGGCCACGGTCAGCAGCATCATTCCCCGCCGGCCGAACAGGTCGCTGAGCGGGCCGATCGAGAACGCGCCGACCGCCACGCCGAGCAGCCCGACCGCGGAGATCAGCGACGCCGTGTTGGGGTCGAGCCCCCACGCTTTGTCCTTGAGCAGCGCGGGCAGCACGACGCCCAGCACCACCAGGTCGAACCCTTCGAGCGCCACCGCCGTCCAGCACAGCGGGGCCACCCAGCGGGCGTGGCGCGCCCGGGGATCAGTCGAGACCGTCATGTCATCACCTGCGTCGTCGGAGGGGACCTGGGCCGGATTGCTTCTAGAACGGATACTGCGGAAGGTCGCCGCGCACGGTGACCCACTGGGTTTCGGTGAACGCCTCCAGGTTGGCCTGCGCGCCGCCGTGCCGGGAGCCGGTTCCCGAATCCCCCACCCCGCCGAACGGGGCGAGAGCCTCGTCGTTGACTGTCTGGTCGTTGACGTGCACCAGACCGGACGGGATCCGCTCGGCCAGTGCCAGCCCCCGCGCGGCGTCCCGGGTCAGGATGCCCAGCGACAGCCCGTACTCGGTACCGCCGGCCAGGCGCACTGCTTCGTCCACTGTGGAGAACGGCACGACCGGCGCGACCGGGCCGAACACCTCCTGGGCGTAGGCGGGCGCGGCGAGCGGGACGTCGGTGAGGACGGTCGGGCGGTAGAACAGGTCCTCGTAGGTGCCGCCGGTCGCGATCTTCGCGCCAGCCTCCGCGCTCCCGGTGACCACCGAGTGCACGCGGTCGCGTTGTCCCGCGTCGATCAGCGGGCCGAGCGCGACGTCGCCGGTCGCCGGGTTGCCGACGGTCAGCTTGGCCGCGTGCTCGGCGAGCGCGGCCGCGTAGTCGTCGGCGATTTCGGCGGCGACCAGGTGGCGTCCGGTCGCCATGCAGATCTGCCCGGAGTGGTTGAACGAACCGAACGCGCCGACCGACGCGGCCTGTTCGACGTCCGCGTCCGCGAGCACGACGAGCGCCGAGTTGCCGCCGAGTTCGAGGTGCACGCGCTTGAGCCGCTCCCCCGCCGCCGCGGCGATCTTGCGGCCCGCGTTCGTGGAACCGGTGAACGCGATGACGCGCACCAGCGGGTCCTCGACCAGCGCGGCGCCGACGTCCGCGCCGCCGGGCAGCAGGTGGAACAGGCCTTCGGGCAGACCGGCTTCCTCGAAGATCCGGGCCAGCACGACACCGCCGCACACCGCCGTGCGCGGGTCGGGCTTCGCCAGCACCGCGTTGCCGAGCGCCAAGGCGGGCGCGATCGCGCGGATGGAGAGGATCACCGGCGCGTTGAACGGCGAGATCACGCCGACCACCCCGGCCGGAACCCGGCGCGCCATCGACAGCCGAGGCTGGCTGGAACGCAACAGTTCCCCGTACGGATGTGCGGCGAGCGCCGCCGCCTCGTGGCATTCCTCGGCCGCGACCGCGCGGGTCTGGAACTGCGCGAACGCCCGCGTGGCACCGGATTCGCGGACAAGCCAGTCGTCGATCTCGTCGCCGTGGTCCTCGAAAAGCCGCGCAGCCCGGCGCAGCACCCGCGCCCGCTGGTCGTATGGCTTCGCAGCCCACTCCCGCTGTGCTTCCTGCGCCGCCGCCGCTGCGTTGGCGACGTCTTCCGGAGCCGCCGCGCCCACTCGGGCCAGGGTGTTCCCGGTAGCGGGCTCGACCGCGTCGTATTCCCCGCCTGCGCCGGGGATCCAGCCGCCGGAGAAGATCCGGCCCTGCCATCCGGTTCCGAGCAACGTCATGCCGTCACCGCCACTTCCAGCACCAGCGGCTCCGTGCGCGCGGCCAGCGTCGGCAGCACCTCGTTCAACACCGACTCCAGTTCCTCGTAGGTTTCCGCGCGCCGCGCCGGGCAGCCGAGCGATTTCGCGAGCCCGCTCACGCTGACCTCGTCGAACCCGGGCCACGGCGCTTTCCCGCCCCCGGCCGTGCGTTCGCCGTGCCGCACGGCGAGTTTGTCCATGATCGCGTAGCCGCCGTTGGACAGCACGATCACGAGAACGCCGACGCCGTAATGCGCGGCGCTCCACAGCGACTGGATCGAGTACAGCGACGAGCCGTCCCCGATCACCGCGACCACCGGACGCTTCAGCCCGCCCATCCGCAGCCCGATCGCCGCCGGAATGCCGAAGCCAAGCCCGCCCATGGCCGCGCTGAGGAACCCGAGCGGTTCGCGCGCCGGGACGTACGCGTGCAGCAGCGGACGGCTCGACGGCGATTCCTCGACCAGCACCGTGTCCTGGGGCAATCGGCGCGCGAGCAGGCCGAACACGTGGTCCGGTCCCAGCGGCGCACCCGCCTCCGGCGCCCCGGGCAACTCGACCGTCCGGCCGATCTTTTCGGTGCCCGCTTCCCGCGCCGGAACCAGCTCCGCCAACGGCCCGCACACCGCCGACGGCCGCGCCAGCACGGCGAGGTCGACCGGGCTGCGGTGCGCTTCGTTCGGATCGTCCGTGACCACCGCGATGCGGGTGCCCGGTTCGGTCAGCTGTCCCGGTTCGCGCGGGTACTGGCGGAAAACCGGTGCGCCGACCGACAGCACCGCGTCGTGTCCGGACAACGCTTTCCGCAGTCCTTCCCGGCCCGGCGGCAGATGCCCGGCGAACTGCGGATGGTCCTGCGGGAATCCGGCGCGCGCCCCGAACGCCTCCTGCCACACCGGGCACGCGAGCTTTTCCGCCAGCGTGGTCAGGCCGCGCCACGATTCGGCGTCGTCGGCCCCCGCACCCGTCACGATTACCGGATTGGTTGCGGTACCGAGGAATTCCGCCAGCTCGGCCAGCACCGCGGGCTCGGCGGCGTTCGCGCGGACCAGCTTCGCCGGGGCGGGCAGCGGCTCGTCCACGCCTGCCGGCTCCGACCAGTCGTCCATCGGCACGATCACCAGCGCCGGGCCGCGGTGCTCGCGCGCCTCGTGCCAGGCGCGGGCGAGCGCGCCCGGAACGTCCTGCGCCCGCGGCGGTTCCGCGATCCACACCGGCGTGGGCCGGGCAAGATCGTCGAGCCGATGGCCGGTGAGGAACGGCTCCAGCGCGAGGTGGCGGCGGTCCTGCTGCCCGACGAGCACGACCAGCGGCGCACGGTTGACCCGCGCGGTCGCGAGCGCGCCGACCGCGTTCCCGAGCCCCGCGGTGGTGTGCAGGATCGCGACCGCGGGCCGGTCGTTCGCGAGCGCCCAGCCGGTCGCCATGCCGACCACCGAACCCTCGTGCAGCGCCAGCACGAACTCGAGGTCGTCGGGCAGGTCGGTGAGCAGCGCGATCTCGGTCGACCCGGGATTGGCGAACACCGTCGTGGCGCCGAACCGGCGCAGCACGTCGAACGCGGCGTCGCGAACGGTCGGGGCAGGGCTCACGGACTTCTCCTCGGCAGTGACGGCAACGAGCGGTCCGGAGTCTCCCGGCTCGATCTTCCGCCGCCCAGCCCCTCTTCCACTCAGCGGAAAAGTTCCTCAGCCTTGCAACGCCCGCGTGACCCCCAGCGCGGCCATCCGGACCACCGGCACGAGCGGCGACAGATTCGGCGTGCAACTGGGCACCACCACGGAAATCGCCGCGACGACCTGATCGCCGGGCCCGCGCACCGGAGCAGCGACCGACGACGCGCCCTCGGTCATCTCGTTGCGGGAGATGCAGAACCCCTGCAGCCGGACCTCCGCCAGCACCTGCCGCAGCCGCGCCGGGTCCGTGATCGTCCCGCTGGCCCTGCGCTCCAGCCCGCCGGCGAGAATGCTTTCGAGACATTCCGGCGGCGCGTGCGCGAGCAGCACCTTGCCCGGCCCCGCCGCGTGCAACGGAAGCCGCAGCCCGACCCGCGAGGTCACCACGACATCCGGATGCGCCTCGAGCTTTTCCAGATACAGCGCCCGGTCCCCGTCCAGCACGACCAGATGGACGACCTCGTGCGTCACCTGCAGCAGATCCTGCAGAAACGGCAGCGCGACGTCCCGCAGCTCCCGCCCGCCCGGCGCCTGCGCCCCGAGCTGCCACAACCGAAGCCCGATCCGGTACCGGCCGCGGCCAGTGCGCTCCAACGCGCCCCACCCGGTCAGCTCGGCCAGCAGCCGATGCACCGTGGCAGGCGCGAGCCCGGTCGCCCGGGTGATCTCGCCGTGAGTCTGCTCGGGTCGGCCGGAAAGAAACGAATCCAGCACCGCGAACGCGCGGCTCAAGACCGTGCGCCCGGGTTCGGCGGCGTTGCCGGCGATCGCGTGCCTCCGGGGCTGCGGTGGAACAGGACGGGGACTGGCCGCCCATCATCCGCCAGTCCCGCGAACACGGCAACCCAACTTCCCCCGGACCGTCCACACTGGACGCGAGCCCGGCGCTCCCCGCCCCGAGGTCCGTGAGGGCCACCCTCATTGACTCTGATTCCCTCAGGGTTCCCCTCACGACCAGCCGCCGGGCGTGAGGGGCCCCTTCACGGACTTGGATTCCCTCAAGGAGCCCTTCACGGACCCGCCCGGCTGGCCCGCCGCTCGGATGCCGCCCCAATGCGGCATTGGGTGCATCTCACGCACCGAACGCCACATTGGGTGCGTCGGATGCACCCAATGTGGCGTTGGGGCGCTAGCCCCGACCACCCACGAGACCGATGCACCCGCTATCGAGGCACCCAGCCCCTCCCCCACACCCCGATACGAAGCCTCCCTGCGGTTCGGGGGTGCTTGTCAAGGCATCTTTCCAGCCTTGACAAGCACCCCCAGATC